>JBGUKV010000126.1:0-3158 GCA_045114655.1 Candidatus Allocopromorpha sp. | reverse complement strand
ATCATGACGGAACACGGTGCAGTCGTGTCTCACAATCCTTCTTCGAACCTGAAACTGGGCAGCGGAATCGCGCCGATCAAGGAGTTTTATGACAAAGGCATGAAAATCACCATCGGAACAGACGGGGCTTCTTCCAACAACAATCTTAATGTAATGGAAGAGCTGCACTTGGCTGCGCTGCTCTGCAGAGGCAGCGCCTTGGACGCGAATGCGATCCCGGCTGCAGAACTGATCAAAGCAGCGACCAGAGACGGGGCGCTGGCACAGGGAAGAACCGACTGCGGCCTCATCAAGGAAGGATTCCGTGCGGACTTCATCCTGTTCGATCTCGACCGGGAGCATCTGACGCCGGATTATGACACACTTGCCAATATTGTCTTTGCTGCGCAGAGTTCAGATATCGTAATGACCGTCTGCGACGGAGAAATCATTTACAAGGACGGCGAAGTGCTCTTCGTCGATGAAGAAGAAACAAAAGCAAAAGCTTCAGAAAGCTTCAAGAAAGTGCTTGAAAGCCTTTGATGCTTAGTATATAATACTGCTTGCGTGTTTAGGCGCGGCAATAAGGCTGCGCGAGCTGTAAATTAGGAAAGTGGGGTAATTTAATGGCTAATATTAAATCCGCAAAGAAAAGAATCCGTGTAATCGACAAGAAAACTGCTAGAAACAGAAGAGTCAAGGGTCACCTGAAGGACGTCCTGAAGTCATTCGACGCAGCTATCACAGCTGGCGATATGGAACAGGCAAAGGCAGATCTGGCACTGGCTGAGAAGAAGCTGATGCAGGCTGCGGCTAAGGGCACGATCCATAAGAACGCTGCTTCAAGAAAAGTTTCAAGACTGACACAGAGATTCAACAAGGCGAACGCCTAATTCTCACCCGTCCCCACCGGCACATAAGTTAAATGTGCGGCGCAAAGCGCCAGAGAAGACTAACCACTCCGGATTGTCTCAGCGGAGTGGTTTTTTATTGGGAGATTTTGTGTTATAATTAATATCTGGAAATTTGTAGTTTGCTTGGTTTTAACTGAGGTAATATTATGAGTACACATATCAATGCCGCGAATATAGGAGATATTGCAGAAACAGTTCTTCTGCCGGGCGATCCGCTCAGAGCAAAGTTTATTGCGGAGAATTTCCTGGAAAACGCCAGATGCTATACAGATGTCCGCAATATGCTCGGCTTCACAGGAACTTATAAGGGCGTTCCTGTCTCCGTGCAGGGAACCGGTATGGGAATGCCGTCCATGGGCATCTATTCCTATGAGCTGATTCATGAATACAAATGCAAAAATCTGATCCGGATCGGGACTGCAGGGGCATTCCTGGAAAATCTGGATCTGGGCAAGATCGTTGTCGCAGTAGGCGCGTCAACGGATTCTAATTTCGCGCATACATATAATCTGAATGGAACCTATGCACCGACGGCCAGCTATGAACTGCTCTCCAAGGTCAGAGACGCTTCTGATGCGACTGGTATCGAATTCGCTGCCGGTAATCTGGTGTCCTGTGATGTCTTCTACGAAAACGATCCGGACTGGTGGAAGGCATGGGCTGCAGTCGGCGTGCTTGGCGTTGAAATGGAAGCTGCCGCACTGTACATGAACTGCGCAGCAGCAGGAGTGAACGCCCTGGCGATCATGAGCATCAGCGACAATTTTGTAACGGGCGCAAAGTCCACAGTTGAAGAGAGACAAAACAGTTTTACGAATATGATGAAACTGGCCCTTGAAACAGCGGTTCTGTGTTCGGAATCAAGGAGTAAATAAAATGAAAATACTTGAATCTGCAGAAAACTATCTGGAAGCGATTCTCATGGTCCGGGAAGAAAAGGGTGCCGTGAGAGCAATCGATGTCGTCAATCATCTGGGTTTCAGTAAACCCAGCGTGAGCGTTGCAATGAAACATCTGGAGGCCGATGACCTGATCAGAAGAGACGGCGACGGCTATATCTGCCTGACGGAGAGCGGGGAAGAGATCGCGCGGATGATCTATGAGCGCCACAATCTTCTGACTGACATTTTCATCAGACTGGGCGTTAACCCGGAAACTGCCAGGGAGGACGCCTGCAAGATCGAACATGACCTGAGTGAAGAGACATTTGAAAGCATCAAAAGAGCATATACAGCCCACAAAGAAGAGTATCTTAAGTAATATATGAGCGATTATAAACAGTACATCAGAAATTTCAGCATCATTGCCCATATCGACCACGGCAAATCCACCCTTGCGGACAGAATGATTGAAATGACCGGAACGGTCAGCCACCGCGATATGCGGGATCAGTATCTGGACAACATGGAACTGGAACGGGAGAGGGGCATTACCATCAAGCTGCAGACGACCAGAATGGTCTTTCACAGCAAAGATAGCAATGAATACATTTTCAACCTCATCGATACGCCGGGGCATGTTGACTTCACCTACGAAGTGTCCCGTTCGCTGGCCGCCTGCGAAGGCGCTGTTCTCGTCGTGGATGCCACACAGGGCGTGGAAGCGCAGACCCTTGCCAACGTTTATCTGGCGATGGACGAGGATCTGGAAATTATGCCGGTGCTCAATAAAATCGATCTGCCAAGCGCCAGACCGGATGAGGTGCGCGATGAGATCGAAGAAGTCATAGGAGTGGAGGCTCAGGACGCGCCGCTTGTTTCTGCGAAGGAAGGGACCGGCGTAGACGAGCTGCTGGAGGAGATCGTGCAGAAGATCCCGGCGCCGTCCGGTGATGAAAACGCCCGCCTGAAAGCTCTCATCTTTGACTCCTACTATGACAACTACAAAGGCGTTGTCATCTATACGCGCATTTTCGACGGACAGGTCAAAGAAGGCGACATGATCCGTCTGATGAATACAAACAAAAAATACGAGGTCACGGAAGTCGGGGTGTATTCCCCGGGACCGGTCGAGTGCAACTGCCTCAGGGCAGGGGAAGTCGGCTATATCTGCGCCAGCATCAAGCATGTCGCGGATGCCAGAGTAGGCGATACGATCACCTTGGACGACGCGCCTGCCGACGAACCGCTACCCGGCTATAAAAAGGTTCCGTCCATGGTATACTGCGGAATTTACCCGGCAGAGGGTGAAAAGTATGAGAATGTCAAGGACGCCTTGGAAAAACTGCAGGTGAACGACGCGGCATTCCACTTCGAGCCGGAGACA
>JBGUKV010000125.1:0-3053 GCA_045114655.1 Candidatus Allocopromorpha sp. | reverse complement strand
ACCGGCGGCGTGCGGGTCAGCAAAGGCCACCGCAAGTATACAGGCGCCATCGTGAGCGCCGAAGAGATCCGCCAATGCTATGCCGATGCCTACGATATCCCGCTGGAGCGCGTATACGCCACAGGGATCCCGCGGACGGATGTGTTCTTTGATGATGCATACCGGGAGCAGGCGGCAGAGAGAATCCTGCGCAGGTTCCCGCAGATCAGGGACCGGAAGAAGATTTTGTTTGCCCCCACCTACAGGGGGACGAGGATCGCCGACGCGACCTATGATTTTGACAAGCTGGATCTGGAGCAGTTCATCCGGCAGCTGGGAGAAGGATACACGCTGATGCTCAAGTGGCATCCTGCCATGGCGGGAAATTTGAAAAAAGGCGCGCCGTATCCTTATGAAAAAAGTCTGGACGGCCTTTGCATCATCGATGTTTCAGAGGAGGACATCAACGATCTGATGATGGCGTCGGATATGATGGTCACGGATTACTCCTCTGCCATATTCGAGTATCTGCTGACAGGACGCCCCATCATATACTATGTGTATGACAGGGAGGAGTACGCGGATACGAGAGGGCTGTTCTACAGCTTTGAAGATTATGTTTACGGAGAGACGGCCGGGAATCAGGAAGAACTGATCCGGGCGGTGAAGAAGGAAAATCTGATGGCCGAAAGACGTGAAGTCTTCCGCAACAGATTTATGTCTGCCTGTGACGGACATGCAGGTGAGAGAGTGTGCGAACGCTTTCTCAGGTGATGAGGCAACTATGCTTGGAACACTGATAAAAATCGGCACAGGAGCGCTCAATGCCGTGTACGGCATCATGAAGCTCGCTCCGGTGAAAAACAGAATCGTATTCTTAAGCAGGCAGAGCAATAAGCCTTCCTATGATATCAGAGCGCTGGATGCCTGGTTTCAGGAAAAGGGCTTCGAAACGGTCGTGCTGTGCAGGGAGATCGGACACGGGCCCGCCGCCTACGCAGGATACATGCTGCATATGCTCAGGCAGATGCGCTGCATGGCGACATCGAAGATGGTGATTCTGGACACCTACTGCATCGCCGCGTGCCTGCTCAGGCACAGGGACGGGCTGCTCATCGCGCAGATGTGGCACGCGCTGGGATCCCTTAAGAAATTCAGCTTGAGCATTCTGGATCAGGCAGGGGGACGCAGCAGCGAGACTGCAAATACCATGCATATGCATGAACAATATGATATTATATTTACAAGCAGCGAGGCAAGCCGCGGGGCTTTTGCAGAAGCCTTCGGATATGACGAAGAAGCATTGACAGTCATGAGCCTGCCGCGGGTGGATGCGATCCTTGATCAGGAGCGCGATGAGAAGAACAAAGAAAAAATCAGAAGCACCTATCCCCGGATCGGAGAAGACGGCAGGAGGGTACTCCTTTATGCGCCGACGTTCCGGAAAGGGAAAGATATATCAGAGGATGTCAAGCGGCTGATCGACGCGGTCGACTACAGCAGGTACGATCTGATCGTGAAACTGCATCCGCTGGATGCGGCCCGGATCGCGGGCGGGCAGGCGATCGTGGACAGGAAGTTCCCCACGATGGATATGCTCAGTGTCTGCGACGTGGTGATCACGGACTACTCTGCGGTGACCTATGAAGCGGCGCTCAAGGGAAGACCTCTGGTATTCTATGCGTTCGATATCGGGGAGTATATTGCGGGAAGAGATTTTTATCTGGATTACAGCAGCGAGATGCCGGGACCGGTGCGGGAGAGCGCCGCGGAGGTGATGGAGATCATCGACCGGGGCGAATGGGAACCGGACAGGGTCAGGCAGTTCGCTGACAAGTATATAGAAAAACGTGAGCACTGTACGGAAGAGATGGGACAGTACCTTCTTGACCGGATAGCAAACAGATAGCAGATTGGAGGAGTTTATGAATTTCGGAGTAATACTGGCAGGCGGAGTTGGACACAGAATGGGCGCGGACAAGCCAAAGCAGTTTCTGCACATCGGTGAGAAACCGATCATCGTGCACACGGTGGAGAAGTTTGCGTTGTACAGAGGCTTTGAGAAGGTGATCGTGCTCACCCCGGAAGAATGGATCGAGTATACGAAAGATGTGCTGCAGAAGTACCTGGGCAACATGGACAATGTCGTTGTCATCCAGGGCGGCGCAGTCAGAAACGAGACCATCATGAACGCCGTCAGATATATCGAAGAAAACTACGGCCTGGACGATGCGGTCATCGTAACCCATGACGCGGTGCGCCCCTTCGTCACATACAGGATCATCGAGGAGAACATTGCGGCGGCAACCCAATTCGGTGCCTGCGACACGGTCATCCCGGCTACGGATACAATCGTTCAGTCCGATGACGGGCAAGCGCTCAGCAGCATTCCGGACAGAAGCAAGCTCTACCAGGGCCAGACGCCGCAGAGCTTTAAGGCGGCGGAACTGAAGGCGACTTACGAGGCTCTGACCGAAGAGGAAAAAGAGATCCTCACAGACGCCTGCAAAATCTACGTGATCAAAGGCAAGCCGGTGCATATTGTCAAGGGCGAGCCGTTCAATATCAAAGTGACGTATCCGTATGACCTTACTGTAGCAGAGACACTGATGAAAGGCGGAAGAGATGTTTAATACCATATACAGACTCGTCAAACCGAGAAAATTTGAAACAGAGTTCACCGACATTGACCTGACGCAGGATGTCGTGGTAGTCAGACCGACCCATCTTTCGATCTGCAATGCCGACCAGCGCTACTATCAGGGCAAGCGCGCTCCGGAAGTGCTGAAGAAAAAGCTTCCCATGGCGCTGATCCATGAAGGCATCGGCAAGGTCGTCTACGACAGCAAAGGCGAGTTCGAGGAGGGCGAATGCGTTGTCATGATCCCGAATACGCCGGTGGAAGAGGACGATGTCATTGCGGAGAACTATCTTCGCAGCAGCAAGTTCCGGGCCAGCGGATTCGACGGATTCATGCAGGACAACGTGCCGATGCGGCGGGACAGACTGGTTCGGCTGCCGGACGGCATCAACAAGGAAGTGGCTGCATTCACGGAGATCGCATCGGTCAGCTT
>JBGUKV010000124.1:0-3813 GCA_045114655.1 Candidatus Allocopromorpha sp. | reverse complement strand
CAGCTGTCTGCGATGAACGCCCATCTTGGAGCCAAAATATTCCGCCTCTGCATTGAAGAAATTGACGCTGAGATCCTTGTCATATTCCAGAACGCTGAAGTTCCCCATCTTCTTAGTGAAATGTCTGTTTGCATTCTCAAGATTGTTAATACGCATTATGTCCTCCTTTGGGTCTTTTAATCAAGAGTTCTGGCAAAAATTGTATGCCAACCTATAAGACGCAATACGCTGCGCCGTATTACATGCGACATGGCATGAGTTACATGAGTCAACGGACCTGTTCTCTTTGACTCAAAAACTGCTTTTCATCTTTGTCAAAATATAGTATATTAATAATCCATCTCATGCCACGTGCTGTGCGTGGTGCCATCACGTGGGTGACCTGTTGCCGTTACTGTTTAGTTATGGAAGGAGGGACCTTGAGAGAGATATTGACCTACCTGGCAATGTTCCAAGTGTTACTGAGTGTGATTTTGTATGTGTGTATCGTAGCCAAGTGGTACTTCCTGAAATCGAAGATCACCGCCAACAGCTGGGAGCAGATGAGTCCCTGCAGCTTGCAATCGCTCATCCTATTCCTCATCCCCGTCTTCGGGGCGATGAGCTTCCTGGCCGCGATGACGATTATGGACGACGCCGCGCGATTTTCCAAAGAGGAAACCGGCAACCGTCTGGATGTGCAAATAGGGCCGATGAAGTTTACGTTTACGGAATCGGTTTGATGAAACAAAATGAGCCGGCTTGCAGCATTTCAAGACTGCAAGCCGGCTCTTAGTATGTCCCTTCAAATCACAGGGCTTCTGGTAATCGGGCAATAGCTGTACGATATGATTTCTTCGTGCTCCGCAACAAATTGCTTGAGTTCGTTATAGTCGATTGACTCTGCCCGGCGAAGAATAAAATCATATTCCGTTCCGCCATCTCTTGTCCAGGTAATATTACTATCGGTGATCTGAACTTCTAATTCTTTCAACTTTGTTTGCAGCTCTGCGTCAAAATCCTGTGCGTTCCGGACCTTTAAAACGACATGATAGCTGTCATAAGAATCTGCGCCAAAAGGCATCTTGTAAAGCGCATATTGTACGATCCACAAGAGCACAACCGTGACCGCCACAACGAAATACATACCTGCGCCGATCGCAAGGCCAATCCCGGCTGTCATCCAGATGCCTGCGGCGGTCGTCAACCCTTTTATATTGCTGCCCACTTTAATGATGACGCCTGCACATAGGAATGAAATACCGCTCACTGCCTGCGCGGCAACCCGGGCGGAATCCGCGCCTTTGGTTCCGAACGTTTCCATCATCTCCGTACCACTCAGATCTGCAAACCCATATTTGGATATGAGCATGATCAAAGCTGCCGTGACACAGACCAGGATATGGGTGCGGATGCCGGCTTCCTTGAAATGGTTGCTTCGCTCAAGGCCAATCGTTCCGCCAATGAAAAAGGCGAGCAACAGTCGAAACGCGAAGTCTATGTACTGTATCATGCTAAACTGTCTGAAGTAGAATCCAGCTAGTGTCATCGTCGTCCCCCTCGTAAATGATATTCACTTCTAACTCCGATTTTAGTAAATCAGCGCTGTAAAATCAATGCACGGATACGCCTCCAAGTTGTCGTAATTCCAAGATTTTCCTTACTAACAGAGTCGCCCTGTGATCGCGCGCGCCGCAAATAGAAGGACTGCAGAGCTGGGGAATCTCTGCAGTCCTTCTTTCAACGAAATATTTTTCCGATAACGCCTAGCATCTCTCTCGCTGTCCGATAGTCACGTTTCCAGCTGCCCGTCTGTCCGTCAATACCAACGTAATTGCATTCTTCTCTCACAAATGCATGATTCTCACTCCCAAGAAATGTATATGTGACCGAAGTAATTCGTATATACTTCCCGTCGGGGCTCTTCCCTTTTTCATTGATCATGTATGATTTGGCCAGGCCGCTGTATTGCTCCCTGTATTTCACCACATCATAAAGCAGATTGAGCTCGTCTTCCTTGAAGTGACCTCCGGCCAGGTCAATGACCTTCCCAATGAATGCTTTTTTCGTTCTCTTCTCTAACCTATCCACAAGCGTATCCTTTCGGCTTTATGTCCCTATACGGGATTGATTGTATAACTTTATTGCCTCGATGTGTGTAAATAATCATCAGGAGTTGTCTGGTTGGTCATTTTTTGGACCATCATATGCATTTCTTTGCGACTTTTTCCATTTTTTTGACCATTATTTGAATAATAATAAACTGCAATATGATTGCGCCTATCTTCAATCATCGCAGGATAAGGGTCCCCCACTGTAATTGCACCGCCTGCGATCGCGCCAAATAAACCGTGAATCGCCCCCTCTTATCCTGTATAATAGTGGTAAGTGATCACGCACCTCTGCGCTGACAGGCGCATCATCCGATCCATACAAAGGAAAGCGAATACAGACATGGAAATAATGCTCGTGAAAATGACTGTTTCGACAGCTCTCTATATATGCGTCACCGCTTTGGCCTGGCGAATTTGGTCCAAGCGAGAACACACAGCTCTCGACCGGATTACCGTCGGCGTCCTGTTTGGCCTCTCTTCCATAGCGTCAACGCATCTGGGCGTCAACTATAAGAGCATGGTTCTGAATGTCAGGGACATCGGGCCCCTTGCGGCGGGCCTGTTTTTTGACCCCGTATCCGGCATCATCGCCGGCGTCATCGGCGGTCTGGAGCGCTACATTGCAGGCACCTATTGGGGCATCGGCTCCTTCACGACTATAGCCTGCAGCATCTCTACCTGTCTGGCCGGCTTTTTTTCCGCCATACTGAAAACCAAGCTGTTCAATGAGCAAAAGATTCCCCCCATGATGTCGTCTTTCTTCGTCGGTGCTGTCATGGAGGTTTTCCACATGTATGCGGTCCTCATTACGCACCGCTCTCACATGCACATGGCCATCCTCATCGTGCGAAGCTGTTCCGTTCCCATGATCATCTTCACCGCGATCGGACTCATGGCCTGCTCGTTTGTCATCGGTCGCATGTCCGGCGACTCTCCGGAATCTGTTCCATTTACAGATATTGAAAAGACCCCGATCGCCACGCGTTTCCGAAGGCGTATGCTGATCGTCATTCTGGTCCTCTTCACCCTCAATCACCTAATGGACATCAACTTCTTCATACACACATCCCGCCAGGAGGCGGAGAGTTACTTAAAGAAGCTCGCCACCGACTGTCAGCAGCTTTACAACGACATGGCCGATGAGCCCGGCAGGGCGAACGAGGTACTGCCCTATGTCGCCATGGCCATGAACGACGACGCCCTGTATCTTCTTTACAATGGAAATCAGGATATCGTCTCCAGTCTCTACCGCGAGGATCCCGATGTCAGCCGCCTGCCCGACGAAGATTTTGCCATCTGCCAGGAGCACATGGATCGCGGCGTCTTCCGCACCACGATGCACTACTATGGCGGGATGGATCTTTTATGCATCGCCAGGCAGTTGGACGACGATCTGCATCTGATGATCGGCTGGCGCTACGACGCAATCGTCCAAGAGCAGGTCAACCGTTCCTATGAGACGCTGCTTTCGGATATCCTTCTGTTTACGGTGCTCTACCTTCTGATCACGGAAGTGGTCAACTCACTCGTTGTCAAAAACCTGAAATCCGTCAACCACTCGCTCCTCAAGATCATCGAGGGAGACCTGGACGAGAAAGTCACCGTCCATAATTCGGTCGAGTTCGTGCACCTCTCCGATGATATCAATCAGACCGTTACGACACTGAAGGGCTATATCGACGAATCCGAGCGCCGTATGAAGCAGGAGCTGCAGATGGCC
>JBGUKV010000123.1:0-4127 GCA_045114655.1 Candidatus Allocopromorpha sp. | reverse complement strand
GCGCATTCCTCCATGCGGCCTTCCTCGATGAGCTTGCGGATGTAGGTGCTGCTGACAACAACGCCGTCGATCATATAAGGCTCCTGCACGTGGATGCCGAATCCGTGCCTGAGGCCTTCGTGCATAAGGATCTCCGGAGTGCCGGACGCTTTGTATCCGAAGCTGTAATTGAATCCGCAGTACGCCTCACGGATGTTGAACCTCTTCACGAGGATCTCCTCGATGAACGCTTCCGGCGACATGCGGAGGATTTCTTCCGTAAACGGAATGTTGAAGACGTAATCCACGCCCATGCTCTCGAGGATCTCCATCTTCTCTTCCGGATAGAGGATATTCTTTACCTGCGGCACGTTTTTCAGGATCGAACTCGTGTGGTTCGAGAACGTGAACACCGCGCTCTTCAGACCGGCCGCTTCTGCCTCCTTGACGCTGCGGCCGATGATCTCCTGATGGCCCTTGTGGATGCCGTCGAAATTGCCCAGCGCCACGACCGTCGGTTCTATATTCGTAATGTCTTCCAGTCTTTCAAATGTCTTCATACTTCAATCGCAGTTACTCTATCGCTGTTGCTCGCGCGCCGCAAATACCTTGTCGGCTTTGAGTCTTCCTTCTTTCTGATCCAAAAATCCCGTTCCCAGAAACTCCCCTGTCTCTTCTTCATAAACCTTGTAAATCAGGCTGTAATCCCTGCCCCGGGCGTTTACAAGTCCCGTGACGTCCGGATCCGGCGTTTCCGCGATATTCACCTGACTCAGCCAGATGCTGTTGCCCATGCGGAAGTAATCGGCGCGCTCTGCAGGCATCACCGCCTTCCCGAAGTGCACCAGCGGGTAATCGGCAGGCAAAAGCATCCCGTCCAGCTGTCCAAGTTCCATGTTTTTCACATCTTCCGTGGAAACCGAGGCCTGCTCGATGCTGATATTGCCGACGGCGGTCCGCTCCAGGGCGGTCATCACGCAGCCGCATCCGAGTTTTTCCCCGATGTCGCTGCAGATGGTCCTGACATAGGTTCCCTTCGAACACTCTATTTCAAAGGCAAACTGACCCGTTTCGAGATCCGTGTCGATCACGCAGATACGGTCGACAAAAGCCTTTCGCGGCTTGATCTCAAAATCGACTTCCTTGCCTTTGTACGCGTAATCATAGAGGCGTTTGCCGTTTACCCGGACCGCTGAGTATTTCGGCGGGATCTGCTCGATTTCCCCTTCAAAAGATGCTACCGCATCCAAAAGCGCGGATCTGTCGATGCCAAAGGTCTTCCGTGCCTCCTCCCAGGGGGTCTCCGATACGACCTGACCCCAGATATCCAGGGTGTCCGTCGTCATCCCAAGCTTGGCGCAACAGACATAGGTCTTCGTGTCCAGTTCCATGTATTCCATGATGCGGGTGGCCTGACCGACAAAAACAGGCAGAACGCCTGTTGCCATCGGGTCCAGCGTGCCGCCGTGTCCGACCTTGCGGCCGCCGTGGACGCCTTTGATGCCAAGGGCCCTGCGGCACACAGCCACGCAGTCGCTGGAAGTCCAGTTCTGTGGTTTGTACAGTACGAGAATGCCGTCTTTCATCAGCTCAGCGCATCTTCCATTTCATGCTTGATCAGTGCAAAGACATTCTCCATCGAGTCTTTGATCGTGCAGCCGGCTGCCTTCACATGACCGCCGCCGCCGTTTCGTGTGCAGATTTCTAGAACGCTGGAATCTGTCTTGGATCTCATGCTGACCTTGATGCCTTCCTCACGTTCCTCCAGATAAGCGGACATTTCTACGCCCTCTATTTCACGGAGCCTGTCGATGATCTCGTCTGCATCCTCTGAATGCGCGTCCATTTCGGCCATCTCGCCGCTTGTGAGATAACTGATCACGCCTTTGCCCTCCGCGAAGAGCAGCATCTTCTCGACTGCCTTGTTTTCACAGCGGACTTTCCTTAAACTCTTGTTATTGTATAGGGCGACCATAACATCATTATGGTCGACACCGATGCGAAGCATTTCACTGGCGAGATCATGGGTATGCGCTGTGGTATTGGAATGCCGGAACCCGCCGGTGTCCGTTATGATTCCCGTATAGATGGCGTTTGCGATGTCTCTGGTGATGGTTGCATCCGCCGCCTTGATTACATCATAAATGATCTCACATGCTGCTGCCGCATCCTCATCGATGTAATATAGGTCCCCGAACCCGTCATCGTTGGCGTGGTGGTCGAGGCAAAGCAGCTCACTCCCTGCCCGGAATGCCTTTGCACGGTCTCCCATGCGGTCTTCTCTGTTGCAGTCGATCGCTGCGCTGATGTACGGCTGCTGCATGGGCTCACGATTGTCTGTATACGTCTCCTGATTGAGAAACCCCAGATACTTTGGGGGCAGGTCGGAGCAGACACAACATTCCACGCCTGCATTTCGCAGAGCGAGACTGAGCGCTGTGCATGCGCCTGTGCAGTCCCCATCCGGATTCTCATGGGGAAACAATACGACCCGTTTTGCCGAAAACAGCTTGTCGCTTAAAGTTTTGATGTCTGTGTTTTTCTTCATAATGTCCTGATGATATCCTCAATATGCCGTGAATACTCCATGGAATGATCCACTTTGAAGATCAGTTCCGGCACGTGCCGCAGTTTCATTTCATGGCCGATCCGGCTTCTGATGAAGCCTTTGGCCTTGTTGAACGCCTCCAGGACCTCTTCCTGTTTGGCCTGCAGTTCCTCTTCGCTGCCGGTCACTCCCAGCGGTGAAAAGTACACGGTGGCGTAGCTGTTGTCTTTTGTGACTTCCACATCCGTGATGCTGATCATGGAATCCAGGCGCGGATCCTTCAGATCCGACAGGAGCATCTCGCTGATGATCCTGCGGATCTCTTCGCCGATACGGCCTTGTCTGTAACCTTTTGTCATAGTCTTATCCCAACCTCTCTATATTGCTTTTGCATGAAGCTTTTGCCTTCAGTCTAGTTTCTGGCGACTTCTTCCATCGTGTAACACTCGATGATGTCGCCCTGCTTGATGTCATTGTAGTTTTCGATGCCGATACCGCACTCATAACCCTGTGCGACTTCCTTGGCGTCGTCTTTGTATCTCTTGAGGGATGAGATCTTGCCTTCGTGGATGACGATACCGTCACGCACCAGTCTGACGGACTCGTTGCGGACAACCTTGCCGTCTGTAACGTACGCGCCGCCGATGATGCCTACGTTCGGCACCTTGAAGGTTTCTCTGATCTCGACTGTTCCCAGTACGACTTCCTTGTATTCCGGATCGAGCATACCCTTCATCGCGTTCTCAACGTCGTCGATGATGTTGTAAATGACGTTGTATGTTCTGATCTGGATGCCGTCTCTCTCCGCCATGCCTGTTACCGCCACACTCGGTCTGACGTTGAATCCGATAATGATGGATCCGGATGTTCCTGCCAGCATGACATCGGATTCGTTGATGGCACCGACGCCGGTATGAACGATATTGACTTTGACTTCGTCATTGGACAGTTTCTCAAGCGATGTAACGATCGCGCCGACAGAACCCTGTACGTCCGCCTTGATGATGAGGTTGAGTTCCTTGACCTCGCCCTCCTGGATCTGGCTGAACAGTTCTTCCAGCGTTGTGCTGGAATTTCTGGCCAGGATCTCCTGTCTGACCTTCTGCTGTCTGTGGTATGCGATTTCCTTCGCCTGGCTGGACTTCTTGACCGCGTTGAACTGGTCGCCTGCCACCGGTACGTCGGAAAGTCCCAGGATCTCAACAGCAGTTGCCGGGCCTGCCTTCTTCAGTTTCTCGCCCTTGCTGTTGGTCATCAGACGGATCTTGCCGGAGCAAGTACCTGCGACCACGCTCATGTCGGACTTCAGTGTACCGTTGAGCACCAGCAGGGACGCGATCGGGCCCTTGGCCTTGTCCAGTCTGGCTTCGAGTACAGTACCCATGGCCAGTCTGTCCGGGTTGGCCTTCAGTTCCAGCACCTCAGCCTGCAGCAAAATCATCTCCAGCAGATTGGTGATGCCTTCGCCGGTCTTCGCGGATACAGGCACGCTGATGACGTCTCCGCCCCAGTCTTCGACGAGTACGCCGTTTTCCGCCAGGTCTTTCTTGACGATTTCCGGATTGGCGCCAGGCTTATCCATCTTGTTGATGGCGACGAT
>JBGUKV010000122.1:0-4549 GCA_045114655.1 Candidatus Allocopromorpha sp. | reverse complement strand
ATCGGAAATACGGTGATGATCCACAGCGTCGACAGCCTTCGCCTGGCCCAGACCATCAGCGAGGAGGCCCAGAAGGCCGGCGTTGTGATGCCAATTCTGATCGAAGTCAATGTCGCCGACGAGGACAGCAAGTTTGGTGTGGCCTATGACGGCGCTGAAAGCCTCATAAAGGCCGTTTCAGTGCTCAAAGGTATACATGTTGAAGGTCTGATGACAATCGCGCCTTATACGGACAATCCGGAGACCAACCGCCGGTATTTTGCCATGCTCCGAGAATTAGCTGTTGACATCAGTCAAAAATGCATTGATAATGTCTCTATGAATGTTCTTTCCATGGGTATGACGGGCGATTTTGAGGTCGCGATCGAGGAAGGCGCAACGATCGTTCGCGTCGGGACCGGCATATTCGGAGAGAGGATTTATACCTGATTCCCGCCGTCTACAGACCCGCGGTGCATCCGGATCTGAATCTTAATAAAGGAGTTTAACTGATATGAGTGTTATGGATAAGCTGTTCAACGCCATGAAATTCAATGACGATGACGATTACGATGAAGATGAGGAATACGAGGACGAGGATTATTACGGAGATGACGAGAAACCCGCTGCACAGCCGGAGACCAGATCGTCCCGTCCCGCTTCGACAGCCGCTTCCGTAAGCGACAATCTCGAGGAGGAGGATCTGCCCGCTGCAGCGCCCAAGCCCAGGAAGAGATTTGGCGCAGCAGATCGCAGCGAATCCGCTTCTGTATCCCGCCAGGTCAAGAAGCAGTATTCGGAAGCCGGCATGGAAGTATGCGTATTCAAGCCCACATCCGTCAACGATGCGAGAGACGTGACCGATACACTTCTGGCCAACAGCACAGTCGTCCTGAATCTGGAAGGTCTCGATGTTGAGATCGCACAGCGGATCATCGACTTTACGTCCGGTTCCTGCTACGCAATTCACGGCAATGTCATGAAGATTTCCCATTATATCTTTGTGATCACACCCGCAAATGTAGATGTATCCGGCGATATTTCCACACATGCCAGTATTGACCGCAGTAATACCAATACCTTGAGCATGCCTTACGGCGGACGAAATTAATCCGATCCCGCCAATCACAAAGAATACTAAAAGCGCACCGGACAATGTTTGGTGCGTTTTTTATTGCGAGGGTTCCACCAGGCGATCCACGTTCTTTCAAGAGCAGTGATTCGCCTGGATTTAAAGGCTAATCACAATGATTGACCGAGTCAGTTTATTGACTAATATAGACAACGCATTGTATCATGCAATCATACAACAGCGCATCACGAAGGAGGTTCCCATGCGTATTACAATCCAACAAGCGATAAAAGCTGCCGTCTTATTCTGTATCCTCGTCGCAGCCGATCTGTTCACGAAGGCATTGGCTGTACAGGCACTGCAGGATGGCAGGCATGTGGAACTGATCCATGGCGTACTGGAGTTTTACTATATCCAGAACCGAGGCGCCGCGTTTGGCATCTTTCAGAATGGCACCGTGATCCTCAGTTTTATTTCTTTGATCGCTTTAATCGCCCTGATCGTGCTCTATGTTCGCATGCCGAGCAGCCGGAAATACCTCCCCCTGCGGATCGTGCTTATATGCATCGCAGCGGGTGCGGCCGGCAACTTGATCGACAGAGTCCTTCTTCACTATGTTAGGGATTTTATTTATTTTAGCCTGATCGATTTTCCCGTATTTAATGTCGCGGACATCTATGTGACGTGTTCCGTGTTTGTCCTCGCCTATCTGATCCTTTTCCATTACAAGGAAGAGGACCTCGACTTTTTGGGCCATTAAAAAGATAGGCCATAAAAAAATAGGACATAAAAAGATAAGACATAGAAAGATAGGACATTGAAAGGAGTCCCTATGGAACAGACCAACGAGTTTATTGTGCCGGAAGAACTGGACGACGAGCGATTTGACGCTGTGATCGCTTCTTTATCGGAGGGACATTCCAGAAGCTATCTCAAGTCCCTGATCAAGGACGGGAGCGTTCTTCTAAACGGCAAAGAGGCCAAGCCAAGCGCCAAGGTGCATGAGAACGATGTGATCCGGCTCAGTCTCCCTGAAAAGATGATCCCCGATATTCTTCCCGAAGATATCCCGTTAGATATTTTGTACGAGGACGAGGATGTGCTCGTCGTCAATAAGCCCAAGGGCATGGTTGTGCATCCCGCGCCCGGACATTATACAGGCACGCTTGTCAACGCGATCATGTATCATTGCGGTGACAGCCTGTCCGGCATCAACGGCATTATGAGGCCTGGTATCGTGCATAGAATCGATAGAGATACGACGGGCAGCATCATTATCTGCAAGAACGATATGGCCCATCAGAGTATCGCCGCGCAGCTGCAGGAGCACTCGATCGTCAGGCGCTATTACTGCATCGTCTACGACAATATTTCCGAGGACAACTTCACCATTGACCTTCCCATCGGAAGAGACCCCAAAGAGCGCAAGCGCATGGCTGTAAGACCCGATGGTAAGAGAGCGGTCACCCACTGCAAAGTGCTCAGGCGCTTTGGGCAATACACATACTTAGAATGCCGCCTGGAGACAGGGCGCACCCACCAAATCCGCGTCCACCTGTCACACAGCCACCACCCGCTGCTGGGAGATGAAGTCTACGGCGGCAAGCGCAAATCCCCGTTTAAAACGCAGGGACAGTGTCTGCATGCAGGAATTCTCGGATTTATACATCCCCGCACTGGGGAATATATTGAGACCAGCGCTCCCTTGCCACAGTATTTTGAAGAAATTCTCAGCAAATTAGACAATAACAGCATATAAACCATCCATTAATTATTAAATTTGCATAATTTATCCTCTGCATGTATAATACTGGTATAAGCAGTCTATCTATTGCTTAACGGAGGTAAGATATGAAGACCATCATCACAATCGGAAGACAATATGGCTCCGGCGGAAGAGAAGTTGGACAGAAGTTGGCCGCGCATTACGGGATCAATTACTACGATTCTGAACTCTTATCTAAGGTGGCGAAGGACAGTGGTTTCTGTCAGGAGATCGTGCAGCAGCAGGACGAACGCCCTACCAGCTCTTTTCTCTACAACCTGGTAATGGACACGTACACCTTCGGATTCAGCAGCTCCGGCTTTTCCAATATGCCGATCAGTCAGAAGGTTTTCCTCGCCCAGTTCGATACGATTAAGAAGATTGCCAAGGAGGAAGGTTCCTGCGTCATCATTGGACGCTGTGCTGACTGCGCCCTGCAGGATTTTCCCAACGTCATTAACCTGTTCCTGCACGCCGATGAATCATTCCGCATGGCGCGTGCCGCGACTTATCCGGATGTCCCGGACGAAGAGAAAGCCAACCCGGACAAGCTCAGAGAGTTCATCCTGAGAAAGGACAAGCAGAGACAGAGCTATTACAACTATTATTCCATGAAGAAATGGGGCAGAGCGGACACCTACAACATGTCGCTGGACACAGGACTTCTCGGAATCGATGGTACTGTAAAACTCCTCATCCAGCTGATTGAGGACTTCGAGAACAAGAACTGAGCATCACATACGTTTTTGCAAAGTGGTTTTATACAGTTCATATTGTGACAAAAGGCAGACTTCTTACAGGGAGGCTGCCTTTTTTAGCATTTTTTATGAAGTACACTGTAAACCCATATATTTATGTCCGTCTCTTGTGTATAATAGAATCATCATAACGGTGTACAATACAACTATATGTCGTATTGAAATCTACGAAAGGATTGCACAATGAACAAGAAAATGAAGGCAGCCCTTGCCGGACTGGCATTTGTAGCTGGATGTGAGATTGGAATCGCCATTCAACTCGTGAAAATGATCCACAAATTTACGATTAAGGAGGAAGCGTCGAACGTGGATGCAGAGTTCCCCGAGGAAGCGCTGATCGATGAAGCGCTGCCGGATGAATCCACTGAGCAAGCAGAACCTGTATCGGAAGACATAACCACAGAGGAGGCAGCGCCTGTAGCGGAAGACACAACCACAGAGCAGACAGCGCCTGTATCGGAAGACACAACCACAGAGCAGACAGCGCCCGTATTGGAAGACACAACCACAGAAGGAGGAAAGGAGATCTGATCATGTTCTTTAGAATCATTGCCGATTCAAGCTGTGATATTTTCAAAATAGAGAATCAGTCAGATAACATTTACTTTAACACCGTGCCTTTTGTAATCACTGTAGACGGCACCGATTATGTGGACAACGAAGCACTCAGCGTGCGCGATCTTGTGACGGCTATGGCTGCCAGTTCCAAAAGCCATACATCATGTCCCTCGCCGCACGACTGGATGGCAGAATTTGGTGAAGAGGGCGACGTCTTCGCAGTGACGATCTCGTCGAACCTCTCAGGGAGTTACAACAGCGCCTGCGCAGCGAAACAGATGGTCTTGGAGAATAATCCGGACCGCAATATTGAGATCCTGGATTCGAGAGGAACCGGCCCCAGTCTCAATATGATCATCGATAGGCTGAACGCACTGATCGGCCAGGGACTTTTCTTTGCAGAGGTGAAATCCGAGA
>JBGUKV010000121.1:0-7110 GCA_045114655.1 Candidatus Allocopromorpha sp. | reverse complement strand
ACTGATGATTTTCTTCTACCTGTTCCGTAGTACTGTGTCTTTGCCATTTTCAGATCCTCCCTTCCTACTTGATATCCAGAACTTCCGGCTTCTGAGCTGCGTGATTGTGCTCAGGTCCTGCATAAACCTTTAACTTCTTGTACATCTGTCTGCCAAGTCTTCCGTTCGGCATCATGCCCTTGACAGCATGTCTGACAGCCTCTGTCGGGTGCTTCGCCATCATGTCTTCGAAGTTGGTCTCCTTGAGTCCGCCCGGATAACCGGAGTGTCTCTTGTAGATCTTCTCCTGTCTCTTCTTGCCTGTGACTGCTACCTTCTCGGCGTTGATCACGATAACGTAATCTCCGCAGTCAACATGCGGCGTGTAAGTCGGCTTGTTCTTGCCTCTGAGAATCGCAGCGATCTGTGACGCCATTCTTCCCAGGTTCTGACCGTCAGCGTCGACCACGTACCACTTGCGTTCGACCTCTGCCGGCTTCGCGATGAATGATTTTGTCATTGCGTCTTCCTTTCTGCCTACTGGGTTTGTCTCCAAACTGGTTCGGTCCTGCCTACTCGGTTGCGCTGCCTGCTGCGCTGCAGCCTGCCGCCCAACTGTTTCGGCGTCTAAAAATATCTTCTAGTGTGCTCGCTGCCGGAACTGAATCCTGCTCGCACAAAAACTCCGCGCCGCTCGCGCGACACGAAGATAGTATACATTCAAACATTGTTGATGTCAACAAATATTCATACGTCAGATGATTGTATCGCCCGTGATGTCATCTGTGATAGAGCCGTCTTCTGACACGGTCCACCAGAACAACGTTGCGACATGATCCGGTAAATTCTCATACGCGTGAATCGTGTATTCATTCCCCGTCTGATGGTCACATTCGATTATGGCATCTGTGCCCGGGGTAATATCCCCTCGCATCAAAGCAACGCTTTTGGCATAAACGCAAGCATCTTTCCCCTCGAGGATATTTGCTCGTTCTATCTCGCCGTGCAGACTTGAAATCGTCTCTACCGCTTCGTCGATTGTTGTGCACCATTCCGCCTGCATGCATAGAATACCTTGATTCCCGAGCGCCGCGCGGTTCTTCGGATCGTCCATTCCGTGATACCTGATTACAATGCCGGCGGTTTCGCCGGTTCCACCATTCTCAACGCTCACGTCGACAAAATCCATATCTGCGAAGACATCGTTTTGAAGCATCTCCTGCCTGTCCAATACGTCGGAATATTCGTATTCCCCGTCTAATGTATAAACCTCCTGCTCTTCAACGTCGGTACACGTGCCTGTGTTAGGACTGTATGCCACAGTCCAGTACCGCGCGAATTGCGGATCGTCGTTGCTTGCGCCGGACCCCAAGTCTGTATAATCCCACATGCGGAATTTCAGATAATGGTCGTTGGCGTAATCGATATATCCTCCTTGAGATTCCTGCGCGCCCGCCTCTGCTGATTCCTGTTGCTCTGCCTCTAATGTTGTCCCGGATTCTGTTCCCTCGTTTTCATTCCCACATGCCGAAAAGCCCGCGACTGCAAATAGCGGGATCAGAAAAGCGAGTATGAGTTTCATTGCTGTTTTTCCGATCATTCCAGTTGCCTTCTTTCATATACAAACAGCGGCGTATCGCCGCTGTTTCAGAAAAGATCCATATACTGCAGTAGTTAGTGTCTGTGACCTCCGTCGGCCACGTTCTTTCGGATTTCGGCTTTGGCGAGTATAAGCTTGGCGTTCTGCATCTCGGCCGAGTCTTCGTCGGCGTCGGGGTGCTTGACGAGCCAGTCTTCGGCCTTGGCCTTCTCGCTGAGGACACGATCCATATCGATATCTTCGGACCACTCGACTGCGTCTGTATAGATGACAATACTGTCCTTAACATCGATGAAGCCGCGTGAGACGGCAGCAACACGCCACTCGTTTTTCGCTGCGCCCTTTTCCTGAATCCAGAGTTCGCCCACATCAAGGAGCTTGCACGCCCAGACGTGACCTGCCATGAATCCTTCGTCACCATCGAGCGTTGTCACAATGACGAGTTCGACCTCGCCGCGGTAGAACAACTTGGATGGTGTTATTACTTCTAATCTTACGCTGTTAGTTGCCATAACTGAACCTCGCTACGCGTTTGCGCTGATAGCTGAACTATGCGCTCTTGCTTTTGCTCTTTTCGTACTTCTCGACGACTTCGTCGATGCTGCCGGCGAACAGGAACATCTGCTCAGGAATGTCGTCGTGCTGACCTTCGAGGATCTCCTTGAAGCTGCGGACGGTCTCCTTGATCGGAACGTACTTTCCTTCCATGCCGGTAAACTGTTCCGCTACGCTGAACGGCTGTGACAGGAAACGCTGGATCTTACGAGCGCGGTTTACGATGAGCTTGTCGTCGTCGCCCAGTTCGTCCATACCCAGGATCGCGATGATGTCCTGCAGTTCCTTATATCTCTGCAGTACTTCCTGTACGCCACGGGCTGTGTTGTAGTGCTCTTCGCCCAAAATGAGCGGATCCATGATTCTCGATGTGGATTCGAGCGGGTCAACAGCCGGATAGATACCGAGCTCGGTGATCGCTCTGGACAGTACGGTCGTAGCGTCCAAGTGGGCGAATGTCGTAGCCGGAGCCGGGTCAGTCAGGTCGTCCGCCGGTACGTATACAGCCTGTACGGATGTGATGGAGCCCTTCTTCGTGGAAGTGATTCTCTCCTGCAGCGCACCCATCTCGGTAGCCAGCGTCGGCTGATAACCTACCGCGGAAGGTACACGTCCGAGCAACGCGGATACTTCGGAACCGGCCTGCGTGAACCGGAAGATGTTGTCGATGAAGAGCAGTACGTCCTGCTTTTCTTCGTCTCTGAAGTACTCCGCCATGGTCAGACCCGTCAGGCCGACTCTCATTCTGGCTCCGGGCGGTTCATTCATCTGACCGAATACCATGGCCGTCTTTGATATTACACCTGACTCGATCATCTCGTAGTACAGGTCGTTTCCTTCTCTTGTTCTCTCGCCTACACCGGCGAATACGGAGATGCCGCCGTGCTCTTTCGCGATGTTGCTGATGAGCTCCTGGATCAGTACCGTCTTTCCTACGCCCGCTCCGCCGAACAGACCTACCTTACCGCCTCGGGTATATGGCGCGATCAGGTCGATGACCTTGATGCCTGTTTCGAAGATCTGGGTTGAAGTGTCCTGTTCCTCGAAGGCCGGTGCCGGTTTGTGGATCGGTGACGTCATCGCTGTTTCGATCGCCGGTTTGTCGTCGATCGGCTCACCCAGTACGTTGAACATCCTGCCCAGGACTTCCTTTCCTACTGAAATGGTGATCGGCGCGCCGGTATCGATGGCTTCCATTCCTCTCCTCAGTCCGTCAGTCGATGAGAGAGCAACGCATCTGGCAACATCATCACCCAGATGCTGGGCAACTTCCGATACGATTGTCTTGCCTTCGAACTCTATATTGATTGCGTTCAGCAGTTCCGGCATCTCGTTCTCATTGAACTTGATGTCAATGACAGGCCCGATGATCTGATGGATTTTTCCTTTGTTCATGTTCGCCTCCAGTTGTAATTTCTGTGCAATTTCTGCCGCCTAGCTCTGCGCTTCAGAACCGGCGACGATTTCTATGATTTCATCAGTGATAGCCGACTGACGTGCCCTGTTGTAGTTCAGGTTCAGGTCATCCAGCATCTCTCTGGCGTTATCTGTTGCGTTCTCCATGGCCATTCTGCGGGCGGCGTGCTCGCAGGTAGCTGACTCGACAACAGCAGAGTATATTTTAGTTTCAACGAATTTCGGAACGAGATAGTTGAACACAGCCTCTACCGAAGGCTCGTACTCAACGAACTTGTTGCTCGTCATAAATTCCGGATCTGTCTCGACCTCAAAGGGCAGGATGACCTCGTTCTTCACCTGCTGTTCCATCGTGCTGATAAAGGACGTGTAGATCAGAACGACCTCGTCGATCTCCTTGTTGTCATACATCTCGAGAATCGGAGCGGACAGTTCCTTTGTCTCCAGGAAAGAGATGCTCTCCGGCGGTGCCAGATAAGAACTGTGGATCTCATACCCGTGCTTCTCGAAGTACTCCTTGCCTTTGCTTCCGATCGCAACGATCACAGGCGGTTCCCAGTCGGCGTCGATCTCCCTCTGCGCTTCCTTGATGATGTTGCTGTTGAATCCGCCGCAAAGGCCTCTGCCGCTGGTCACGACAATGTACGCCGTCGTCTTGATCTCTCTGTTCCCTGCCAGATATTCCTGCGGGATCTCCGAGCCGGAGTTGAACAGCTCCTGTATCGTGTTGGTGATAAAGTGAGAGTTCTCATTCGTCTTCTCGAAGATCGCTTTGGCTTTTCTCAGTTTACCGGCCGAGACAAGTTTCATGGAGTTGGTGATTCTCTCTGTGCTGCTTACAGATTTTATACGCCTTTTGATGTCTTGTATGGACTCTGTAGCCATTCAATCACACCTCCTCTATTCGCTGTCGGATGCCGCCTCTTCTGTGGCGTCCTCTGCTTCATCCGGCTGCATTACGCTGACGCCGATGGCGCGGAGGAATTTCTCGTTGAATTTCTCGATCGCGGACTTGAGGGTCTCCTCTGTCGCCTCGACGATCTTACCTTCTTCTTTGATGCTGCGGCCGACTTCCGGGTAGGTGGACGTCATGTACTCCAGGAATTCCTTCTCGTACCTCTTGACGTTTTCAACGCCGACGTCCTCGAGATAGTTGTTGATGGCCGCGTAGATGATCATGACCTGATTCTCGACCGGCAGCGGCTGGTACTGCGGCTGCTTCAGGACTTCCATGAGGATCTCGCCGTGATCCAGCCGTTTCTTTGTCTCTGCATCCAGATCGGATCCGAACTGGGAGAAGGACGCCAGCTCTCTGTACTGAGCCAGTTCCAGTTTGATACTGGACGCGACCTGCTTCATGGCCTTGATCTGCGCGTTGCCTCCTACACGGGATACAGAGATACCGGCGTTAACCGCAGGTCTCTGTCCGGAGAAGAACAGCTCTGATTCAAGGTAGATCTGTCCGTCTGTGATGGAAATTACGTTTGTCGGGATGTATGCGGATACGTCACCTGCCTGTGTCTCGATGATCGGCAGCGCGGTCAGTGAGCCGCCGCCCTGGTCATCGGAAAGCTTCGCTGCTCTCTCCAGGAGCCTGGAGTGCAGATAGAATACGTCGCCCGGATACGCTTCACGTCCCGGCGGTCTTCTCAGCAGCAGGGACATGGCTCTGTATGCCACCGCGTGCTTGGACAAGTCATCGTAGATGATCAGCGCGTCTCTGCCGTTGTCTCTGAAGTACTCACCCATCGCGCATCCCGCGTACGGCGCGAGGTACTGCAGCGGCGCCGCGTCAGATGCGGTCGCGCTGACGATGATCGTGTAGTCCATCGCTCCTTTATCTTCCAGTGTCTGTGTCAGCTGGGCAACGGTCGACGCCTTCTGTCCGATCGCAACGTAGATGCAGACGACGTCCTCGCCCTTCTGATTGATGATCGTATCGATGGCGATCGCAGTTTTTCCTGTCTGTCTGTCGCCGATGATCAGCTCACGCTGTCCTCTTCCGATCGGGATCATGGAGTCGATCGCCTTGATACCAGTCTGCAGCGGCTGGTTTACGGACTTTCTCAACAGTACGCCCGGCGCTACAACGTCTACCGGTCTGCGCTCTGTTGCGCTGATGGGGCCTTTGCCGTCCAGCGGCATTCCCAGCGCGTTGACGACACGTCCGACCATGGCGTCGCCTACCGGAACCTCTACAACGGCTCCTGTCGGCTTGACAATATCGCCTTCCTTGATGTCTCTGTCGGAACCCAGGATTACGGCACCGACGTTGTCTTCTTCAAGGTTCTGTGCCATTCCGTAGGTTTCTTCACCGAACTGCAGCAGCTCGCCGGCCATGCAGTTCTCCAGACCATAGATTCTGGCGATACCGTCACCTACCTGGATGACCGTACCGAAATCGGAAACGTCCAGCTGGCTTTTATAATTCTTTATTTGTTCTTTTATGACCGAACTGATTTCCTCAGGTCTTAAATTCATAACGTTCCTCCCTAAGATAGATTCATTTGACTAGCAAGCTCGTCAAACCTCTTCCTGTATGACGCGTCAATGATCTTGCCCTCGACAAGAATCTTGAACCCCGCCAACAGTCTGGGATCTAATTCATTCTCTAACTTCACATTCATCTGCAAAAGCTCTGACGTCTGTTTCTCAAGCTCCGCCAGACGATCATCGGAAAGCTTCACGACGGAATAAACCGTTCCATAAGAGACGCCTTCCTCTTTCTCGATGAGGCTTTTGTAGACTTTGACGATCCTTCCGAAGTTCATCGTTCTCCTCTTGTCTACAAGAATGTAGAGAAAGTTGAGAAGTTCTTCGCAGATCCTGCCCTCAAATATGTTCTTCAGGACTTCTTTCTTTTCGTCTGCAGATACTCCCGGATAATTGATGAACTTGTGCAGATCCGGCTCCTCTTCGATGAGCTGGGCAACTGCCTGCGCTTCGTCGAGGATCTGGTCTTCTTTCCCTAATTCGCGGGCCGCCTCCATGAGCGCAGTCCCGTATGTCAGGTCAACCGTTAATTCTGCCATTTCGCACTCCTCGCATCCTCAATTACCTGATCGATGATCGCGTCTTGTCCGACGTTGTCGATCTCTTTGCCGACGATCTGTTCCGCCGCAAGCATGGCAATAGAAGCGATCTCCTTACGCATTTCTTCTGTAGCCGCGAGACGTTCCTGTTCGATGGTCCTTTCGGCCTTTGCGATGATATCGCTCGCCTGTTTGCGGGCTTCTTCGATGATGATCTGAGCCTGGGCGTCCGCCTGCTGCTTGGAGGCTTTGATGATCTCACGACCTTCCTCCTCGACGTTGGCGATGCGCTTGCTGTAGCTGGCCATCTTCTCATCGGCCCTCTTGTTCACAGCCTCCGCCGCGTCGATCGCGTCCTGCACGGCCGCAGCTCTGTCATCCATGAATTTCTTTATCTTTTCCCAGAAGAACTTCCGAAGTATGATGTACAGGATGAATACATTGCATAGAATCATCAGTGATGACCAGTTGAATTCAATAAGCCCCTGTGTCATTTCCATGGCTGTTCCTCCTTCCTAATAAATCATA
>JBGUKV010000120.1:0-2294 GCA_045114655.1 Candidatus Allocopromorpha sp. | reverse complement strand
ACCGCGTTGAGGCGATTGGAATTGGTCTCATCCGGCCCGAACACGCGGAAGTTGTGAGTGTCGGCGTTGAGGGTGAGGATATCTCGCACGAACTTGCCCAGTTCTGTCATATCCTGCCCTTCCCGTTCGCCGTGCTCTGTAACCTCAAAAGCGTAATCACGGAAATCCGGCATGCGCAGATCGCGCAGCAGCAGGCCACCGTTCCCATGGGGGTTGGCACCGATTCGGGCGTTGCCCTCCGGTGCAAGGGATGCGATCTCCGGCAGCAGGTGGCCGTTCTCGTCAAAGAGCTCTTCCGGGTGATAGCTGCGAAGCCACTCCTCCAGCAGGGCCAGATGCTCCTCGCCCTTTTCCATGGAGATCGGTACCTGGTGGGCCAGGAAGTTGTTCTCGATCCGCTTGCCGTCCACCATCTTAGGGCCGGTCCAGCCCTTCGGGGTGCGCAGCACGATCATCGGCCAGCGCGGACGACTGGTATCGCCGGTCTCGCGGGCGTGCTTCTGGATGGCCTGGATGCTCTCGATGACCTTGTCCATCGTCTCGGCCATCAGTCGGTGCATGGGCATGGGGTCGTCGCCCTCTACGAAATAGGGTTCCCAGCCGCAGCCGTGGAAGAAGTCGGTGACTTCCTCCCGGGACATGCGCGCGAAGAGGGTGGGGTTGGCGATTTTGTAGCCGTTGAGGTGCAGGATGGGCAGGACTGCGCCGTCGGTGGCAGGGTTGAGGAACTTGTTGCATTGCCAGGAAGTGGCCAGCGGTCCGGTTTCGGCTTCACCGTCGCCGACAGTTACCGCCGCGATCAGCCCGGGATTGTCGAATACAGCGCCAAAAGCATGGGCAATACCGTAACCCAGTTCGCCGCCTTCGTTGATGGAGCCTGGTGTCTCGGGGGCGCAATGGCTGGGGACGCCGCCGGGGAAGGAGAACTGCTTGAACAGCTTCTGCATGCCCGCTTCATCCTGGGAGATATTAGGATAGACCTCGCTGTAGGTGCCGTCCATATAATCGTTGGCGATATAGAAGTTGCCGCCGTGTCCAGGGCCGGAGAGAAGGATCAGATCCAGATCGTAGCGCTTGATGACGCGGTTGAGATGGACAAAAACGAAGTTCTGCCCGGGAACCGTTCCCCAATGACCAACGATCTTTTTCTTGATCATATCCAGTGTCAGAGGCTTTTTGAGCAGAGGGTTTTCCAGCAGGTAAAGCTGACCTGCCGAGAGATAGTTTGCCGCACGGAACCAGGCGTCCATTCTGCTGAGCAGAGCATCGGTGATCGGTCCCTTTTCTTCGTATACATGGGTCGGTTTTTGTGCCATAGACTGTACTCCTTTTCTATTGCTTTTTTGGCCTTCATACATTATACGGATACCGAGCTGATCCGTCAAGGTGCCAGTGAAAGGAGACCGGAGAGAAGTGAGCGCACGCACAAAACAAAAGGATATTCGCTGATTTCACGGTTGTCTAAACATCACGCCCAGATAGAATATTATGTAAACCCCCTTAGGCTTATTTTGAGTCTTCCGCTTTCCCTGTCTTCAGGCACCGGAATCCTATTTCTTTTACCAACTCACCTCTCTTTGACTTTTCACGCCTGAGATCTTGTGCTATACTTTTCTCATCCTTAATCTTGCAGGCACATATGCTAATCGCGATTAAATTGTCATCTGCGTGTCGGCAACGATTCGGAAAATCTACTTCGCATATACTTCCTCCATGATGATGAGCAAAGACTGATTGTAATAGGCTCTCTGCCGGATCATCTCAGGTCTGTAAAAATCCAATAGTACACCTTTAATTTAGCCTAGCGCCCTTCTACTGATGCAAAACAACTTTTTCTGTAGTACAATAGCGACAGAATTTTTGTTTCAAATCTGCTTTGACATATTACACAATTCTGAAACAGGGAGTGACGAACATGACCGGATTCTATAGAAATATGGCAACGGGAGCCTATGACGAATATAGAGATACAGAAGATGTTCAGTCTCAGCAGCATAAGAAGCGAACCAAGCAGGAAAAGAAAACTTATACCCCAAAGCGGTTCACATCGGATGATCTTCGTCCCGTCGGTGATGATGATTACGATTACTGAGTTGACGGAGCCATCTATCCAGTTTGTTGAGGAAAATATGGTAAAAAGTTAAATCGGGATTTGTTGAACCAGACATTGATGTCTAAACGATGGGATGCGGCATTTTCTCGCTTTATGTCGTGTTCAAAAGGTAAGACTGGCATTAAGCTGACTACGAAAGGAGGGTTATTTAAGTGGATCAGATTAAGATTGGTACTTTCCT
>JBGUKV010000119.1:0-10082 GCA_045114655.1 Candidatus Allocopromorpha sp. | reverse complement strand
AGCAACCGGTGGCGCAGGCAGCAGAGTAAGCAGCGGCACATCAGGCGCATCGGATATAGAGGACAAGGACCTCCAGCGGATTTTCGATCGGACTTTCAAAAGCAGCAAATCGGACAAGCCAAGCATCGAGGCGAAGGAGTTTGACAGCGAGCTGGAGCGGCGGAAGAAAGCGGCCGAGCGAAGGAGGCGGGCTGCTGAAGCGGCAAGAAGGCAGGAAGAACTGCGGCTGCCAGAGTATCTGCTTGTGGACGGATACAATATCATCTTTGCATGGGATGAACTGAAGGAGCTGGCGAAGGAGAATATCGACAGCGCCCGGGAAGCCCTCATCGAAATTCTGGGGAACTACCAGGGTTTCAGGAAGTGCAATGTCATCGCAGTCTTCGATGCGTACAAGGTCAAAGGCGGTCAGCGGCACTTCGAAAAACACGGCGGCGTGACGGTTGTTTACACGCAGGAAGCGGAGACAGCGGACACCTACATCGAACGGGCAACTTACGAGTTGTCGGGCAAAAGCGACCCAACCGGCGCAGGCCGGAGCAGTCATCTTCCGGACGGCGCGGCTCCGGTCAAAGGCCGCAAGTACCGCGTACGCGTGGCTACTTCCGACAGGCTGGAGCAGATGATCATACTCGGAAACGATGCAATGCGCGTTTCCGCCCGTGAGTTTAAGAAGGAGGTCGAGCAGGTCAATGAGGAAATCAGCGCATTCCTCAAACAGCTGGCCAGACGCAATGAAATAGAGAATCCGAACAAACTCAAGATAGAATAAACACGTTCCCAACACATTTCAGTGGTATAGTACACGATAAAGTGAGTAGTATAATTAGCAGCGAAGTAAGCACCAAGAGGAACTTGCAAAGGAGAAGAAACTTTGAAGAAAAGAACAATACTGGGCATCGGTCTGGCTCTGATTACGATCATCGGCATGCTTAGCCTGACCGCCTGCGGTGAGTATAAAGATATGTACAGCGACCTGAACCTGGAGGATTACATTAAACCGGCGGAATACAAAGGCATCGAAGCCGATAAGATGGAAGTCAAGGTTACCAAGGCTGAGATCGGCGACGTGATCGTTGCAGATCTGAAGGCAGCCGCCAAAGAAACAAAGCTGAAAAAAGGAGACAAGGTCAAGGAGGGCGATACCGTCAACATCGACTACGTCGGAAAGATAGACGGTAAGGAATTTGAAGGCGGCTCAGCGGAAGGGTATGATCTGACCCTCGGGACCGGCAAGTTCATTGACGGCTTCGAAGAAGGCCTGGTAGGACACAAGGTCGGCGAGAAGGGGATTGAGCTCAAGCTGGCATTTCCGCTGAATTACTCAGAGGAAAAACTGCAGGGCAAGGATGTTGTGTTTACCGTAACGATCAACTCCGCGACAAGGATGGTTCAGCCGGAGTACAACGATGCATTTGTCAAAACTCTGGGTGACTACAAAAACACCAAAGAGTATGAAAAAGCAGTAAAAGAGAAACTGTACAAGCAGAAGGAAGAAGAAGCACAGAAAAACATGGAAACTGAAGTCTGGTCGAAGGTCCTGGCCAAGACAAAAGTGCTGAAATACCCCGAAGAAATCGTCAACCATTATGTGGAGACATTTGACGCGCTCACAGACTACAATGCAGAGCAGTATGGTCTGGACAGAAAGGACTTCATCGCTCAGTACTACGGCGCGGCGACAGAGAAGGATCTGAAACTGCAGTTGGTGGATTACGCGCAGACCCTTGTCAAACAGGAAATGCTCACCGAGTACATTGCGGACAAAGAGGGCATTACCTATACAGACGAGGAAGCGGAGGCGCTTCAGAAGAATATCGAACTGCAAGGCTATACGGATGAATCAGTCCAGCGCGATACCGGAAGGACCATGGACCAGTATGTGCACATTGAACTGCTGTACGAGAAAGTCCTGGATTTCCTGGGAGAAAACGCGAAATTAAAATAGCATTATGCAAAAGCATCCCATCATGCAAAGGCATCCCGCCCCGGACGGCAGCATCCGGGGTTTTTGCTTTTTTGCATAAAAGTTCCTTATGTATACAATATAATGCGTAAAGGGGGTTGCACTGTGCCAAAATGGTGTGCTATATTGTGTCCGTAAGTTTATGGAACCGTTTTGTTTGCTTTTGCAGTTTAACGTGTTAGCGATGAATGTAAGCGATGAAGCGGTAAACGAACTATGATTCTCTGGAGAGTCCCGGGCAAGACCGGGCGCCGAAGGTGTACGCGTTAAGGGGTCAGCGAGGAAGACTCAAATAAACGTAATCTCTCAGGCAAAAGGACAGGGCAGATAGTTCTCGCAATTATTTGTATTTGTGCCTCTCCGGGAAGTCGATCTTGCATAGGCAAGTTGTCGGCTTTTTCATTTCAATCAATTTATTATTTGTTTTTGAAAAAAGGAGAACGAAATGATCACACAATTTCTCGACGCGGTAGACTCGTTTGTATGGGGCGTACCGCTTCTGGTGCTCATCATGGGTACCGGCCTGCTGCTTACCATCAGATTGAAGGGTATGCAGTTCATCAAGCTCGGCAGAGCTCTTAAGTACATGGTCAGAAACGAAGAAGGAGCTTCCGGTGAAGTTACATCATTCGGTGCGCTGTGTACTGCACTTTCAGCTACTATCGGTACAGGAAACATCGTTGGCGTCGCGACCGCTGTTATCGTCGGCGGCCCTGGTGCACTGTTCTGGATGTTCATCGCGGCTTGCGTAGGCCTCGCTACCAAGTTCACGGAAGGTGTTCTCGCTGTCATCTACAGACAGGTGAACCCTGAAGGCGGATATCTCGGCGGACCGTTCTACTACATTGAGAAGGGTATCAAAGAGAGATACAACTGGAACGCCAGATGGCTGGGCAAGCTGTTCGCGCTGTTCGGCTGCATCGCCGGTGCTTTCGGTATCGGAACCATTACACAGATCAACGGAATCGCTTCAGCTGCTGAAACATTCTTCCAGGCCGACACACTGTTCACGATCGGCGCTGACAAGGAGATCACAGCAGTTACGATCGCAGTTGCTATCATCGTAACACTCTTCGCCGCACTGGTTATCATCGGCGGCATCAAGAGAATCGCGACCGTAACGACCGTCATCGTACCGTTCATGGCGATCGCTTACGTACTCGTTTCCCTGATCATCATCTTCACAAACCTGGACAAGATCCCATCAGCAATCGCTGACATCGTCACGATGGCATTCGGTGCAAAGGCAGCCGCAGGCGGCGCGTTCGGCGCCTTCTACCTGGCGATCACCAAGGGCGTAGCAAGAGGCGTCTTCTCAAACGAAGCAGGTCTCGGATCCGCTCCTATCGCTGCAGCTGCTGCACAGACAAATGAGCCGGTAAGACAAGGTCTCGTATCCATGACCGGTACATTCATCGACACCATCTGCGTTTGCATGATGACTGGTCTGGTAATCATGGTTTCCGGAGCTTATGACTATGCGCTGGAAGTTGGACACGAAGGAGCTCAGGTCACGATCGACGCATTCTCAATGGGACTGCTCGGACCGACAGCAGGTGCATTCGTCGTAATGTGCGCGCTGGCATTCTTCGCTTTCACCACGATCCTCGGATGGGACTACTACGCTGAGAGATGCTGCGAATATCTCTTCAATGGAAGCAAAGCTGCTGTACAGGTATACAGATGGCTGTACATCTTCGCAGTATTCATTGGCCCGTTCCTCACACTGTCACAGGTATGGACTGTAGCTGACATCTTCAACGCTTTGATGGCTGCGCCGAACCTCATCGGTCTGGTACTGCTCAACGGCGTTGCGGCAAGAGCTGTACAGGATTACTTCCACAGACTCGAAACAGGCGAGTACAAGGATGGATATCCGAAGCTGCCGCTGGGATGCCACCAGAAGTAAGCAGACAAGAAAGTCGAAAAATAAGTATCAAAAAAGACTGCGCCGCGTGCGCAGTCTTTTGTGTCAGAGGGACGGTTCTTTTGGCACATTTCCAAATGCTCGAAATGTGCCAAAAGAACCGTCCCTTTGACACATTACTTCACGATGTCCAGTACGGCGGCGACGACTTCGTCGATGCCCATGCCGGTGGTGTCCAGTTCGATGGCGTCATCGGCCTTGCGGAGCGGGTTAAGCTCCCGGGTCATGTCGTTGTAGTCGCGCTGCTTGACGTCTTCCAGAACCTCTTCGTAGGTCTGTGTTTCGCCTTTTTCCTGAAGTTCCTTGAAACGGCGCTGAGCCCGCTCTTCAGCGGAAGCGGTCAGGAAGATCTTGTACTCTGCGTCTTTGAGGACGTTGGTGCCGATATCACGGCCGTCCATGATGACGCTCTTTCGCTGACCCATGCCGCGCTGGATCTCAACGAGTTTGGCGCGTACAGAAGGGAGAGCGGCGCATTTCGACGCGAGCATGGATACTTCCGGGGTACGGATCAAATCGTTGACGACCACGCCGTCCAAGATGATGTCTCCGCTGACGAAATCGATGTCCGTGGAATCGAGCAGCGCTGCCAGGGCGTCGCCTTCCTCGAAGGGAACGCCTTCTTTGTCGATTTTGTAACCGATGGCGCGGTACATGGCGCCGGTGTCAATATAGTCGATATCGAGAGCCTTTGCTACAGCTTTGGCGATGGTGCTTTTGCCTGCGCCGCTTGGCCCGTCGATGGCGATTCTGAATATATCTTTCATATCAATTTCCTCCTGTCAATGCAGTCAGCGGCTCTTCTTGGTGTTCAGGAGACTTTCGACCTCCTTGACGAAGGTGTTGACGTCAGTGAACTGTCTGTATACAGAAGCAAAACGCACATAAGCAACTTCATCGAGGTCTTTGAGCTTCTCCATCACGAGCTCGCCGATGAGCTTGCTGTCGACTTCTTTCTCCATGGTATTGTTAAGTCCGCGCTCGATATCGTCCACGATTTTCTCCATCTCCGCGTAGGAAACAGGGCGCTTCTCGCAGGCGCGGATGATTCCGTTCAGGAGCTTGTTCCGGTCGAATGCCTGACGGCTGCCGTCCTTCTTGATGACCATGAGGATCATCTCTTCGATCTTCTCATAGGTCGTGAAACGTCTGCCGCATTTTTCGCATTCGCGTCTTCTTCTGATCGCGCGGCCATCCTCCGTATGACGGGAGTCGATGACTTTGCTGTCTTCGTTTTCGCAATAAGGACACTTCATAGTATTTCCTCCTACATGCACCACATGCAGATTACATGATTTAGTTAACTTTGTGATAATTTTACTACATGTTGTGTCCTTTGCCAATAATGCTGCTTGTGAATAATTGTTAAGTTTTGACAATTCAAGAATTTGTTGTGATATACTTCGTGCAAAGGCAGCCCGAACGCCGTGAACAGACTTGCGGCGGGTCTGCTGATGGGAAGGAAAGATCGCCGGAAAGGGCGGCGGTTCCTAACGGAGGTAAACATGAAAACCAAGAAACTGATGATAATGATCATGTCGATCGTCATGGCGTTCGGCATGATGATGTTCTTCGCATCCTGCACGGAAACAGACGAGCAACAGGATGCAGATCAGCAGGCAACCGTTGCGGAGGAAGGAGAATCCGTTGAGACCGATGCGGCCGCGCCGGAGGAGGATCCGGAAGCAACTGCCGACGCCGTCAATGAATATGTGAATCTGGCCGGCGAATACCAGGATGAAACGAGCGGACGCGCAGCAGCGACGGTCATTGCCAACACAGAGGCAAAATGTGTCAACATTACGGTCACCTGGAGCGGTTCAGCGACCGAATCCACCGAGTGGACCATGAGTGCAGTAAAAGAAGGAAATCAGCTCGTCTACAGTGACTGTACGAAGCGGACCACCTTCGCTTCAGAAGACCTGGATGAAGAGGAAGAAGGCGATGAAGACGGCATGGGCGGCGGAGCCGAAGAGACCGTAGAGTACGAAGGAGGATCCGGCAGTTTCGAAATATCCGACGGCAAGCTGCTTTGGACCGGAGCGGCAGATGAAGACTGCACCGGCTGCGTCTTCGTGAAAGTGACCGAGTAGGGGACACGTCACAATCAGGCAAGTGAACAAACGCAAACAAAAAGCACCACACGGTGCTTTTTTTGTTGTGTGCTCATAGTTGTATGGTTGAATTGCGACGGACAATCATATACAATTTGAGGTGCAGTAAGAAATAACAACAAAGGAGTTCAGTATATTATGAAACTGGGAATTGTAGGCCTTCCGAATGTAGGCAAAAGCACACTGTTCAACGCGATCACAAAGGCAGGGGCGGAGGCGGCCAACTATCCGTTCTGCACGATCGAGCCCAATGTGGGCGTGGTCACCGTGCCGGATGAGCGCGTGACGAAACTCTCGGAGATATATCATTCGAAGAAGACAATCTATACGACCATCGAGTTCTGCGACATCGCGGGCCTGGTCAAGGGCGCGAGCCAGGGCGAGGGACTGGGCAACAAGTTCCTGGGCCACATCCGAAACGTGGAAGCCATTGTGCACGTGGTCCGCTGCTTTGAGGACGAGAATGTCGTCCACGTGGACGGACACATCGATCCGGCCTCCGACATCGAGACCATCAACATGGAACTGATCCTTGCCGATATGGAAGTGATCGAACGCCGCATCGCAAAAGCAACCAAAATGCTGAAGGGTGACAAGTCGCTCCAGAAAGAGATCGATCTCCTCGAAAAGATCAATGCACATCTTGGTGAGGGCAAGGTTGCACGCACGTTGGAACTGGACGAGGAGGAAGAGGCTTTCGTCAAGAGCCTGGATTTGCTCACCTTCAAGCCGGTCATCTACGCAGCCAATGTGTCCGAGGACGACGCGGCCGATGACTGCGAAGAGAATGAATACGTCAAGGCGGTCCGCGCCATCGCAGAGGCGGAAGGATCCCAAGTCGTTGTCATCAGCGCCAAGGTGGAAGCCGAACTGGCGGAACTGGACGACGAGGAACGGGAGCTGTTCCTCGAGGAACTGGGCATCGGCGAATCCGGTCTGGATAAGCTGATCAAATCATCCTATGCGCTTCTGGATCTGATCTCATTCATCACGACCGGTGAAGATGAGACCCGCGCGTGGACCATCAAACGCGGCACGCTGGCTCCGCAGGCAGCCGGTAAGATCCATACGGATTTCGAGAAAGGCTTCATTCGCTCCGAAACCATCGCCTACGACAAGCTCATGGAAGCCGGCGGCAAACTGAGCGCCGCCAAGGAGCACGGATGGCTCCGCTCCGAAGGCAAGGAATACGAAGTCAAGGACGGCGACATCTGCCACTTCCTGTTCAACGTGTAGCACGCATCAGAATAAAAAAACGCGCGCCGTGGCACGCGTCCCAAGCCGCTCTTCATCGTTTAGGTGAGGGGCGGCTTTTTTTGTGCTGTTTTTTGTATTTGCTGCTCAGAATGATGTAGAACACCAGGCACACGATGATGATCACGAGGCTCAGGACCTGGGCCTGCTTGAATGAGCCAATCATGAGACTGTCGGTTCGAAGGGCTTCCACGAAGAAACGCTCGCAGGAATACAGGATCCCGTACAAAAGCACCACTTGCCCTTCGAATTTCCTGCGGTTGTCCACACAGATCAGAACAATAAACAGGATGAAGCACCAGATGGATTCATAGAGGAAGGTCGGATGGTAGGTCTGGCCGTTGATGATCACAGCCCATGGCAAATCGGTCGGACCACCGTGTGCTTCCCCGTTGAAATAATTGCCCCATCTGCCAATGCACTGTCCGAGAGCGATGGCGGGAACAAGAAGGTCCAGCAGATTCAGAGGGCGCACCTTCCAGATCAGGCAAAGGATGCATGCTGTGCCCAGACCGGCGATCAGTCCGCCGTGGATGGCCAACCCGCCGCCGCGGAAGTTCAGAATCTTGACGATGTCCCCGGCGTAGCTGCTCCAGTTGAACAACACGTAGTAGGCCCTGGCGCCGATGATCCCGATGGGAACACTGATGAGGACCATGTTCAGGAGCGTATCCTGGCTGATTCCGTGTTTCGGCGCGCGAAAATAGGTGATCAGCGTTGCGATAACAATGCCGCTCGTGACAAAGATGGCGTACCACATGATTTCTAGGCCGAATATTTCAAACGCGACAGGGTATGGCGTGGGCATGTTCCGAGTCTCCTTTCTGCTCCACTTGATTCTGCAAGTCCCATTATACTGACGAGCTGCCTCGTAAGCAAGCGGTATCGGCAGGGCCGGAGGTGCGTGGTGGAGGAGGAGGCGTATTATAGGTAGAAAAGTGGAGGGAAGTGGTTGACAAGGGGTGTAAGGTGGTCTACAATGGAGGCAATGGAAGAGCTTTAGGGGCGAAGTGTCGCTTCTGAAGCAATTTGTGAATCCAAAGTGGAGGCCGAGAGGCGCGGGGCAGCATGTTCGTAGGAAAGTATCAAAACTCAATAGACTCGAAGTCGAGGCTGATCATTCCTGCTAAGTTCCGGGAGGAGCTGGGCGGACGCTGCGTCATTGCCCAGTCGCTGGACAAGTGCCTCACGATCAGTACCGAAGCGGAGTGGGAAAACTTCCTGCAGGAGCTGAAGGCTCTGCCACGGAGCAACGCTGAGGCCAGAATGATCAGAAGATATTTCAACCAGTCCGCTGCGAAGTGCGATGTGGACAAGCAGGGAAGAGTGACGATCCCGCAGGAACTGAAGGACTACGCAGGGATCACGAAGGAACTGGTGACCATAGGAAATATTGACAACATCGAAGTGTGGAGCAAGGAGAACTTCGAGAAGGAAGCCTTTGCACAGGCTGGAGAGAATGTGACAGCTTCAGACATCAATGCCAGTGAAATTGCTGCGGCACTGGAGAAGTACGGCTTCTAATTGAAAGATCACGACTGAAAAATGACGATGGAATTTTCCCATGTGCCCGTCTTGTACGAGGAGTGCATGGAACATCTGAATATCAGACCCGATGGAGTCTACGTGGACGGTACGCTGGGCGGCGGCGGCCACGCAAACGGGATCGGGGAGAGGCTTTCGGAGAAGGGACTTCTCATAGGAATCGACAGAGACCGTGACGCGCTGGACGCGGCAGGAGAAAGGCTCGCTCCGCTGCAGTGCAGGAAGATCCTGGTGCAGAGCACCTACGCGGAGATCAGGGATGTGCTCGAAGAGCAGAATATCTCAGGCATCGACGGAGCATTGCTGGACATCGGGGTATCATCCTTTCAGCTGGACAACAGCGAACGGGGATTCTCGTACATGCAGGACGCGCCGCTGGACATGCGGATGAACCGGAACGATTCCTTCACCGCAAGCGATGTGGTGAACGGGTACACGAAGCAGCAGCTCACGGAGATCATAAAGAACTACGGCGAAGAACGATGGGCGAGCCGGATCGCGGACTTCATCGTCAAAGCCAGAAAAGAAAATAAAATCGAAACGACATGGCAGCTGGTGGACATCATCAAGGCAGCCATACCCGCATCGGCCAGAAGGGAAGGACCCCATCCGGCCAAGAGAACGTTCCAGGCGATCCGGATCGAGGTAAACGGGGAACTGGATCAGCTGGAGAAAGCGGTGGATGAGTTCTGCGACGTGCTCAACCCCGGCGGAAGGCTTTGCATCATAACATTCCACTCGCTGGAAGACAGGATCGTCAAGCAGGCCTTCCAGAGAAGACTGAACCCGTGCACCTGTCCCCCGGAATTCCCGGTCTGTGTGTGCGGCAAGGTGGCAGACGTCGTGAAGGTGACCGGCAAGCCGATCACAGCCAACGAAGAAGAATTAGAGGCGAACCCCAGAGCGCGAAGCGCGAAGCTGAGGGTCATCGAAAAGAAATAAACTGACGAAGAAATAAACTGGTGAGGAAGCATCATGATTGCAGCAGAGAAGTGGTATGAATACCAGAGACAATATCAGAAATACGGACTTGCTTTACAGCCGGAAGAAGAGGAGATAGCCCGCCGGGCGGAGCGGAAGAAGGAAAGGGAAGCGGCCCGCACGAGAGGTTTGACCCTCAAGTTGCAGAGCGACCACCGGGTGATGTTTTCGATTGTCATCGCGGCTGCGATCGTGTTCACGATCATCGTCGTCATGGTGTCCTACGCCGCCAAGATCACTTACGACATCAATACTATCAAGGCGGAGAACAACGTGCTCGCCGGCGAAATCGAAG
>JBGUKV010000118.1:0-13269 GCA_045114655.1 Candidatus Allocopromorpha sp. | reverse complement strand
ATCATCAATGCGGTCTACTATCCAAGCGGTTCCGTGCTCGATGTCCAGGGAGACGTTTCTGTTCCGGATGTCGCGGTAACAGACGGCAAATACTACATCGGCGGCAAATCGACAGGCGCCATTACGATAGTAGAGGACAGCACCGTGACACTGATCGGCGACAGCGGTATGTGCGAGAACCTCCGGGTAATTATGGAAGAGGGATCGACGCTCACCGCGAAGAACCTCCAGATCTCCTGTGATACGGAGTCTGTTCTGACGATGAAGGAAGGCTGCATGCTCACCTTGAGCGGAAGCAAAGGCTTTATAGAAGGACTCGACACAGATTCGAAAGATTGTGTTCCTGCGATCAATGTGCTCGGAAACAGCACAATCAATGCAATCAACGGCGCAGGAACGCTGAAGGCGACGTCTGAAACAGGAGACACTGTCATCGACATTGCGGATGACAAAGAACTCAGATTCGAATCCGGTGAACTCAGACTGTACAAAGACAGCAAGATCGGCGGGTTCGAAGGGGGCGTGATCAATTCCGGCAGAGAGGACAGCATCGGAACGGGAACCCTGACCATTACCGGAGGAACAGTTTACTGTACTTCGAACAGCGATAACATGCACGCGGTCAAAGTAGGAACGTTCAACATGTCCGGCGGAGACGTGCTGCTCGCGTCCAACGACGCAGCAAAAGCAATTCTCGCGAAGACGATGAACGTAACAAAAGGAAACCTCAAAGTCTTCTCCGCGGATTACGCGAAAAACGAAACAGACAAGTCGGCCAAGAACAGAACGTATTACTACAACGAGAAAGCAATCGGCTGCACTTCGTTCACCAACAGTTACGTCTGCAGCAAGGTGCTGGTAAACAACATGGCAAAACCATACGAGGCTGTTGTTGGAAATACAACATTCACCTGTCAGGGACTGAGCAAGGATTACAGCATCGATGGTGAGAAACTTGTGAAAACAGCGGACGCGAATATCTATATCTGGAGCCCCAAGGGTACAGCCGCCTCGGTTGCGCCGGAGGGGGCGGACATGAGTGATCCGGACAACCAGAGAGGTTACGCTGTCACAAGAGACGGGAACGCCGTCAACGTCAGCATGACTGGTACGAAAGGCTATAAGAAGACTTGGTACAAGGCGTGCGCGACCTATGATGCAAGCGGCAATATGTTGCAGTTCAAGTACAAGCTGATCAAGGACGACGCGCCGCTTGAGATGAGCACATTGTCGGGAAGCGCGGTATCCTATGAGGTGTTTATCCTGCAGAACGTGAAGACCCTTGTTCCGGGACTTGCAAGTCTCAAAACAACGAAGTAATTGTTAGCAAAGCAACATGGACCGGCGTTCTTGTTTTTGAAACGAATGCCGGTTTTTTCTTGTGAATATAAAATAAAGCATCGATTATTATTAATATTTTTTAAGGAGATGAGAAAATGCAGAAAAGAAGTTTGAAACAGAAATGTCTGGCGTGGGTGCTGTCCCTGGCAGTTGCCCTGACATTCATACCATTGACTGCTGGATTTGCGTTTGCAGATGACCCGGTACAGCCTGCAGAGCCTGATTACTTCATCAACCTTGCGAAGGCGAATGGATCGCAGTTCGATGGAAATGAAGTAAAGACATCTGTAAACCTTAATGCACCATGGCAGGAGGGGAACACGATTAAGAATGCTCAGTTCTATACCGGAACGGAAATGAAACCGGAACTCGCAAATATCAGTTGCAAGATGGGCGTCGGAACCTTCTATCCAGGCGATGTTGACACTCAGGGAAGACCTTATTTCACAGTCGAATATGGTGAAGGCAATTGGACAGATGAGGGAGATTATGAATTCAAGATTGTGGCAAATCCAGATGCCGACCCAAAACCGTTTACGTTTAACAATGAACAGCATTACGCTAAATTTATAGGCGAATACACGCTCAAGTGCAGCATTACCAACCCAAAGAACTTAAATAGCAGCACCGTGACGTTCAGTGAAGGGACTGTCAATAGCAAGACAGGGGCCATTGAAATCCCCTGTGACGGCAAACTGCATAAGCTTGTTCCAGAGAAAGTGGAGGCAGCGGATGGTGTTGAACTAGTACAAGACGTTGATTACGAAGTGACATATCCAAACACGTCGACAAACGCGTACAGAAAAGTAGGCGAATTTGACATCGTGATCACTGCGAAAGAAGGAAATGCAAACGGATACTATGGCAGCATCACCAAAATCGTTTCAATCACAGATTTTGTAACAGATATCACCGTATACTCGCAGAAGGGTGTCAATGGCAAGAGAAGTCAGGAAAAAGTATTTAAGTATGCGAAGTGGGGCGATTACGCACTTTCAAATACAATCAAATGGGGTTATAATGGAAACTCTTGGGAATCAAATTACTATATTCCTGTAGAGACACTGCTTACGGAAGCAGGGCTTGCGGTAGGTGACGGCAAGGATATGATCGATCTTTGGACAAACACCGAGCCGGAACATTACTTCAACGCCCCACAGACGGTAGCAAATCTGCAGAAATATAAATATACAGCGGATGGACTGGAAGTGCTTAACGTGTTTGGCGGAGAGTTCACCATTCCTGCGTTCCTGGTACTTGATTGCGACAATGCAGCATTCAACCCAAGAGGAGCAGTAGGAAGCGAAACCAATGATTCTTCGACCCCTCGGGGCAACATGTCACCATCTGCTGTCAGCGAAATCGCGCTTGTCAGCATGGACATTAACGGACTTTCATCGTCTGTAAAGAACGCCACATACACAGGAAAAGCTCTGAAGCCTGCAGTTACCGTCAAGGATGGTGATGTAACCGTTCCGGTTACTGCTGTGTATTCAAACAACACAAAGGCAGGCAAGGGCACTGTGAAGATCACTGCAAAGGAAGACAGCGATTACTACGGAACTGTCACGAAGACATTCACGATCGCCAAGGCAGCGCAGAAAATCACGAAAGTGACGCCGGCAACGAAGACGTTCAAGGCCAAAAAGAAGAAACTAAATAAGAATTATTCATTTACCCTGAAGGCGACAGGAACGGGTCCGGTCAAGGCGACCTTTGCCAAGGCGAACAAGGTCGGCGCATCCAAGATCACCGTTGCCAAGACAGGTAAGGTCACTGTGAAGAAAGGCCTGAAGAAGGGTACGTACAAAGTGAAGGTTAAGGCAACCAAGGCTGCAAATGCAAACTACAAGGCTGCAGCAAAGACAGTCACCATCAAGATTGTAGTCAAGTAACTCATTCTGTGACACGGTTCAATACAACGTATTAATTGAAGGCCAACAGGGGATCTCGATTCTGAAATGCGAGGTCTCCTGTCTTTCATTTGATAGAACATGACAGTAGAGGAGAGAAATGGAAGAAAATGTAAGAAATATACATTGACTTTGCATTTGCAGGGGGTATAATGGGGACACAAAATAATCGGACGAATAATAGAAGGGGCGGAAGGAACAAAGGATTGGAGGTAAAAGATGCTAGACAAAAATGACAAACAATGGCTGACAGAACTGTTCGACAAGCGGTTCGCGGAACAGGATGCGCGGATCGACGAGAAGTTCGACAAGCGGTTTGCAGAGCAGGATGCGAAATTCGACAAGCGGTTCGCAGAGCAGGACGCGAAATTCGATAAACGGTTTGCGGAACAGGATGCGCGGATCGACGAGAAGTTCGACAAGCGGTTTGCAGAGCAGGATGCGAAATTCGACAAGCGGTTCGCAGAACAGGACGCGAAATTCGACAAGCGGTTCGCAGAACAGGACGCGAAATTCGATAAGCGGTTTGCAGAACAGGACGCGAAATTCGATAAACGGTTTGCGGAACAGGACAAGAAACTCGATGAATTGCGCAGGCAGTCGCGATCTCAATATGAAGGCATTCTCGAGGCGCTGGACAAACATGCGGATGAAATGAGGAAAGAATCAGACGCCAGGTTTGCTTCTATGATGGAGACTATGGACAGAAGATTCGAAGAACAGGAAGGACGTTTCGGGATGATCATTGAGAATAAGGTCACAGCAAGACTGGATGCTTTTTTAGAGTACCTGCCCGGCGCTTATAAGTCATACGACCGTCTGGAGAAAAGAGTCGACAAAATCGAAATGCGGCAGCAGATTCTGGAGAGGATGGTAAGCGATCATCTGCAGGAAGTCTGACGAGCGCCGGTAGATGCCGTGAAAGAGAATCAGGAGATCCGATCCACAAAACGGATCTCCTGTTTTGCGTTTTGTGGGCCACTGTGAAGCTGTTGTGTGAATTGTGTGAAATCGTTCAAACCCCTTTATATCACTGCATTTTTGTGTTAGTATAAACTCGCATAAGAATGTGCTTTCAAAACTATTAAGATAATCATATACGGAGGTAATCCATCCATGGATAACAGAGTTCTGGCAGTTAAAAACGAAGTCAAGAGAGCAATCATCGGTAAGGACGACGTCATCGATAAGGTCATGACGGCGATCATAGCGGGCGGGCACATCCTGCTGGAGGATATTCCGGGCGTAGGCAAGACGACCATGGCCCTGGCGTTCAGTAAGGCGATGGGCATGCACTTTAAGCGTGTGCAGTTCACCCCGGATGTTGTGCCGTCTGACATTACCGGCTTCACTATGTATGACAAGTCCAGCGGAGAATTCAAATACACCGCAGGCGCTGTCATCACCAACTTCCTGCTCGCCGACGAGATCAACAGAACCTCAAGTAAGACCCAGTCAGCGCTGCTGGAGGTCATGCAGGAGGGCAAGGTCACAGTAGACGGCAAGACCTATAAGCTTCCGGAGCCGTTCATCGTCATCGCGACCCAGAATCCGATCGGCACGGCCGGAACGCAGATGCTGCCGGAATCACAGCTCGACCGTTTCATGGTCCAGCTTTCCATTGGATACCCAACGCCGCAGGATCAGGCGACGATCCTGAAGGACCGCAGCCTGAAGGATCCTCTCGCCACGGTCAGAACGATCGTCACCAAGGAAGACATCCTGCAGATGAAGGCCCAGGCCAAGATGATGTACGTGGACGACAAAATCTATCAGTACGTTTCCGCGCTGGCCGAGGCGACCAGAAATCATGAATTCGTCAGACTGGGCCTGAGCCCGCGTGGCGCGCTGGCCCTCACAGATATGGCCAAGGCGGACGCCTACATCAAGGGTCAGGACTTCGTGGCGCCGGAGAACATTCAGAGCGTATTCAAGGAAGTCTGCGCCCACAGACTGGTTCTCCAGCCAAAGGCGCAGCTGACCGGCACTACTAAGGAAGACATACTCGACGGAATCATCGGAAGCCGCAAAGCAGAGAAATAAAAGGGGACATAAAGGGGCTTAATGAAAATCAGCATCAGAACATTCATCCTAATAGGGCTACTGCTCGCAAGCGTTGCGTTGTTCCTGTTTACGGACGCAAAATACGCAGCGTTTCTTGTGGTGCTCTTTGCCGTGCTGCTGGGCGGAGCCGCTTTAGTGACAGGGCTGGCAGGCGACGCGGTCGAGGTGGACCTGACCACGCCGCTGCAGGGTGAACGGGGATTTGATGCAAAGGCAAGACTTGCCGTCACGAACAAAGGCAGACTGCCCATCCTCAAATGCCGGCTCAACGCGACGGCAGAGAACATGCTCAACGGTGAAAAGGATGAACTCAATCCGGATGTTTCGATCCTGCCGGGCAAAACAGATCAGATGGATTTTGCATTAAAAGACGATCACTGCGGGCTGCTGAAAATGTCGGTCAAGGAAGCCGTCGTGACGGACCCGCTCGGCATCTTCACCCGGAAAATCCGGTTCGCGGAAGGCAGCGATACAGAAAGCGACATGTACTATCTGCCCAGGGTCTCGGAACTGATTGTCAACCTGGAAGAGATGAGCACCTACAATATGGAGAGCTACAAGTACTCCCAGGAACAGAAGGGAAGCGATCCTTCGGAGATGTTCGACATCAAGGAATACGGCGAAGGGGACAGCTTCAAAGCGATCCACTGGAAACTGTCCAGCAAGCTGGATGAGATCATGATCCGGGAGCACGGCCTGCCCATCGAAAACAGAGTGCTCGTCATGCTCGATAAGAGACCGGAACCTTCCGATCTGGACCAGATCGACAGGATGATCGAATTCACCGCCTCCCTTTCATACACGCTGCTGCGGAAGGGAACGACTCATTCCCTCGGCTGGTTCGACTACGTGAACGACCGGTTCGAAGTGGTGCGGGTCGACAGCGAAGACGCCTTCTGGCTGGCAGTGACAGCGCTGATCGGAAGCCCGTTCCGAGAAGATGAACGGTCGGCGGCCCATCACTACGCGGAGTCAGATGTGGACAAGGATTATTCAAATTACATATACATTTCAGAGGATGCTGCTGGCAGCGAGATACTCATGAACTATGGACAAACTGATTTTTACGGACCGGAAGACTTCAGCTGGGACAGATAAAACAGAAGCGAAGAGCATCAAAAATCTGTTCGGCAAGAAGTCGATCATAACTGAATATGCGAAGTATGTGATCACCGGGATCATCATGGGTGTCGGCTCGTTTTTGGTGTTCAAAACCCAGTTCGGGCTCACGCGCGGCGGCGGCTGGTTCGAAGGCGGCTTTACCGGGGGCATGGTCCGGACGTGGAACCAGGTCGCGGAAACGCTGGCCGGAAAGGACGGCGTGTTCCTGGATCAGCTGGAGGGAGCGTCGGACTGCAGCGGCCTGTTCCTGACCATCGCGCTTGTTTTCTCCATTGCAGTGGGGATCCTGATTGCCAGAAGCCGCAATAAATGGTTCGTACTGATTTATCCGCTGCTGTTTTTGCCGGTGACCATCGGTTTCGGACTGTCGGCATCCGTGCTCAGCATGGCTTTGCTGGCTTTGGGCGTCGTGCTTTTCTTGGCGGTCTGCCCCGGCAGGAAAGAGTCCTCGCCGAAATGGAGATGGAGCAGGATGGCTTACGCGCTGGCGGCAACAGGGCTGGCGCTCATCATCATCTGCGTGCCTGTCGTGGCGCACCTCGCAGACAAACCGGATTCGGTTCAGAAAATCGATGATAAGGTAAGCAAAAGCATCGCAACCTCGTACTACGGCGAATCGCCACTCGGCGAAGGTGATCTGACCATTGCCAAGCGCAGACCCGGCAAGGGTACAGCGATGACTGTCGATATGTCCGCCCCGCAGTCGATATATCTCCGCGGATATGTAGGCGACGTGCTGGACGGCTTGCATTGGGAGACTTTGCCTTATTCATCCTATTACGAAACCAGGGATCTGATTTACTGGCTGAATGAATACGGCTTCAACGGACTGGGCCAGCTCGGACAGGCGGCGAACCTGTCAGGGTACGATCAGTTCACCACATCGGACATAAATATCGAAGTGGACAAGGCCAGCAGGAAGTACGCCTATGTTCCATATGAAATCAGCGAAGACGGCGTGGATGAAGACGTCAAGAACTGGAACGACAGCTTCGTGACGGCGAAGAGAGGCTCCAGACTCAAGGAGTATTCTTACTCCATGGGCACCAGCGTAACAGGCAAGTGGACCAATGTCGCAGGCAAACTCTTCACGATGGCGGAAAATGCCGACGTTGCAAACTACATGGAACTGGAGAGTTATTATAATACTTATGTGTATGAGAGTTATCTGTATATTTCAGACGAAGACAATGAAGCTCTCGAGATGTACTTTGGAGATAAAGGCGATCAGCGCAGGGGTCATCTGGAATACAATACCGCCATCCGTCAGGTCAAGAGCGCAATCATGTCCTATATGACATATGATGAGGAACCGGGAAAACTCCGGGGGAAGAAATCAGCCGTGTACAGCATGCTCCAGTCAGGAATCGGATATGACATCCACTACGCGACGCTGGCCACGATGCTGTTCCGTTACTATGGAATCCCGGCGCGTTATGTGGAGGGATACCTGATCACACCGGAGGATGTTTGGGAGCATCCGGACGGGAGCTTTGATGTCAAGCAAAAGGCCGCCCACGCGTGGACAGAGATCTACATCGACGGCGTTGGCTTCGTTCCGGTGGAGACATGCCCGCAATACACTGGCATGATGGAGGAGGCCGATTACAACGTCGGCATCAGCAATAAGTCGGTAGATGACAACTATGACGACAATCAGGCCGAAGGCATGGAGCCGGAGGATAATTATAAAGATAAAAACAAAGGCGTAGGCAAGACCGCATCCAGGATCCTCATGATCATCGGCGGCATCATCGCCCTCGCGCTCCTGGTGCTGCTGGGAATCATCATCGGACGCATCGTCCGCAGGAAGCTGCGTCTGAGAAAGCGGAAGAACGCTTTCAAAACCGGCGAACCGCGGGAAGCAGTTCGGGATATGTACCGGTACATGGATGAAATCGGCTATCAATCCGACGAGACGACGACCGATATCGGCAACAAGGCGTCCTACAGTACGCATACTGTGACCGATCAGGACAGAAGGGTCATGCTCGCCGTCCTCAGCGGAGCGAAAAAACGGATCCGTGCAGAGAAGAAGAAACAGAAAGAAATCGAGAAACGCAACAGGAAAATAGAGAAGGCCGCAAGGAAGGCGGACAAGGCAAAGGACGCCGCCAAAGCGAAAAAAGCCGGGAAGAAGACCGGTGCAGTGGCGAGCGCAGCTGCTTCTGCGGGCGCGCCTGTCAAGGCGGCCGGGAAGAAATTCATAAAGATCCTGCCGAAGAGAAGCGGTGAAAAAAAGGGGAAGAGCAAGAAAGAGAAATAGGAAAGGGGAAAAACGATGAAACTGCCAAAACCGGGCAATGTGAAACTGCCGAAACCAGGTAAAGTGAAACTTCCGAAGCTTGGCAAGATGCCGGGCAACCTGAAGCTGCCAGCGTTTCATATGAAAAGCGGCTTCTTGAAGAAGAACCTGCTCACACTGATCGCGGCTGCCGTTCTGGTCATCGGAACCGGCACGGCTTATGGTACGCTTGCGACAAGGGAAGCCGACCGCGGATACGATCCTATTGAGGGAGTCAATCAGGACCGCTATCAGGTTCTGGTCAGCGGGGAAGGCTACAAACTGTCCAAGATACAGGAGAGGAATTACAAGCTCCAGAAAAAGCAGAATGAGGTCAATGCGGCACAGGCGGCGCAGAACGCCATGAACAACCCGACGACCATCCGGACCTCCAGCGGTTCCAGAGTGTACAGAACCTCTAATTACAGATACCGCTACAGAGGAAGCAGCTCCTACAGCACATCCGGGACGGTATTCATTTCCACCAATATCTATTCCCAGAAAAGCACCAAGCTGAACTGGAGGGCCGGAGATGAGTTCTCCTTTATGGTGACCGCCTACACTTATAAGAACGGCAAGAAGAACACAGTCTCAAAGGACAATATCAAAGTCACCTCTGACAAAGGCACACTGAAGCACACCGGAAGCAAAGACGGCAATCAGTACTACGTGCTGAAGCTCGCCGAAGGCACAAATAAGATCACCGTCACCGCCAAAGACAAGAACAGCAAGAAGAAATCAAAGAATTCATACACCATCACCGCAGGGAAGAAGGCGAGCAGTAGCACTGACCCAACGAAGAAGCCAACAAAGCCGACAAAGCCGACAAACACAGATCCAACCAATCCGACGACAACTCCAAAGCCGGTGTCGGTTGATTATGGATTTGGAACGCTGGATTCTGATAGTATATCCCTTTCCGATTCCACAACAGCCTATGATGTGCTCAGCAGGACAGATGGAATTGCGATGGAAAATAAGAATGTTGTTTCTGTATCAGGCGATATGAGCGAATTCTCACTGGATGGTTATAATCAGGACAAACTGAAGACAATCTGCAAGAGAGAAGCGGCAGATGACATCGAAGATGATAAGGATAAGCACAATGATGACATCGGCGATAAACTGGCAGAAGAGTATCTGGATGATCATCCGGATGCAACGGACGCTGAAATTGACGAATACGTTAACGGTCATTTTGATAAGTACTACGAGGATCATTATTTCAATGATTTCTTTGATAAATGGAAAAAGGGCGTTGAAGAAGACATGCAGGGCAAATCGAAAATCGAGAATGGCCAGCCATTCAAGGAATTCAAATGGACCTATAACAAGGATGCAAAGGGCAAGGATGTTGCATCAAATATTAATCTGAGATTGATTCTGGAATAAGTGAACTGATCGCAGGGAAACCGAAGTACAGAAAGAGGCGTCGCATTATGCGATGCCTCTTATTATGCGCGTGAACTTCGGACTGTCGTAGTTTTTTTAATAAAAGAGAATCATATCTACGACTTTTTGCTTTTGCATTGGTGGACTGAAGCTCCCGGGCAGGATAATTCGTAGTTTCAAGATTATTTCCTCACAAAAACTACGAATGGACTCTTTCGTCGAGCCCCTGCACACTGCCGACACACCTATGTGGCAGTGTAAGAGCGTCGATAGTCGTAGTTTCCGTCTGTTTTTTGAGGAAAAACTTTTACAATCCGAAGTTTGATTTTCCGAGCCACCCACCGCAGAGAAGTTTTGTCATCCATTGCAGATGCAGTAAGACACGCCGGCTGTTTTCGTGTTATAATAACCGAAGTATGCAAGCAAAAGGAGAAACAAATATGACGATCGCAAGACCGGGCGGGTTTGAGGTCACTGACCGCGCCCTTGAAATAGCAAACTACAAGAAAGGCAGCCGGATCCTGGACATCGGATGCGGCGGTGGCGACACGGTCGACCGCCTGAACACAATGGGACTGAATGCAGAGGGCATCGATATCAACCTTGCCAAGATCGATGAGGCGAAGAAGACCTTCCCCGGAATCAACATCAAGTTTGGGGACGGCGGGTTCATGGACGACTACATGTCATTCACCTTTGACGGGATCATGATGGAATGCTCCTTGAGCACTTTCCCGCAACCCGATGAGGCTTTGCATGAGGTGTATTGTGTGCTGAAGAAGGGCGGGCGGATGATCATCACGGATTATTACGAAAAGGATCCGGATCCCCAGCAGGTCAAAGCCGTCGCCATTGAATCGGCGCGGCAGGCACGTATGCCGCACAACGAAGGTGACTGTGAAGAAGGAACCGTCAGTCACTTCACGGACTTTTGCTTCGAAGGAGCGTTCTACAAAGAGCCGCTCATTCGGATGCTGGAGGATGAGCTGGGTCTGCGGGTGATGTCCTTCGAGGACGCCGGGCTGCAGATCGGCGCCGATGACTTGTACACCGATGTGAAAACCGAGGTGGCAGGCAAAAGCAGGAACATCGGCTATTTCATTCTGGTAGCCCAAAAGCCGGTGATGTAAGCGTTTTTCGCAGGCGAGAAAAAAAGGAGAATAAAAAATGGCAGATAAGATTTCTTATATCGCAAGAAAATTCATAGAAGAAGATGTTCCGTTTGTTATCGCAAAGGTCATCGCAACGAAGGGCTCCGCGCCGCGTAAGCGCGACGCCGTGCTGCTTATGAACTTCGAAGAGAAGACCTGGGGCACAGTCGGCGGCGGACTGCTGGAAGCGGAGACCGAACGCCACTGCCGAGAGCAACTGAAAACAAAAGAAAAGCTGCGCACCTATGAGTTCATTCTGGATGAGGCAGCCAGCGGCGAAGGCGCGCTGGCCATGGGATGCGGCGGCGACGCCACTATTCAGATCGAATATGTGGACCCGCAGAACCCGGGAGATTTCGTCGAGGATTTCAAAACAACAACAGACGCGTACATCTTCGGCGGCGGACATGTAGCCCTGGCTTTGGATCCGATCCTGCGGCACATCGATTTCGAAACAACCATCATCGATGACCGTGCGGACTACGCCAATCAGGAACGCTTCCCTGCGTCCCGGACGATCGTGTGCGAAAACTTTGATCACTGCTTCGATGAGATCGAACCGGATGACGACAGCTTCCTGATCATCGTGACCCGCGGGCACAGAGGGGACCTGCAGGTTCTCCGTCAAGCGCTTCGGAAACCCCACGCCTATCTCGGGATGATCGGCAGCCGCCACAAGAACAGCATCCTCTTCGAACAGCTTCTGAAGGAAGGGTTCACACAGGAGGAACTGGACCGCGTTCATACGCCGATCGGTCTTGAGATCAAGTCCGAGACGCCGGAGGAGATCGGCGTCAGCATCGCAGCGGAAATGATCCTGGTACGGGCAGAGCACAACGAAGCGGCAGCTGCCGCACGGCACGCAGAAGGCATGCGTGCGATCCACGAGTAATAAGAGAGATTATGAGAATCGGATACAACAGAGAAAAAACAGATGAATACAGCAAGCGCTTCGGCGTGATCATTCTGGCGGCGGGACTGTCGTCACGGATGCAGGCGTTCAAGCCGCTCCTGCCGGTGGACGGCAGGCCGGCAATCGAGGGACTGATCGAAACAGCAAAGGCGGCGGGGCTCAGCGACATCACCGTGGTCACTGGTCACAACCGGGAGAGGCTGCAGCCGGTGCTGACGCAGTATGGCGCAGCAGAAGCATATAACGAAGACTACGAGAGCGGCATGTTCTCATCCATTAAGGCGGGTCTCGCAAAAGCCAACCAGACTGCGGCAGCAGAGAACGCGGTCAAGGACGGCTATCTGCTCCTGCCGGTGGACTGCCCGCTGATCAGCGTCAGCGTGCTGCGGGCGGTCATGGACGCGGTACTCGCAGCGCCGGACAAAGCCGGCAGTGATGCTTTTGCAGTCGCCGTCTTCGAAGGCAAGAAAGGCCATCCGTTATACATACCCCAGAAACGCATCGAGGAGATCCTAGCATCTGATGGCACAGGCGGCCTGGCGGCGATCACGGACAAGTACGTGGACAGCATGATCCGTGTGGAGACCGGCGAAGAAGGATGCCTGCTGGACATGGACACGCCGGAAGGGTACGAAGATATCAAACGGTTTGTCGCGAAAGGTTTTGCGAGAGAAAAGCTGGAACTGCTGACGGCGCGCAAGCGGATCATCCTGGTGCGCCACGGGGAGACGCGGCAGCATGATGAGCCTATGTTCATCGGCCAGTACGACGTGCCGCTGTCAGAGGAAGGCTGCGCCCAGGCGCAGGCGGCCGGACAGGAAATCGTAAAGCTCATGGCGGAAGATGTCGAAGCGGAGCTGCTCGGCATGGACAAGTTCGGCAAGGAGCCGATGCCGGCCATCGAACGGATCTATTCCAGTGACCTGACCAGGGCGATGGAGACGGCGGACATCATTGCGGACGCGATCAACAAAGCCTATCCGCAGCTGGCGGAATTGACAGGCGGACCGATCCGGATCAAACGCGATCCGGGACTGCGGGAAATCAGCCTCGGCAGCTGGGACGGCCGGCCGATCCGGGAGGTCGCGG
>JBGUKV010000117.1:0-11585 GCA_045114655.1 Candidatus Allocopromorpha sp. | reverse complement strand
CTCTCGCTGGCCTGCGCGCGCATAGTACGCTCGTAATACTGGCTGAAGCCTTCCAATTTCTGTCCGCCGGCGGTCATCTCTGCCCCGGAAGCCGGATCGATTCCTGCCTGGCGCAGGGCTTCCTCGTCTTGCTTCTTCTGTAATTCCATATCGCGTTTTGGCGGCATCAGTCTAACGTCAACGCCGACCTGTACACCGCCGATTACTGCTATCATTTTATTAACGCGCCTCCTTTGCACAATCGTTTATCCAAAAAACAACTCCGGAGCCACATCTCCGGAGCGTTTTGATGCTGGTGCTATTAATAGCCTTCCTGCCTGAATGCATTATAACACTCTCGAAAAACATGTCAATATCTGATTGTAATTTATTTCCATTTATGTTATATTATTCTTGTCACTGCCTCTAATCTGGTGACAGAAAGGAGGTGATACTGGTGTATATATTAATAACCTTCCTTATTTCTCTCGCAGCAGGTATAGCTGCCTTCTATATCTGTAAGTGGCTGGATAGAAAGAAACGACAGTGACCAGCACATCGGCTCCGGAGCCACATCTCCGGGGCTTATCATTCCACAAACACGCTCCCTCCTATGAATTCTCTCAAGATGGAGTTGCACGGCACGTCGTTTTCATCATCGATCGTCCGGAAGAGCCGGAGGAAGTACAGCAGTCTGCGGGCTTCCCCGTATTGAGGCTGATCCGGCCCGATTTCCTTAAGCAAAGGCTCCGCATACTTTTTCAAAAGACTTGTTTCATATACAAGTGTCGAATTGAACAGGACATCTGCTTCTCCGTTGTACGGGAAGATGTTCTTGTCTTCCCCGCTTCTGACCTTCGGCCAGCCGTCGATCGTCGCGGCTGCGGAATGGCCTCTGTATTTATAGTCGCGCACCATTCTTCTGAGCATACGCGCATCTGTGGTCGGCACTCTGTTGTGCACGTCGACGTTCAGCTGCGCCAGCGGACTGATATAGATCTTGTACTTCGTTTCATCCGGGATCTGCTCTGTCAGCTTGCGATTCAGGGCATGGATTCCTTCGATGACGATGAGCTGATCTTCGTCGATCTTCGTGATCCTGTTGCCGAACACTTTCTTTCCTTCGAGGAAATCGAATTCCGGAAGGTCGACTTCTTTGCCTGCAAGCAGGTCATTCATGTTGCTGCAGAACAGGTCGATGTCCACGGCGCCCAGGTTCTCGAAATCCAGCTCACCGTTAGCATCCGGGATCATATCCTCCCTGTTGACGAAATAATCGTCTGTGCCCATGTAGATCGGGCGCAGACCGTTGACCCTAAGCTGGATGCAAAGCCGCCGTGCGAAGGTAGTCTTACCGGAAGAAGACGGTCCGGCGATCAGCACGATCCGGCGCCGTTTGCTCTTGATCTCATCTGCGATCTCCGCGATCTTCTTTTCGTGGAGCGCCTCTGAAAGAAGGATGGTGTCCTTGGCGCCGCCTCTCCTGACGAGATCATTCATATCCGACAGATGCCTTGTCCCGAGGATGTGGAGCCACCGATGCTCTTCACTGAACGCACTGTACATCCTGTTATCGTCGATGTACTCCGGCATCGTATTCGGATCGCTGTAATACGGGTAACGCAGGAGGATGCCTTTGCGGTACTTCCTGAGTTCAAACAGCTTGATATAACCGGAAGACGGAACCATTGGTCCGAAGAAAAAATTCGTGAAGGTCTTCTCTCCGTTCTCTGACGGCAAGGTCGTCGGAACAGTCGCAGAAAAGAACGCAGGCATGAAGTCCGGTTCCGATTCCACGATCTCTTCCAGCAGTTTCACCTTCTCGTCGTATCCGCCCTCTTTCCAGATGCGGATGCCCTCCTCTGCAGTGACGAACTTTTTGTGGAACGGGATGTCCATCTCCACGATTTCATGCATGCGGTCTTCAATTTTCCGGACAACTTCTTCGGTAAGCTTTTGCTGTATCTCTTCCTGGGCTTCTTCCTTGGTGCCCTTGTGGAACCTTGACGGTCTCACGCGTGTGAAGAACCCTTTGTTCAAAGAGTTGTCGATCTCCGCATCCGCCCCCTCGACACCGAGGTGGCCGAACACTTCATTGACTGCCATCAGGTAGATGAATGTCAGGCTTCGCTGATACGTCAGATTAGCGCTCTGGTTACGCATATCCAGAAACGCAACAGAATCTCCTTCCTCTAACTGCTCTGTCAGATCTGTATCACGCCCATTCCGCCTGGCCAGAAGAATGTCATACTCAAATGGCCCCCGTTCTTTCACGAGGTCTTCGATTGTCATTCCTTCCCTGATATTCAGTTGTTCGCCGTCCGGTGCGGCTTCTGTTTTCAATTTAATATTCATGTCTGTAGTATACCATAGAAAATGTGTCAAAAGGGACGGTTCTTTTGACACACTTTATTTCCGCTGCAACAAAAACAGCTGCCGCACCAATGCAGCAGCTGCTTTTCTCTTCTTAAATTTATCCTCGCGTTTTACTGTAATGCTGCGCCGGATTCCTGCAGATCGTCCGCTTCAGCCGCCGCAACGGTCTCGGCCAGGATCTCTGTATCCACCACCGCGTCTGAAGACATCGTCCGATCGAACTCATCATCCGATTTGGTGTCCAGCGCTTCCGATACTTCTTCCGTAGAAACGACGGTCTCCGCCCGGACAACGGTTCTGCGGTTTCTGGCGTTGGAGCGGCGCTTGCGCATCGCGTTGAGCAACCGTCTCATCTCCTCTTCCGTGAGGGTAATCCCCTTGGACATTCTCTCGTGATACGGATCCCAGTCGCGGATATCATACTTAGCCACACCGCCGTTCCAGCGGACCAGGTTGATTTCTCTGGTCCAACCTGTGTCCTGGGTGCTGATGATCCCGATCTCTTCCATGATCTCAAAGGTCACATCCCTGTCATCTTCGTACACTGCCATAATACTAATCTCCTTTCTCTCTGCCCCTTTTGCTTTTGTAATAGTAGTTTGTGTTCTGTGACAGGTATATATTACCAATTATAGTATTATTTGTCAACCCTTGATGCTGTCGAAGCTGAATTCCGGATCAGCGAATTCGATGGCCTCCTTGCCGGAGATGTGGTCGATGTCGATCTCGAAAGCACCCATCCACGCGATGCGCTTCTCGAACATTTTATGAATGTCCTCTCCCTGATTCGGCGAGTATTTTTCGACCAGAAGGTCGGCGACCTTATGCTTCTCAGCCACATCTTCTATGATCCGTGCCCGGCCGAAGATGATGACGCTTCTGAAATAGGTGGTGTATTCCTCCGGCACGACCTGGTCGGTCTCGATGATGGTGAGGCAAACCTTCTCGTGCTTTTTCATGGAGTCGTACTTATGGCCGGACGGCATCCCGTGAAAAAAGATCGTGTTGTCTTTGTACGCGAAGCTGATTGGCACACCGTACGGATAGTCGCCGTCGCCCAGCACGCAGAGCACGCCCGACGTCGCCTTGTTGATGATCTCGTCGCATTTCTCCTTCGAAAGGATCTGTTTCTTATCTCTTGATACTTCCCTGAATTCCATCTGGTCTGTTCCCCTTCTTTCTATTGTATTCCTACCATCTATTTGTTCCTACCAACTATTTGTTCCTGCTGTAGATTCTTCAAATCGCTATTCTTTTATGCTCATCTTCAGGATCTCCTGATAAGAATCGACTCTGCGGTCTCTGTGAAACTGAAGGATATCTCTGGCGCGTTTGATTTCGTCCAGATCCAACTCCGCCACAAGAGTGTCCTCCTCGTTCCGTTTGGCTTCGGCGATGATGTTTCCCCATGGGTCTGAAACAAAACTTCTGCCGTAGAACTCCATGTGACCGCTGCCATCCGCTGCGTCTTCGCGGCCGACCCTGTTGCAGGCGCACACAAAGAAATTGTTATGGATTCCGTGTCCGCGGATGCCGTCGACCCATGTCTGCGAGGTGTCCAGTTCGGGATTATCCGGCTCGGAACCGATTGCAGATGGGTAGAACACAAAATCAGCGCCTTTCAGCGCGACGATTCTCGTTGCTTCCGGGAACCACTCATCCCAGCAGATCAGAACCCCGAACGTGCCGTATTTGGAACGGAAAACAAGATACGGAGAATCCCCGGGAGTGAAGTAATACTTCTCAATATACTGCGGTCCTTCCGGAATATGATGCTTCCTGTAATTTCCCAAAAGCGTTCCGTCCGCATCAAATACAGCAGCCGAATTGTAATACACCCCGTCCATGGCGTATTCATAATAACAGCTGACAATGACAACATCCAGTTCCCTGGCCAAAGCCTGCATCCTCTGGTTTGTCGGTCCGTCAATCGGTTCCGCCCAATCGTATTTGGTATAATCAATGATCTGCGCGAAATACATTCCGCTGAACAGCTCCTGGGTGCAGATGATCTTTGCCCCTTCCTGAGCCATAGAGCGAATCTGCTCTTCCGCTTTGTCCAGATTTGCTTCTCTGTCCGGAACACAGGCGAACTGTGTCATACCGATCTTTACTTTACCCTTGTTCATTATTCCATTGCCTCCTTGATCAGCGGCGGCAGTTTCCTGCACGCCTCTTCCGGAATTGATGCGACGGAAACACGGATGCCTTTGGCGAGGGGCACCAGGAAGATGTCCTGCTCCTCCAGTTTTTTGCTGACCGCGTCGGGGTCGTCACATGGGACGCTGACAAAGAAGCCCGCGTCAAACGGTACGATCTCCAGTCCGCACGCCTCAGCCGCTTCACTGAAGGCTCTGCCGCGGGCGAGCAGCATGTTTCTGTAGCCGGCTCTCTCTTCGTCGACTTTCGCCAGCAGGTCCGGATCGCTGTAGATCCTGGAAAGGATGACCTGCGCGATCCTAGCAGTGTTGGACCAGGAACCTCGGGACGAGAACTCGCAGACCCGCTTGAATTCATCGGCGATCTCCTGGGTTTTCGCCACGCAGATCATAGCGCCGCATCTGGCCCCGTAAAGGGTGCAGGTCTTGCTGAGCGAATAAGCGACGATGCTGAGGACGTTCTCCGGAAGCGTTCCCAGAAGCGGGAGAAACTGCCTGTATTCGTCTTCGTCTCCTGCAAAATCAATATAGGCTGCGTCGACCAGCAGTGCGATGGGCTTTCCGCTCTTCGCACCTTCCTTGATCGTTTCGATGACCTTGCCCCAGTCTTCCAACGTCAGGGAGTATCCCGTCGGGTTGTGCGCCGGCGTGTTCAGAATGATGACCAGACTGTTCTGCTTTTCAAGGAGTGAGGCTGCTTTTGCGGCAAAGTCCGCCCCATTGAATTTCCTGTCCGCGTCGAACAGTTCAAAGGTCGCGATGCTGCGGCCGATCTCACCGGCGATGGTGTTGTACGGCGCCCAGTGCCAGTCGCTGGTCAGAATCTGATCGCCCGGTTCGGAATAATTGGAAATGGTGTTTCGCAGAGATCCCGTGCCGCCCGGCGTAGCGACTACTTCAATAAATCCTTCCGGTACGTGATTGCCGAAGGCCGCCTTCTGCACAGCTTCCTTGAACGGCATCGTGCCGCCGATGGGCGCGTACTCTGCATAGTCTGTCGGCGCGAGCTGCCGGTACACCTCGTCGACGGACTTGAGCACGATCAGTTTCCCCTCATCATCGAGGAGCGCGCCGATCGTCCCGTTGACCACCTTGTCTCTGCCTTTTTCGGCGATGGCCGCCTTGGCTCTGTTTGAAATTCCGAAGATCTTATCTTCGCGCGGGATCTTCCTTCCGTTTGAACTTGCTAAAATAAACTCTTCCATCTTACTCTCCTGCTTACACTCCTACTTACCTTCCTATCTGCTCTTCTCTTCATTCACTTCTATGATTATTCACTTCTATTTAACCACTTCTATGCGCACATAGTTTATGTTCTTGCCTTTTGCTGCGAACTTGTCTTCGTACTCGGTGGTAATTTCCTTCGCCGCATACGGACAATCCGGATCGTGCAGATCGCGGGTCATCTCTGTGATGTGAAGCCCTGCCGCTTCAATCTCCTCCAGCGTGAATTCGAAGAGGTCATCGTTGTCGGTCTTGATCTCGATGAAACCGCCGGGCTTCAGAGCCCATGCGTAGTCCTTCAGGCGTTTGTGGTATGTGAGCCTGCGCTTGGCGTGGCGGGCCTTCGGCCAGGGGTCGCTGAAGTTCAGATAGACGCCGGTCAGCTGACCTTCTTCAAAGAAGTCTGCCATGTGTTCCACGAAGCAGTTCACGAATTTCAGATTGTCCAGCTTCGCAGACACGCCTTCCATGCGCTCTTCGCCGGGCACATTCTCCGGCCAGTCGGTCTCGCCGCTGACGCACATGGCCTTTTCGGCCGCGCGCAGAATGACCGTCTCCTGTCCCTCAATGGCCAGATATCTGCCGTCCGGATCAGACGCCGCTTTCGTGATAATGAACTGACCCTTGCCGCAGCCGATTTCAACATAGAGCGGCGTCGGCTGCGCGTCCGCGGCATCTGCTCCGCAGTATTCCTGCAGACTTCCGTCATCTGTGCGCACAATATAACCGCTGCACCTTTCCAATCTCTTTTCTAAGTCCTTCGCCTTACGCTGTCTCATTTCAGTTAAACTCCTCTACTTACAGCAGCACCCGCTGCGCCACGACGATCGCCAGGAACAGGCAGAACAGGATCGCTGCGATCAGGTCCCGCCGGGCGAATTTCATGGCGTTCATCCGGGTCCGTTTCACATTGCCGCCATAGCAGCGCGCCTCCATCGCCATAGCCAGATCCTGGGCGATCCGGAAAGCGCTGATAAACAAAGGCACCAGGATCGGCACGAGGGCTTTTGCACGGCGGAAGAGATTGCCGCTTTCAAAGTCGGCGCCGCGCGCCTGCTGGGCTTTGATGATCTTATCGGTTTCCTCCAGCAGCGTCGGAATGAACCGGAGGGCGATGGTCATCATCATGGCAAGCTCGTGGGCCGGCAGTCCGATTTTCTTAAACGGAGAAAGCAGCGCCTCGATGCCGTCGGTCAGCCCGATGGGCCGGGTCGTCAGGGTCAGCATGGTGGACCCGATGATCAGGAGGACCAGACGGATCCCCATGAAGACTGCCGTGTGGACGCCTTCCCGGGTGATATGCAGAAAGCCCAGCTGCCAAAGGACCTCGCCCCGGACCATAAACAAGTTGATGGCCAGGGTGAAGGCGATGATGATCAGCACAGGACGCAATCCGCGCCAGATATAGCGGCGCGGCACGCGTGCCATGATAATAACCGCCTCGAGCAGTACAAAGGGTGCGATGAATCCGGTGAAATCCTTCACGACAAAAAGCGCCACGATGTAGAGCAGCGTCGCCATGATCTTGATCCGCGGATCCAGCCGATGGATCACGGAATTCCCCGGATAATATTGTCCTAATGTAATATCTCTTATCATTTCTTCAATGCCGTCGCAATCGCATCCGCCGCTTCTTCGACGTTCAGGCAGCCTGCCGGCAGTTCCATTCCTTTTTTCCGCAGCTGCGAGACGATCTCGGCTGCGTCAGGGAGCGCCAGACCCATGGCTTTCAGTTCCTCCTCCCTCGCAAAGACTTCCTGCGGGGTCCCGTCCATCGCCAGTCTGCCTTTGTCGATGACCAGCACCTGGTCGGACATTCTGGCGATATCGTTCATGTTATGTGAAACAAATATAGTGATGTTCTTTTCCCGTTCATGGATCTCCTGGACCATGTCAAGGATATCGTAGTGGGCCTTCGGGTTCAGCCCTGCCGTCGGCTCATCCAGGACGAGCACCTCCGGCTCCATGGCCAGAACGCCCGCGATGGCAACGCGCCGTTTCTGCCCGCCTGACAGTTCGAAGGGCGAAACGTCCTTGACCGCTTCATAGTCCAGTCCAACAAGTTCGATGGACCTGCGCACACGCGCGTCGATTTCCTCCTGCGGAAGACCCAGATTCCCCGGACCGAAAGCAACATCCTTCGCCACGGTCTCTTCAAACAGCTGGTACTCCGGATACTGGAAGACCAGCCCGACCTTCTTGCGGATGTCGAGCATCTTCGTATGGCTGTCCGTGATGTCCGTTCCGTAGATAACGATCGTACCCGAGCTGGGCCTTAGCAGACCGTTCAGATGCTGCAGAAGCGTGGACTTACCGGAACCTGTGTGCCCGATAATGCCTACAAAATTTCCGTCCGGAATGGTGAAACTCACGTCATCCAGCGCAACCGATTCATGAGGAAGCCCCTCACTGTAGATATGTGTCAGATTCCGTACTTCGATCATGAGGACACCTCCTCCGCAGCTGCAGCAGGAGCAGGCTGTGTCAACGCATCCACCAGTTCCTCCGCCGTCAGGATGCTGTCAGGCAGATCCACGCCGCGGGCACGGAGCTGCGACGCCAGCTGCACCGCTGCCGGCACATCCAGATTCAGCGCCTTCAGTTCTTCTTCCCAGGCGAAGATTTCCCGAGGCGTTCCCTCCATCCGCAGCTTGCCGCCATCCATGACGATGACGTGATCCGCGCAGGCGGCTTCCTCCATGAAGTGGGTGATAAAAATGACCGTCATACCTTGGCGGTTCAAATCGAGGGCGATCTTCAGCACCTCGCTGCGTCCGCGGGGATCGAGCATGGCCGTCGGCTCATCGAAGACGATGCATTCCGGCTGCATGGCGATAGCGCCTGCAATCGCGATGCGCTGCTTTTGCCCGCCGGAAAGAAGGTGCGGCGCTTTGTCTTTGTAGTCGCCCATTTCCACGCCTTCCAGAGCGGTGTCGACACGCTGTCTGATCTCCGCGGGATCGATGCCCAGGTTCTCCGGACCGAAAGCGACGTCGTCTTCTACAATGGCGGAGACGATCTGGTTGTCCGGGTTCTGGAACACCATGGCGACACGCTGGCGGATATCCCAGATGTTTTCCGGCACGGACGTATCAAGTCCGTCGACAAAAACACGTCCTTCTGTAGGTACGAGCAGACCATTCAGATTCTTGGCCAAGGTCGACTTGCCTGATCCGTTCTGTCCGATGACCGCCGTGAAGCTTCCCTTCTCAACACAAAAGGAGACGCCGTCGATCGCGCGTGTCGCGATGGGGGCTCCTCCTTCGTCCGTTTTTATATAATCAAATACCAGATTTTCTACTCTTACAAATTCCATTTCAGCCTATTGCTATTTCCTGCCGATGCCTACCTTGTTCAGTGCTGATAATATCACAAGTGACAAGGCGATTCCAACAGCAAACTGTCCGATGTTCCACGGGATTCCCAGTGCCGCGACCGCCCATGAGCCATACATGACCTTCTCGGCAACGAAGTACCCGAAGACCATGAACAGTCCGCCGCAGGTCATGGCGAAGATACGCGCCGCAAGCATACTGCGGGAAGACAGATTTTTCTGCGCGAAGAAATCGATGATCAGTACGGCGATCAGCGCCATGACGCCTTTGATGAAGAAGGTCCATGGAGCCCAGACCGGGAAGCCGCCCAGGATGTCTCCCATCATGCTGCCCAGCGACGCTGCCGCGATACTGTGCTTTTTGTCCAGCAGCGCGATCGTGATGAAGATGATCCCGTCGCTCAGGTTCACATACCCTTGGGTGAAGGGGATCGGCACCCGCAGAATGAAAATGGCTACCATGATGATGCACATCATCATCGCCGTCAGGACGATTGCCGATGTTTTTTTAAGATTGGTCTCTATCATTTTGAATTTGTCTCCATAAGATTTTCGCTTTTCAAATACTTTTGTTTGGTTTACAATATCATAAAGCAATATTGTATATAATTAAATAGACAATAATTATTATTTTTATCAGTACAGTTTGAGGAGGACCACAATGAAAGCACTGCTTCCTGTCTTCGACGAAACCCGCGAAAAGCCCTATTATCTGCAGCTGTACAGCTACATCAGAGACCTGATCCTGGCAGGAGAAATCACGGAAGGTGAAAAGCTCCCATCCCTTAGGAGCCTTGCGAAAACGACCTCTCTGAGCATCACCACCATTGAACAGAGCTACAACCAGCTGCTGGTCGAAGGCTACATCCACGCGAAGCCCCAGTCCGGTTACTTTGTCAGCAAGGTCCTCACCGGCCGCGGGCAAACTGTACCTGCAGATAAGGGCACTCTTGACTCGGAAGTGTCTGTTATAGATGAAACGGCCGGTTCCGAGGTCCCCGCCATGCGGTATGATCCGGAGTGCTTTGACTTCAACAAATGGAAGAAGTGCATGAACCGGATCCTGAACGATTACTCCCCGGCACTTCTCTTCGAAGGCAATCCCCAGGGCGAAGCTGCCCTGCGGGCGGAGATCTCCCGTTACCTTTACATGTCCCGCGGCGTCAGCTGCACGCCGGATCAGATCATCATCGGCGCCGGCACCCAGCAGATCACAAGCCACCTCGCTACCTTGCTGCGGAGACAGGGCGTCGATCATGTGGCCCTGGAAGACCCCGGCTACATGCCGGTCCGAAACGTCTTTCGCGACAGAGGCTTCGCCATTACCCCCGTGTCCGTCAAAGGCAACGGTCTGGCCATCGAAAAACTGCCGGCTAACATCCGCACGGCCGCTTACGTGAGTCCCTCCAACCACGCTTTCACCGGCAGCGTCATGCCCATCGGACGCAGATACGAACTTCTCGCCTGGGCGGAAGAAAACAACAGCTACATCATCGAGGACGACTACGACAGCGAGCTGCGCTATTTCGGCAAACCCATTCCGGCCCTGAAGAGCCTCGCCGGAAGCGATCGGGTCATCTATCTGGGTTCCTTTTCGAGCACGCTGTTCGCGGCGCTGAAGATCAGCTACATGGTGCTTCCGTCGCGCATGGCGCAGGTTTTCTCGTCCATCGCCGGCGATTACTCACCTACCTGCTCCAAGCTGGAGCAGCTGACCCTGGCCATGTTCATGGAGAGCGGTCTCTACCAGACGCACATCAAGAAACTGCGGAAACTCTATTCCCAGAAACTGACGCGGATCACGGAAGCCTTCGATGCAAAAGCACCCGACTTCGTCCGGGTCATCAGTTCCTCCTCCGGCATCAGCATCATCCTGGAAATCGATTCCCAGAAAACACCGGGACAAATCAAAAGGGACGCCGAAGCACTCGGCATCCCTGCTGTCTGCGTTGGCCGCAGGATCATTCTGTACTACAATCAGATACCTCTTTCAGAAATCGACGACGCCGTATCACAGCTGGCAGATGTATGGCGCCGATGAGGACCAGGATGGACAGTATGGTCAGGAGCAGTCCGTTGATCAGTCCTGCCGGCCGGAAGGAAAGCTCGATCTCGTGGGTGCCCTCTTTCAGCCCGGTGCTGATCCAGGCGTCCCCAGTGAGTTCTCTGATTTTGACTCGCTTCCCGTCGATTTTCATCGACCATCCATCTTCGTAAGGGATGGATGTGACCAATACGCCGCCGTCACCTGCGTCGATGGTGCCTTTGATTCGAGTGTCGCTGGCCTCCGTTACCGTCATAAGACTTCTTGATATCATGGCGTAGGCTTTGTCCCATGCATCTTGGTCCAGTGTGCAGACATAGCATGTAATCCTTCCTGTACTGCCCTCCTGGAACTCGACGTGGACCGTAAAGTCCTCACCTTCTTCCATCGGTCCGATGTTCAGGATCGAGCCGCAGTCATCCTGAACAGGGATCGTTTCCGCATCGTCTTCGCGCTCAATATAGATGTC
>JBGUKV010000116.1:0-7418 GCA_045114655.1 Candidatus Allocopromorpha sp. | reverse complement strand
CCGCAGTACCGGAAGCGCAGCTGCCTTCGAAATAGGTGGTGTCCACATCGTGTACATAAACGACTGGGGACATCAGGTCCTTCTCTTCATTGATGAACATGACTCCAAAAGCATCCATGCCCGGGTCGATTTCCTTATAGAAGTAATCCTTGATGCGGGCGAACTTGTCGGCGTCCGGCTCTTCTCCCTTGATCACAAGGTGTGATATTCCGTCAAAGATAACAAAGGGGTGCTCCCCTTCCACGCCGGCCGGGGCAGTATCGATCATACGGACCTCTGCCGGCAGCGGCATCTGAATAACAGAATCCTGATTTGCAGGATCAACCACTGCTGTCAATGGGTGATCACAGCCGCTGACACTGACTTCGATCTTTTTCATGCCGTCCCCTGAGTCTTCCCCTTCTCCAAGGAACATGACCCTGTAGTATGCAAAAGATCTGGACGCGTTGCCGCAAAACTCCAGTCCACACATATCCATGTGCGGAGCATTTCCCTCCAGCACATAGGATACCTGCTCGCCGTAAGCGACATCCCGCCAGCTGCACTCCGGACCAAAGTCGATTTCCAACAGTTTCTTGGCTACTTCGGCGTATTCTTCTTTCTGAACAGGCGTGAGTACCATTAGTGTGGTATTGCCTGCCGGGTCAAATACGATCAGATCGATCTTTCTTGTCATCTTCGGAATCCTCTCATCTTTTATAGGTTATTCATTATAGATTATTCATAATGATAGCATATTTTTTGCAGATATGATTTGCTTTTTTTGTCTGTTGCGTTTACAATAGTCCCATCGCGTCAAACGCGCCCTCATAGTTAAATGGATATAACACATCCCTCCGAAGGATGCGTTGCTGGTTCGATTCCGGCTGGGGGCGCCATTTTTATTTTTTGTCTTGTTTTACAGACCATGCGGGACAATGAAACGTATAGCCTTCGGCACGACACGGAATGATACTTTCCCACATGTCCGGATCTCACCGTCGATGCACAGCTGCAGCGGTCCCTGATTGGCCGTGACGGTCAGTGCTTTTTCTTGTCTGTAATCGATCACACCCTGTATGCGCGGATCCTCCAGATGGGTCCCCTTTTGATATTTGGGGAATAAACTAACGAAATAACGCCGTGTCACGCCGCCTCTGACCAGACTCACATCCATGAGCCCGTCGTCGAGGACTGACCTCGGAACCCCCTTGATGCCGCCGCCGCAAAAGCATCCGTTGGCAATGGAAATGAGCAGCACGTTATCATCGTAGACGGAGCCGTCCTCATATTCGATCCGAAGACTCGTCTCTTTCTTTCCTGCGAGGGTGATGAACACGGACGCCAGATATGCCATAGAACCGCTGAAAACAGGCCATTGCTTGATTTTATCGGTCATATGGACCACATTGCAGTCGAAGCCTATATTGAACATGTTTGCGCAGTATGCACAGATTTCGTTTCCATTGGCCTCTGTCCGGAACTCGATCAGATCGCTTGGTCTGCTCTCACCCAGCATCTGATTCTCTACACTGAGAAATTGCTTTGGCTCCCCGTAGTTTCGGATATAGTCGTTTCCGGTTCCCTGTGGAATCACACCGATTTCCACATTTTCAAATCCAAAAGCGCCGTTTACAAGTTCATTCACGGTGCCGTCCCCGCCGCATCCGATGATCCGTATCGTTTCAAGTTTGGTCCCTGTGTTGGCCTTTGCATGGGTTTCGCATACTTCACGGACATACCGTTTGGCGTCTCCCGGTGATTTCGTGAAATACACATCAAAATCCTCCCCGATTTTCCGCGCGGTGTCACGGATCTCACGCAGGATATCGTTTTTATGCTTTTTGTTTCCTGATTCCGGGTTCAGAATGAAATAGTATTTCATCATTTACTCTTCTCCTGACAGATATTGATCAAGCGCAGTCCTGTACGCACCCGGATCGGCTCCGATGATCGCTTTGCCCAGCACTTTACCTTCTGAATCCACGAAAATCGTAGTCGGAATAGCTGAAACATTCATCTGCGCCTGCATCGTGTCATTCCAATATAAGCTTGGATACGTCACGCCCGTATCGTCAATAATATCAAAGGCGTCCTGCAGACAGCTGTCATCCTCTTCCATCACATCGCAGACCAGTCCGACGACGGAAGCTCCCTTCCCGGCATATTCCTGACTGATCGCCTCGAGTTCGGGCATTTCCCCGATGCAAGGGCCGCAGAAGGTTCCCCAGACATTCAGCATTGTGACCTGGTTCTCTGCGAACAGTTCCTCAGAAGACACCGGGTTGCCTTCAAGGTCTTTCGTCTCGAAACGGATGACAGTTCCCGGAGCGATCACATCAGAACTATATTCTGACGCATCGCCGCTTTCAGGTGTTTCTGCGCTGCCGCTGCTGTCACTGCTCCCTCCGCATCCAGCAAAAGCGAACAACAAGGCAAGACCCAGCGATAATGAAATCAGTATCTGTGTTACTTTACAATGTATTTTTCTCATTTTCTTTTGTCCTTTCTTCTATCTCTTTGATTATACGATATCGGAACGGATACTGTAAATGTCTGTAAAACACGTTGCTATCCGGAATCTCTCATGGACAGAAAAAAATCCCGGCGATTGCTCGCCGGGACAATTCAAACAGTTTGGCTTATTCTCCAAAAACGGCCTTGTAGTCAGCCTGGAATTTCTCGATGCCGATATCTGTCAACGGATGATGTGTCATCTGCTCAATTACCTTGAACGGAACGGTTGCTATGTGACCGCCGGCCAAAGCGCAGTCTGTCACATGCATCGGATTACGAACACTCGCGCAGATGATCTCAGTTTCTATATCCGAAATACGGAAAATCTCTGCAATCTCTCGGATCAAGTCTACGCCGCGAACCGAAATGTCATCCAGTCTGCCAAGGAACGGTGAAACGTATGTCGCTCCTGCTCTGGCTGCAAGCAGTGCCTGATTTGCTGTGAAAATCAGCGTGACATTGGTTTTTATGCCTTCTGCAGACAGCACTTTTACTGCTTTCAGTCCTTCCGTTGTCATTGGGATCTTCACGACCATATTGGGATGGATCGCTGCGATCTCACGGCCTTCTGCAATCATGCCTTCTGCATCTGTCGTCGTTGCCTTAACTTCCCCGCTGATCGGTCCATCGATTATCGTTGTGATTTCCTGAATAACTTCATTGAAGTCCCTTCCCGCTTTAGCGATCAGAGACGGGTTGGTCGTAACCCCGCAGATCACACCCATTTCATTTGCCATTCGAATCTCTTCGACCTTCGCTGTATCAACAAATAACCTCATAACTGTTTCCTCCTGTTCAAATCAGCAGTGTACACTCTCCCGCAATTTACTCCTGCAATATAACTCTTATTGCATATTATAATATAATTGTGCGAAAATTTGTACAACTATTCTCATCAACACATTGTATGGCAATTTGTGATAAATTTCCGGCCTGTTCTGCTTTACGCTCGCGCCCTTCGGGTTCGAATCCCTTCCCATCAAATGAAACACCCCGCCACAGGCGGGGTGTTTCATTTGGCGGAAGCGGTGGGATTCGAACCCACGTGCCCCGGAGGACAACCGCATTTCGAGGGCGGCTCGTTATGACCACTTCGATACGCTTCCCAATATAAATATCAACAGCGGGATTAAGTATAACCTAAATCCCGCCGGACTTCAATGACTAATTCACCAGAACTGTGATTCGATTTATTTCTTGACGGCTTTTGCCTTGGCCAAGGTCTTCTTGCCAAACCGTCCTGTCGCCTTCATGCCGACAGCCTTCTGGAATTTCTTGACGGTCTTGATGGTGTTCTTTCCGCATTTGCCGTCGACGCTGATCTTATAGCCGTACCACTTGAGGAATTTCTGCAGATTCTTGACCTGCTTCCCTTTATCGCCTTTCTTGAAATATCCGCGTTTCGGAAGTTTCGGGAATGTTCCGGAGTAAGCTTTTTTCACCTTCACAGCAGGTTTCGCGGTTGTTGTTGATGTTGAAACCGGCTTGGCAGATGTCGCATCGGTTGACGCCGGTTTGGACACTGTTGCGAAGCCCAGGACCTTCGTAGTGGTATTCGTGGTGGCGACGTTGAATTTGTGCGTTGCCGTCACAGTCTTTCCTTTGGAGTCTTTTGCCGTCAGCTTGTAGGTATAGTTGCCCGGGCTCAGTTTGGCGAATTTCATCGCATCATCGAGATGACCGATCCTGTAAGCTGTAGTGCCCGGGTGTACAGTCTTGGAATAAACCGCCTTGCCGCTGCTGTTTATGATTTTCCCTGTAAGAGATGTGACATTGTAATTGGAGACGGCATACCCCGTCACATCCATTCCCTTGCCTTTTTTGATCGCGGACGGATAAGAATAACCGCACAGCGATAAGAACGACGTACCGGAAGCGCTGGCCGAAGCTCCACTATACGTCTTCCAATACTTGGACAGGCAGGTCTTGCCTCTTGAGGCTGCGGTGCTGACTGTGTTGGCCGGCGCCTCAAATACCAGACAAAACTCAGCTGCCGCGATGTAAGCACCTGCAGCGTTGTTCGGTACGTTCTTCAGGGTCGTCAGAACCGAAGGATAGTTCTTCAGTTCTGTATTCAAAAATCCCAGCTGCATATTGATATTGCCGATGGATGTTTTTTGTGAAAGAGCTCTGTTAAGGAGGTTCGTTTTTCTTCCGGAAGAAGTCCACTGACAAAGACCGTAGCCGCCGCTGTCTGTCTTGAAGTTTTTGGATGAGCCGCCGCTTGTTTTATAGCTGCCTTTTCCTTTGTCAACGCGTTTCGTATACTCTGAATCGGACAGACCGAATCTGGAATTATATGTGTTCTGGAGGTTGATCGGGCTCATGGCGCTCTCGGCGTTGATGTTGGTCATGACGCCACAGGCAGCTGCCGTATTCAGGCCCATGGTCTGTGTGAGGTACTTGTAGATCGCCGCTGTATTGGAAGCTGTATCTGCATACGTTTCTTCAGTCACGGCGTCAATCACATCACCCGCTGTTTCGCAAACAAAAGCTTTGAGGGAGACCTCGTCCGCCTCGTCTAACTCATCTGCGTCATCTGATTCGTCCGATTCGATCTCCAGCAATACTTCAGCATCCTCAGCTTCTTCGGTATCTTCGGTATCCGTGTCTTCACCAATCTCGTCCACGACCTCGACCGGTTCTCCTGTTTCCGGATCGACCGGCCCGGCCTCTTCTGTGTAGAGCGGATCGAGTTCATCTTCTGTCATGATCGGCTCGATGTCGGCATTATCCGGCTCTTGTCTGTAGACCGTGATCCACGGAACATCGACAAGTTCATCCATATCTTCGGAAAGAACGATCCCGTCCTCCCAAACAGGTTTCATGGAATAGAAATAGAAATCCGTACTATCAAAGTCCTCAACCGCTTCCCAGGTAACCGGGATCTCAGTGACTTCGTCGCTTTCGTTCAAGTAAACACTGAGGTCCGACGGCAGGCTGATTGTCAGTTCTCCCTCTTCCGGATCTCCTTCGTAATAGTATTCATCTGTTTCCAGGGGCGCAAAACCAGTAATTACCCCGCTATACTCACTTTCTGAAGTGTCCTCGTCTATATCCTCATCGTCAGATTCTTCATCATCCGGATCTTCCTCACCGGACTCGTCCAGAACAGAGTCTTCCTGATCTGATTCTTCGCTCAGAGACTCTTCTGACAGATACTCTTCCGGAACTTCAGTCTGCTCTTCTTCCTGCGCCTCTGTTGTTATCTCTTCTCCCTCAGCCATATCGATGGCATCATCCTCAGCCGCAAATGTGATCTGCGGGATGAATGTCAGGATGAGCATGGCAGATAAGGCAAAGCATATGATTTTCTTTCTCATAACACTTCCTCCGATAACAATGATTACACACATTAATTGTACAAAAAAAGAGCCCTCTCCTTCAACGATTCGAGGGCTTTTGTTTATTAAAATTTGTTAATGAAACGCAGCAGAATTACTGTATGATCTGCTCCAGGAAGCTCTCCCCGACCGGAGTTGCGTCTTTCCTCCCGGTCAGATATTCGACGACCGTCGCGCCGATGTCCGCATAGGAACTTCTCGTTCCCAGGTCGATTCCCTTTTGCAGCGCCCCACCGCAGGCCAGACAGAAGATGTGCTCCCTTGTGTGGTCGAAACCGGTATGGATCGGATCGTTTCCGTGATCAGCACAGAGAAACAGGATATCATCTTCCCGCATTGCGGAACGGATCTCCGGAAGCCGCATGTCAAATTCTTCGATTGCCTTCCCGTAGCCGACGGGGTCCCTCCTGTGGCCGTACTTGGAATCGAAATCCACAAGATTCGTGAAAATCAATCCATCAAAATCCTTCTGTAAAGCTTCGATGGTCTTTGTAACGCCATCGTCGTTGCTTTCTGTATGGACAGCCTCCGTCACGCCCTGCCCGTTGAAGATGTCCCGGATCTTGCCGACAGAATAAACAGTCAACCCGGCGTCTGAGACGATGTCGAGCATGGTCTTCTCCGGCGGAGAGACCGCGTAATCATGCCGGTCCGCAGTCCGGGTCCGTTTCCCGTCCGTACCAATGATATAAGGACGCGCAATCACACGCCCACAGGAATATTCACCCACCAAAAGCTGCCGGGCGATCGTGCAGATCCGATAGAGTTCCTCCAGGGGGACGACGGCCGTATTCGCTGCGATCTGAAACACGCTGTCGGCGGAAGTGTAGACAATGACCTTTCCCGTGGCTTCGTGCTCCGCGCCGAGCTGCTCAATGATCTCGGTCCCCGAAGCGACACAGTTTCCGATCCATCCCCTTCCGATCTGTCTCTCGAACTCGTCCATCAGCTCCTTTGGAAAGCCGTTGTGGTAGGTCTTGAACGGCACCTTCGTTTCAATGCCGGCGATTTCCCAATGCCCCGTGATCGTATCCTTTCCGGCTGATTTTTCCGCCAGGCGTCCGTATACCCCTTCCGGAGCAGGAACCGCGAGTCTTCCGCCTGCGACCTTTCCGGACGGATCCTCCGGCCGCTCGATATTGCTCAGTCCCAGACTGCGCAGATTCGGAATATCGAGGGGGTAATTGTCAAGGATGTGCCCAAGGGTATCAGCGCCTCTGTCTCCGTATTTTTCCGCATCGGGGAGTTCCCCAACACCGAGTGAGTCCAACACTATGATCATCGCTCTCATTTCCAGTCACCTTCCCGTCATTCACTTTCCTAACGGATCTTCAGCAAGCTGCAGTTCAGGTAATCCGCAGAGATCAAATGGTATCTGGTCCCGTAGTATTCTCCCTGCACTGCACTTCTGAATCCATCTTCGCCATGAATATGGCCATAGTACACTTCTTTTACTCCATAATCTTCAAAGGCCTGCATGAACCCTGAATATTTCCCTGCTTTTGCGACCGGCGGATAGTGAAGAAATCCGATTGTCTCGACAGAATAGTCTTCAGAGTCGGCCAGCACCACAGCCTT
>JBGUKV010000115.1:0-30966 GCA_045114655.1 Candidatus Allocopromorpha sp. | reverse complement strand
CATTTTCCTTGGGGGCATGCTTTCCATGTCCTCAACGATGATCATAATGAAATCCTATGAAGAATACAATATGACGCGGGAACCTTTCGCGCAGATGGTTTTGGGTGCCCTTGTCATTGAAGATGTGGCTGGTATTTTCATGCTGGTCGTTCTGTCGACCATTTCCATCGGGCGGAATGTTTCCGGCATCGCGCTTGCACAGCAGGTTTTCATCATGTTGATTTACCTGGTGGCGTGGATCCTCATTGGCGTATATGTTATTCCTTCCGTTCTGAAAAAAATAACGGGACTGCTCAACGATGAACTTGTGCTCATCGTCTCAGCGGGGCTTTGCCTTCTCATGGTCGTGATCGCCAATCTTATTGGTTTTTCGTCAGCCCTGGGAGCATTCCTTGCCGGCTCGATCCTTGCCGGAACCGTGCAGTCTGACAGGATCCGGTACCTTGTGAAGCCGGTCAAGGATCTCTTCGGAGCGATCTTTTTCGTTTCCGTCGGGATGATGATCATACCGAGTCTGCTTTTGGAATACATTGTGCCGATCATCATTGTAACGATTGTGGTGATCCTGGGTCAGATGATGTTCTCCGTCATCGGAATACTCTTGTCGGGGCAGTCTCTGCACACCGCAATCCGGGGCGGCTTCAGCATGGTGCAGATCGGTGAGTTCTCGTTTATCGTTGCGACGCTCGGCATGAGTTTTGGCGTCATCAGTCATTATCTGTATCCGATCATCGTCTGCGTGTCTGTGATCACATCGTTCCTGACCCCTCTGTTTATCAAAAACGCCGAAAAGGCCTATAAGTTCCTGGACAAAAGACTTCCGAAAAAGGCGAGGATGGCCTTGCGGCGGAACACATCAGAGAATCAGACACGAGACGCTCAGGACAGCGACTGGAACCAGTACATCAAACGAGTCTGCATTAGGACAGGGATCTGTTCCTCGATCCTGTTCCTGTTCTACTGGGCGGGAACAAGACACCTGATTCCATATATTGCAGGAATCAGCGGATCGGTATTTGCCGGTAATGTTCTTTCCGCTGCGGTGATCATTCTCATGATGCTGCCTGTTATTAACGTCATGTTCGATTCAAATACGACACTGTTCTATAAACTCTGGGTCAAGCACCGCTCAAATCATCTGCCGCTCATTACCATGAGAGCCTTGCGGGCGCTGATTGGTGCATGCTTCATTGCTCTGGTTTTGCGCAAAATCTTCCATATCCCATTCGTGATCCTGGTGCTGATCGCTGCCGTGCCAATCATTTTCATCATACGTTCCGCATGGCTGAACGGTGTTACCATAGCGATGGAGAAACGCTTCGTTGCCAACTTCTCTGAACGGACGCTGGATAAGGCCAAGAAAGACAGGACAAGAAGCAAAAGCTACCGGTGGCTGAATGAATCTCTGTATGTGGACGAGTTTGAGATCACGGATCCTGACTTCAGTAAGTCTATTGTTGAATTCACAAAGCGGCGGGACTTTAACGTGACGATCATCCGCATCATCCGCAAGGCAGGGTATGTGAATATGCCGTCGGCAGATGAAATCATCCGGTACGGCGACATACTGCAGATGCTGGGCACAAGGAATGAGCTGGACGCATGCACCATGATTTTAGAGAAAGACGACGCCATTGAATATACGGATTCAGAAACAAAGACCCTTAAGGATTTCATGTATGGCCAGCGTTTCGAGGGCGTTCCCGAGGAAGGAGAACTGGTCTGCGTGCCGATCCAACTGGACGGCAATTCAAGGTTCATTCGGAAATCCATACGGAACTGCGGTCTCAGACAGGCCTTTGGTGCTACGATTGTAGGAATCGAGAGGGGAGCTCTGCCGATCGTAAGCCCCGATATTGACACGATTTTGGCGAGGGATGACATTCTTTGGCTGATCGGCGGATCAACTATGCTGAACAAGCTCATCAGAAGCGGACTCATGGATGAAAAACGAAAGGAGAGGACTCGTTAATTCTTTAACAAAGTTCTTGGTTTTGGACGAAAAAAAGAACAAAAGAAATAGCCGCAAATGGCTTGACTCCAACGGTTGAAGTGGTAAAATAATCTAAGCGCTGGAATAGTTCAGAGGCGTTAAAAATTTAACGAACTATCGGAAGCGCTTTATATTTTGTTCTAACATGTATACAAAATACAATCAGCAGTTAAAACATCGATTAGTGGAGGATAACAACTATGACAATGGAATCAGCTAAGCAGATTCTCGCGCTCTTGCCGGGCGTGGATTGCGGCGGATTCGGCGGATGCGGTTGTCCGACTTGCGAGGCTTGCGCCGAGGCAATTGCGGAGAGCGGAAACATCACGCTGTGTCCTGCAGCAGACAGTGAGGCAGTAGCGGGAATTGCCCAGATCCTGGGAGTAGAGCCTGTAGAAGTTGAGCCGATGATCGCTCACGTCAAATGCGCAGGATGCTCAGCAGGAAAGGAACGTTTCGCAGCGGCTGCTTGTGAAAGCTGTGATGCAGCTAAGAAAGCAGGCTTTGCGAAAGATGAATGCCAGTACGGATGCATCGGACTGGGAACCTGCATCGACAGATGTAAGTTCGAGGCCATGTCTCTGGAAGATGGTGAGATCATCATCGACAAAGAGAAGTGCTCCGGATGCGAGGCATGCATCTCCGGTTGTATCCAGGAGATCATCGAGATGATCCCTGCAGACGCAACCAACTTCATCCCATGTTCATCAAAAGCAGACGAAAAGGAAACGCTCGCAGCCTGCGGATACGGGTGTATCGGATGCGGAGACTGCGCTTTGGCATGCCCGAAGGACGCCATTGAGATGGTATATGGCGACAAGATTGACGGCAGATTTGCCCGCATCGACTACAGCAAGTGCGACGGATGCGTAACCTGCGCAGTCAAGTGCAGAAAGAAGATCATCGTAGATACACTGCATAATCTTACAAAGGAGAAAGAAACAGTAGCCCTCGTCAGATGTACAGGCGGCGGCGTTGGTCACAACAAGCTTGAGAAAGCCGGCTACGAGAGCTGTTCGGAAATCGTTGATGCCAAGATCGATCTGGACGGCATGGACGTATGCGAATACGGATGCTTGGGATTCGGCGACTGCACCAAGGTTTGCAGATACGATGCAATCAAGGTTGAATTCGGAATCGCCAAGGTCGACACAGACAAGTGCGTTGGCTGCGGAGACTGCTACAGAGCCTGCCCGAAGGGCAAGATCCAGATGGTTCCGTATATCGGCGTCAAGCAGGCTGCTTGTCAGTCAGAAGCTGATCCGGAAAGAAGAATGGAAGTCTGCTTCAAGGGCTGCATCGGCTGCGGAGACTGTGCAGACAACTGCCCGCAGGGTGCTATCGAAATGGTCGACGGACATCCGGAAATCGATCACGATAAGTGCGTGAACTGCGGCGTATGCCAGTATGTCTGCTCCAGAGGACTCCTCGCAGAGAGACAGGTGCCTGAATATAACTACGTCCAGCGCGAAGCACTGGCAGCAGAGAATTAAGATGAAAGGAGATAGCAGAATGAGAGCTAGAAAAACAATGGACGGCAACACTGCAGCTGCACATGTTGCATATGCGTTCTCAGAAGTAGCAGCAATCTATCCTATCACACCATCATCTGTCATGGCTGAAAACGTAGATGCATGGGCGTCCGTGAATAGGAAAAACATCTTTGGCGAAGAAGTCAAAGTCGTAGAAATGGAATCAGAAGGCGGCGCAGCAGGTGCTGTACACGGTGCTGTCGCAGCAGGTGCGCTGACAACGACATTCACCGCGTCACAGGGTCTGCTCCTAATGATCCCGAATATGTATAAACTGGCAGCAGAGGAAACACCGACAGTTATCCACGTTGCCGCAAGAACCATTTCAACACATGCACTGAACATCTTCGGAGACCACTCCGACGTTATGGCGTGCAGACAGACCGGTTTCGCGATGTTGTGCTCCAGAAGCCCGCAGGAAGTCATGGACCTGGCGGCTGTAGCACATCTTTCCGCGATCGAAGGCAAGGTTCCTGTGCTGCACTTCTTCGACGGATTCAGAACATCCCACGAGCAGCAGAAAATCTACACATGGGACTATGACGTGCTGAAGGAAATGCTGGACATGGATGCGGTCAAGAGATTCAAGGCAAACGCTCTGAACCCAAACCACCCGCACGCCATCGGATCAGCGGAACAGCCTGAGACATTCTTCCAGCACAGAGAAGCATGCAACCAGAATTACGAAGAACAGATCGACGTCATTATCGACTGCATGAACAGAGTCAGCGAAAGAGTCGAAAGAGACAGACCGTACAAGCCATATGAATACTATGGTGCACCTGATGCAGAAGAAGTCATGATCGCAATGGGATCCATCTGTGACTGTGCAGAGGAAGTTGTTGATTACCTGACAGCTAAGGGCAAGAAGGTCGGACTCCTCTCCGTCAGACTGTACAGACCGTTCTCCGCGAAACACTTCGTTGCTGAGATTCCGTCAACAGTGAAGAAACTGGCCGTTCTGGACAGAACGAAGGAGCCGGGTGCAATCGGAGAGCCGCTGTATCTGGACGTTCTTTCCGCAATCAAGGGAACAGAATTCGAAGACAAATTCGTTGCTAGAGGAAGATACGGTCTTGGTTCCAAGGACGTACAGCCGGGTGATGTGCTGGCCGTTTATGAAAACCTCTGGGCAGATGATCCGAAGCCGGAATTCACACTGTCCATCGAAGACGATGTAACGAACCTCTCCATCCAGGGAAGCGAGAATCCTGACGTTGCTCCGCACAGCACAGTCGCTTGCAAGTTCTGGGGACTCGGTGCTGACGGTACCGTAGGCGCCAACAAGAACAGCGTCAAGATCATCGGCGACAACACGGATAAGTACGCACAGGCATACTTCCAGTATGACTCCAAGAAGTCCGGCGGCGTTACGATCTCACACCTGAGATTCGGAGACGAGCCTATACGTTCAACATATTATGTCAAGCAGGCTGACTTCGTTGCCTGCCACAAGGCTGCGTATCTGGAAAGATACTACATGGTCGAGGATGTCAAGAAGGGCGGAACATTCCTGCTCAACTGTCCATGGACCGATGAAGAACTTTCCGAGAAACTGCCCGGAAACGTCAAGAGATTCATCGCGCAGAATGATATCAACTTCTACACCTGCGACGCGGTTACGATCGCGAAAGATCTGGGCCTCGGCAGCAGAACCAATACTGTTCTGCAGGCTGCATTCTTCAAACTGGCGAACATCCTGCCGATCGATGATGCAGTAGGATACATGAAGGACGCTATCAAGAAGACATACGGACGCAAAGGCCAGAACATCGTTGATATGAACTGCGCTGCTGTTGACGCCGGTGTAAACAGCGTTCACAAAGTAGAAGTTCCTGCAGAGTGGGCTGACACCGAAGGCGACATCCCGAAGGTACTGGCAGAAGGCAGAGACCAGAAGCACACCGATTACATCAACAACGTACTGAAGCCGACCAACGGCATGTACGGAGACGATGTTCCGGTATCCGTGTTCAAGGATCTGGCTGACGGCGCTGTTCCGTCCGGAACCGCTGCATTCGAGAAGAGAGGCATCGCTATCGATATTCCGAAGTGGGATGCAACCAAGTGCATGCAGTGCAACTGGTGTTCCTATGTATGTCCGCACGCAGTCATCAGACCGTTCGTCATGGACGCGGAAGAAGCTGAGAAGTTCGATGGCATCGCTGTTCCGTTCAAGGATGACAAGAGCAAGTTCTTCTCCATCGGCATAAGTGCTCTCGACTGTACCGGATGCGGTTCCTGTGCAGACGTATGTCCTGCCAGAAACAAGGCTCTGGAGATGGTCGACGGAGAAACCAACCAGGATGCTGCACAGAAAGACTTCGACTTCCTCTTCCACGAAGTTGGAACGAAGAAGGAACTGGGAAGCGACGAAAATGTCAAGAAGTCACAGTTCCTGCAGCCGCTGCTTGAGTTCTCAGGCGCATGCCCGGGATGCGGAGAAACTCCGTACGCTAAGCTGGTCACACAGCTCTTTGGTGAGAGAATGTTCATTGCGAACGCAACCGGATGTTCCTCCATTTGGGGCCTGTCAGCACCATCCTGTCCATACACAGTGAACGCAGAAGGCAAGGGCCCTGCATGGGGCAACTCACTCTTTGAAGACAACGCTGAGTTCGGATACGGCATGGCGATCGCAGTTAAGACCAGAAGAGAAGAAATGAAGCACGTCGTCGAAAGACTGGCTGAAAAACCTGAATTTGCTGAGCCGGCTAAGGCATGGCTCGACAATATGGACTGCGCAGACTGCGCAGGCAAGATGGGCGATGCGCTTGCAGCCGCTTGTGAAGGCAAGTCCGACGAAGATGCTGTATATGTAGTAGAAAACAAGGATATGCTGCCGAAGCCGTCCATGTGGATCTTCGGTGGTGACGGATGGGCTTACGATATCGGTTACGGCGGACTCGACCACGTACTGGCGTCAGGCGAGAACGTGAACGTGCTCGTATTCGATACAGAAGTTTACTCCAACACCGGCGGACAGTCCTCCAAGTCCACTCCGATCGGAGCCGTTGCACAGTTCGCTGCAGCAGGAAAGGCTGTCACAAAGAAGAATCTGGCACAGATTGCGATCGCATACGGCTATGTATATGTAGCCCAGGTAGCGATGGGTGCGAACCCGGCACAGACACTGAAGGCAATCAAGGAAGCAGAAGCATACGATGGTCCGTCCCTGATCATCTGCTACGCTCCATGTATCAACCACGGCGTCAAGAAGGGTATGAACAAGGCAATGCTCGAGATGAAGGATGCGGTCAGAGCCGGATACTGGAACCTGCTGAGATACAACCCGGCAGCAGTTGCTGAGAAGAAGAATCCGCTGTCCGTCGACAGTGCTCCTCCAACAGACAACTATGAAGACTTCCTGATGGGCGAAGTAAGATACAACTCACTGAAGCTCAAGAATCCGGAAAGAGCTGAAAAACTCTTCACAGAATCTGAGAGATTCGCGATGGAAAGATACAGGAAACTGGTTGAGCAGAAGAAGAGCCTTGAGAATAACTAGAGAAAGGAGTAGATTCAATGTTTAAAGTAGTAAAAAGAAGACAGTTGAACGATAACATGTTCTGGCTTGTAATTGAAGCTCCTCTCGTAGCTCGCAAGGCAAAACCGGGACAGTTCGTTATCCTGATCACCGATGAATACGGTGAAAGAATTCCGCTCACCATGGCGGGACACGATTCCGAAGCCGGAACGATCGACCTGATCTTCGCGGCAGTAGGCAGAACAACAATGCTCATGTCACAGCTCCAGGAGGGTGAATACCTTCTGGACGTTGTTGGACCGCTTGGCAAGCCGACCAACATGGACGGCCTCAAGAAGGTCTGCGTCGTAGGCGGCGGCACAGGAAACGCCCTGGCATACCCGCTCGCATGCGGCATGCACGATCACGGTGTGGAAGTTGACATGATCTGCGGATACAAGAGCAAAGACCTCGTAATCCTGGAAGATGAATTCAGAGCCGGCGTCGACAACCTCTACATGATGACAGACGACGGTACATACGGCGAAAAGGGATTCACTACAGATAAGCTGAAGGAGCTCATCGAATCCGGTAAAGAATATGATGAAATCGTTGCAGTAGGACCTCCGATGATGATGAAGTTCACCTGCAAGATGGCAGCTGACTACGGCATCCACTCAATTGCATCTCTGACAGCATATATGATCGACGGCACAGGAATGTGCGGCGGCTGCAGATGCAAGATCGGCGGAGAAGACAAGTTCGTATGTGTTGATGGTCCTGAATTTGACGGATCACTGGTAGACTGGGACGACCTCATCAAGAGATCCAACTACTACAAGGATCAGGAAGCTGAGGACAGAGCACATGTATGCAGATTGACAGGAGGTGTTCGTTACCATGATTAATCTCGTAAAAGAACAGAACCCGATGCCTGAACAGGCACCAGACGTTAGAAACAAAAACTTCCTGGAGGTCGCAGAAGGCTACACTGAAGAAATGGCGATCAGAGAGGCCATGAGATGCCTCAAGTGCCGCAAAAAGCCTTGCGTTTCAGGATGCCCTGTAAATATCAAGATTCCTGACTTCATCGCACAGATCGCAATCGGCGAGTTCGAAGAAGCGTATCAGATCATTTCCGAAGACAGTTCACTTCCGGCTATCTGCGGAAGAGTCTGCCCGCAGGAGAACCAGTGCCAGGGTGTCTGCACACGCTGTGCAAAGGGTGAGCCTGTTGCCATCGGAAGACTTGAAAGATTTGCTGCTGACTGGCATGCGGCACACTACGGTGATGAGGAAATACCTCCTGTAGAGTCCAATGGTCACAAGGTTGCAATCATCGGAGCTGGTCCGGCAGGACTGGCCTGCGCCGGAGATCTGGTCAACAAAGGCTATGAAGTTACCGTGTTCGAAGCACTGCATAAGACCGGCGGCGTACTGGTTTACGGAATCCCGCAGTTCAGACTTCCAAAGGAAATCGTAGCTGCTGAAGTATCCAAACTGGAAGCCAAAGGCGTTAAGTTCGTCACAGACGCAGTCGTCGGCAGAGCGATCACCGTCGATGAACTCATGAAAGAAGAAGGATTTGAATCCGTATTTATCGGAACCGGTGCAGGACTGCCTTCCTTCATGAACATCCCGGGCGAGAACTTGATCGGCGTTTGCTCAGCGAACGAGTATCTGACAAGAATCAACCTGATGAAGGCGTATCTGCCGGAATATGATACTCCGATCATGCACGGTGACAGAATCGCAGTTGTCGGCGGCGGAAACGTTGCGATGGACGCTGCCAGATGCGCGAAGAGAATGGGAGCCAGCGAAGTATATGTCATCTACAGAAGAAGCATGGAAGAACTGCCTGCAAGAGCAGAAGAAGTTCACCACGCGATCGAGGAAGGATGCATCTTCAAACTGCTGCACAATCCTGTTCAGATCCTTGGCGACGAGGACGGCAATGTAAAGGCTATTGAATGCGTTCAGATGGAACTGGGCGAACCGGATGCTTCCGGCAGAAGAAGACCGATTCCAATCGAAGGCTCCAACTTCGAAGTTCCTGTCGACATGGTCATCATGTCCATCGGAACTAAGCTGAACACACTGATCCTCGACACAACGGATCAGCTGGAAGCCAACAAGAGAGGCGGCATCGGAACGGATGACGCAGCTGCTACAAACCGTGACGGCATCTTCGCCGGCGGTGACGCTGTAACAGGCGCAGCTACTGTTATCAAGGCTATGGGTGCGGGCAAAGTTGCCGCGGCGTCCATGGATGAGTACTTGAGTAAGTAGCATTCAAAAGAAATAAAGGCCGATAGGAAGTAAGCGAGGCTAAGTCCTCATCGCTGACGATCACTACGGCTCATTCACAGAAAACAGAAAACCCGGAGAAACTCGCCTGACGGCTCAGACAGTCTCCGGGTTTTTACTGTTTTCTTTGTTCATTTCGCCTGTGATCGTAGCAGCTCTTGCGGAAGCCGCCTCGCTTACTGCCTATCGGTCTTTTTCTATGATGAATGCGACTTTAATGAATGCAACTTGGGCGGGGATGGGGTATAATGGGGGCGTGATGAAAGAGTTTTTGTGGAGGAAGTTCGTTAAGGACTATGAGAATTACAAGGATCCGGAGGTAAGAGGCCGGTATACGAAGCTGACGGGAACGCTGGGCATTGTTGTGAACAGTGTTCTTTGTGTTGTGAAGATCATTCTGGGTCTGGGGATCCATTCTATTGCAGTGGTCGCGGATGGGGCTCACGATATGGCGGATTCTGTCGCCGCGTTGATCACGCTGATCGGCGCGCGGATCGCCAGAAAGCCTGCCGACAAAAATCATCCCTATGGGCACGCCCGGGTGGAATATCTTTGCAGTCTTGTGGTCTCAGCAATCGTTCTGATCGTTGGATTCGAATTACTTAAGAACTCTGTCGACAAATGCATCCACCCCCAGCCAACGGATTTCTCGTGGCTCATGGTGGGATTCATGGTGTTTGCGATCCTGCTCAAGGGGTCTCAGGCGCTGTTCACCATTGCGACAGGAAGACATATCAATTCCCTGCCGGTCATTGCGGCGGGTACGGATAATCGGAACGATGTAATCACCAGTATCATCATTGTGATCGGCATGCTGGTGCATCATTTCACCGGTTATGATCTGGACGGGTATATGGGATGCATCGTTTCCCTGTTCATCCTGTATTCCGGCGTCAGCCTGATCCGGGAGACAATCGATCCGCTCCTCGGAGAGCCGCCGGACAGGGAGGTTGTTGACGAGATGCACCGTATCATCATGTCCCATCCGGAAGTCATCGGGGTGCATGATCTGGTCATCTACAACTACGGACCGGGAAGGACCTTCGCGTCTTTTCATGCGGAAGTGGATTCTCGCGGTGATATTCTGGAGATACACGATGTGATCGATCAGATCGAGCGGGAGCTGGACGAGCAAATGAACATCAACGCAGCCTGCCATATGGATCCTATCGTGCTCGACGATCCCGTAAGGATCAGAATGCAGGAAGTGATCGCGAAGACCATTATGGATATCGACGGCGTTGAGAGTTATCATGATCTGCGTGTTGTGCCGGGAACGACCCATACAAACATCATATTTGATCTGGTGCTCACACCGGGGATGAAAGCATCAAGAGAAGAAATCCGCAAGCAGCTGGAGGACGCTGTCAAAAGAGAAGGCAGCCAGTATGAGATCGTTGTCAATTTCGATCAGTCGTTCATATAGAAAGGTATACGTGAAATGAAATTCGATTTACATTGTCACACAAGAGAGGGCTCACTGGATTCAAAAGTATCCATACTGAAATACATCAGCGAATACAGGAAACTGGGTTATGACGGGTTCATGATCTCCGACCACAATTCCTATAAGGGATGCAAGGCCTTTGACAGGCTTCGTGCAATGCCGGAACTGCAGGAAGAGTTTGAAAACTTTACGGTGATCCGGGGAATAGAATATGACACGAAGGACGCCGGGCATGTTCTGATCGTTATGCCGGATGATATGTATATCAGGCTGCTGCACATCCGGGGAATGCGTCTGCGCAAACTCATCCACCTTGTGCATTCTTGCGGCGGCGTACTAGGACTGGCGCATCCTTTCGGAGCGGCTTCTTCTTCAGCAATGGGATTTACGATCATGAATTACGATCTGATCGATGAACTGGATTTTATCGAGGTCTTCAACACCTGTGAGTCTCCTGTATCCAATCAGCTGGCGGGTGAGCTGGCGGCGAAGTACGATTTGCCGGGCGTTGCGGGGACCGATGCGCACAAAGCGGAGTATTTGGGCATGGCCTGCACTGAAATCGATGCGGAGATCAGATGCAACAATGACTTTATCAACGCAGTGATCAGCGGAGCCAAAATCGAGGCCTCCGGCACGGAGAGGGAAGAGACCAGGAGCGGAAAAGCCAAGGAGCATTGGACGGGCGTCCTGGGATATAAATTCTATAACCGAGGCATTGGCAAGGTGCGGTCGGCTCATAGAAAGCTCGGTCATTACAGACTCACCCACAGAGGCGAGTTGGCGCATAAGTTTGAAATAAAGTGGGAACAAGTGCAGAAGGAATTCAAAGAATCAAAAGAAGCAAAAAAAGCAATGAAAGAAGTAAAACAGGAAATAAAACAAGAAACCGGGAAAACCAAATGATTTTCCCGGCTGTGATAAACAATCAGATGTCAGATCATTATCAGAGAGGGAGCGCACGCCCCTCTTTTTTCCATTCTCTGAATTCGGCGGTTGCGGTGAAAATCGCATCGCCGGAGGAGTTCAGCGCCGTTTCCATGGAATCCTGGATCACGCCGATGATGAATCCGACGCCGACAAAGGCCATGGCGACATCCGGCGCTACGCCGAACAGCGAGCAGCCGAGCGGAATCAGCAGGAGAGATCCGCCGGCAACGCCGGACGCGCCGCAGGCCGAGAATGCTCCCACGAAACTGAGAACGATGGCCATACCGATGGATACAGGAATATCCATCGTATAGGCTGCCGAAAGTGAGAATGTTGTGATGGTGACTGCCGCGCCGCTCATATTGATCGTGGCGCCGAGGGGAATCGAAACAGAGTACATGTCCTCATCGAGCCCCAGCTCTTCGCACAGTTCCATGTTGACAGGAATATTCGCCGCCGAGCTTCTCGTGAAGAAGGCGGTAACGCCGCTGGTACGGATGCATTTCCAGATCAGCGGATATGGGTTGTGCCGCAGGAACAGTCCGATAATTAGCGGATTTAATGCAAAGGCAACAAGCAGCATGGTGCACACAAGCACAGCGACAAGATGCCCGTAAGTGACGAAAATATCAATGCCGCTGGTAGAAACGGAATTGAACACCAGACCAAGGATCCCGAACGGCGCGAAACTGATGATCCAGCGCACGATCTTTGAAATGGCGTCTGCCAGATCGTCGAGGAAGCGCTTCGTTCCGTCTGAGGAACGCTTGAGCGCCAGTCCGAGAATGACAGCCCAGAAGAGAATGCCGATGTAATTGGCGTTGAGGACCGCATCCACTGGATTTGCAACGATGTTCTTCAGCAGGTTGGTGATGACCTCAGACATCCCACTCGGCGCCACGAATTCTTCAGAAGCAGTGACGCCTTCCACCGGAACGGATGTCGGGAACAGGAAGTTCACGATGACTGCCAGCGCAGATGCCGCCATGGTACTAAGCAGGTACAAGAGGATAACGGTGCGGAACTTGTGGGCGTGCCCGCCTCTGGCGTTCGCAAGAGAAGAGGCTACAAGCACAAGCACCAGGATCGGCGCGATTGCTTTCAGCGCGCCGACAAACAGATCCCCGAGAATGGCGATGCCGGTCGCATGCGGGATCAGAAGCCCTAGAATCACACCGATGATCATACCGCACACGATCCGGATGATCAGACTAATAGAATTCCACTTTTCATAAATTTTCATGATGCTCTCCTAATCTAGTTATTAAAATCGGAATATTGATTATTATTGTACGGATTCAAAGGTCTTGTCAAGATGCCACTGGGCGATAAAGTCCTTCAGAATCAATGCAGACGTCCGGTCATCCAATGTCGTTTCGTTTTTTCTGTTGACCGGGTCCCGCAGGCATTCCTGATAATATTCTTCGTATTGCTGACGGTGCTCGGAAGGCGTGCATCCCCAGAGATCCTTAAAGGCAGAGTAGAAGTATTTGGGATCGCTGAAGCCGCAGGCATAGGAAATCTCGGCATTCGGCATATCTGTTGTCAGGAGCAGCTCTTCAGCGTGCCAGCATCGGATATAATTCACCATATTGCTGAAGCTGGAGAAGATGCTTTTGCCTATAAACTGTGAGAAATAGTTCCGATTGATATTTTCCTGCGCGGCAAGCTGGGAAACGGTAATCTTCTTCTGGTAATTATCGATGCAGTAGCTGAGCACACGGTAGAAACGCTCAAACAAATCAACGTTCATGTGTTCATCATGGTTTTCATAATTGAACCAGTTGAAGTATTTGAGCAGCAGATCTGTCAGTTCCTTAAGTGGTCTCGAGAAACGTTCTGCATCATCGAGATCATCTGCAAAAAACTCATGAGAAAGGGAGAGCAAAAAATCCTTTACACTGTTCATGGCAGCCTTCTGGTATGGGTAAAGATGGTTGTCCTCACATGCGAAGAAAATATTCCTTAGATATTCCCAATTCGGCATGCGCGTCAGGTCCAGATGGAATATGAGTGTTGTGTTGTCATCGTCGGACCAAAGACAATGTATATCCCCAAAATCAATAGAATGGAGCTGGCCGGCATGCAGCGTTTGTTTCTGTTCTGCAGCCTCCAAATGCACCGTGCCTTCCAGACAGTACACAAGCTCAAGCTCTTTTTCGTGCCGATGGGGAATCAGGTTTGACACCTTTGAAAGCACCGCCTGAAAGGGCAGATCGCCTTTGTAATTTAGTTTGTATTCTTTCAGTATCATAAAAGCTAAAGCCTATTCCTATTTGTATGATAATCATTTGTATGGTGACGTTGTGATGTCAATGTAACATATATAATGCTTGTAGTCAAATTTTAGTTAATTTTATAGAATACTGATAAAAAACGGCTATAGCCTTTGCGTGGAGAGTGGGAGATAATTTTTATAGAGAAAAACATAACCGTCAAAACAAAATGACAAAACCAAAGGAGATATGATTTTATGGGTAAGAAAGTACTAGTATTAGGAACAGGCGCACAGGGAACGACCGTTGCAAAGAGACTGGACCTGGAGCCAAACGTAGATAAGATCATCTGTGCAGACTATGATGAGGCTGCTGCGAAGGAACTGGCGGGCGAGCTGAATAAGGCAGAAGGATACTTTTGCGACGCGTCCAAGAAGGACCAGGTGGTCAAACTGGTAGAAGGCTGTGACCTTGTTGTCAACGCTCTGCCGCTGGCATTCGGAAAAAACGTTATCGACGCATGCCTGGAAGCCAAGGTAAACTATCAGGATTTCGCAGCACCGGAAGGTTTCGAAGATACTTGGGAAAAGTGCATGTACAGACTGCTTACCGAATACAATGAGAAGTTCAAGGAAGCAGGAATCCTGGGCATCATGGGTACCGGATCCGCACCGGGAACCATGTGCGTCGTGGCCAGAGATACCATGAAGGATATCGATGAGTGTGATTCCATCTACATGATGGTATATGAAGGCGTGGAAGCCAAGAGATTCCAGCCGTACTGGTGGTCACCTGTCACAGCGCTGGCTGACATGGACGACCTGCCTGTCGCATGGATCGACGGCAAAATGGTCAACACAAAACCGTTTTCACTGCCAATCGAGAGGAATATCGATTATGTGGGGTATCCGGTCAGATTCGTTGAGCACGCGCATGATGAGCCGTTTTATGTAGGCATGAGAGCAGATGATCTCTTCAAGGGCTGTAAGAATGCATACTTCAAATACGGCGGCGTAGGAATCGAGTTCGCAGAGCCTCTGGCAAGAGCCGGCCTGCTCAAGAGAGAACCGGTCGAAGTAGATGGTCAGATGGTCAATACACACAACGCCATTCTTCAGGCACTGCCGCATCCGCCGCGTTTTGCACACGAAGTGCAGGAAATCATCGACGAGGGTCTTGTATCCGATACAGGCGCGTTCGTATGTGAAGCAATGGGTAAGAAGGATGGCAAGGATGTCCGTGTGGAATCACACCTCTTCGCTCCGGGATTTGTGGAATCCTTCGAGAAGTTCGGCGTGACCGGCGAACAGTATCTGACAGGACAGGGCGGATTCCTCTTCACGAAGCTGTTTGTCAATGATGAACTGGATCAGACAGGATTCATTTCATCCGCTGAACTGACTGAAGCTGCTAACGACAAGTATCTGGAATACGCTGCTGAACTCGAAATCACCATCGAGAGAAGAATCGTATGGGACGATCCGTTCTATGAGGAACAGCCCCCGGTGAAGGAATTCAAGCCGTGGTGGGATGGCGAAACAATCACGCCTGTTGAACTTCCATAGAGCAGTTCTGCACAAAATAGAATTCTGAAAGATTGTTAAGCAACCTGCCTGCCCGGCAGGTTGTTTGTTATAATGAACGCATGAAAAAGAAACTTATTATTATCATGTCACTATCACTTGTACTGATCACCGCAGCCGTTCCAGCAGCGCCCTGGGGTGCTTTTGCATTGGAAAATGATCTGCTGTCGGAAGACCCGCAGGCGGAAAGCGGCCAGTTGGACGAATATGATCCCACACAGCCGATCATACCGGAGCAGCCCGCTGATGCGGTACTGCCGGAAGACAGTGAACAGCCGATGGATGGTGACAATCAGCTTCCAGAGGAATCTCAGCCGGAGGATGCAATACAGTTGTTTGAGAATTCTCAGACGACGGAAGCGCCGCAGCCGACGACCACGAAGCCTACCACGACGACGCAGGCGCCAAAGCCTGCTCCAACGGTCAAGACAACGCTAAAGGATGTCAAAACAAAGCACAGCAAGTCTTATACGAAGACGATCAAGGACACGATTTCCGTTTCACCTGCATACGGAAGGACTGTGAAACTGTATTTCTATGACTCGTACAAGGACAAATGGATCGTAAAGAAGTCATATAAGACTGCGAACAAGAAGACAGCCAAGGTCAAAATCAAATATCCAAAACTCTGGAAAGCGTATTCCAGCTCTAAATGGAAAATCGTATGCCCCGTGTACAAAAAATACAAAAAGGCATCGAAAACAGTTACGATCAACAACAAAATCGCCAATGCAAAGGCGGCTATCATCATGGACGGGAAGACCGGCGAGGTCCTCTATGCTCAGAATGCCCGTAAGCATCTGAAAATCGCCAGTATGACAAAGATGGTCACGATGATGGTCGTAGATGACCGTGCCAAGGATAAGACAAAGGTCACGATAACTCAGGAAGCCGTGGATGCGAGAAAGATGAGCAGCGGTATGGGTCTTGTTAAAGGCGACGTGGTCTACATGAAGGATCTGGAGCATGCGACGCTGATGGAATCTGCCAACGACGCAGCAGCGGCGGCGGCCTGCGGCGTAAGCGGAACCCAGAAGGAGTTTGCGCCTCTGATGGAAGCAAAAGCAAAAAGCCTCGGCGCAACGGAGACAACATTCCAGTACGCGTTCGGCGACTGGCACTGCAAAACCCACTCGACAGCTTACGATCAGGCGCTGATCGGCAGAGAGTTCATGACGAATTCTAAATATGATAACCTACGCAGCATCGTCAAGAAGGAATCCTATACCTTCAAAACACTGAAGAAAAAGAAAAAATACACTGTGGAAATGGGAGGCATGTCCACCGCGCTGATCAAGAACGGAAAATCCATCGGAATCAAGAGCGGATACAATCCGCCGGCAGGCTATTGTTACGCGAACGCCTGGAAATACGACGGCAGACTCTATATCTCCATTGTAATGGGGGCCTCCTCCCACAAGAACCTAGTATCTTCACAGAAAGCCCTTATGAAAATCGGTGAGTACAATGTCAAGCACAAAGGAAACCGTATCAAAGTGAAGTAAGTCGTTGTCGTACGCAGGATTATTTGCTATAATCCTTTACGTCAATGTATTAAAGAAACGCTGCTTTAAGGAGAACAACCAATGAGTGAGAACAGAATGAATATCGTATGCCTGGATATGGAAGGCGTACTTGTACCGGAAATATGGATTGCTTTTGCAGAGGAGTCGGGAATCCCGGAACTGAAGAGAACGACCCGTGATGAGCCGAATTATGACAAGCTGATGGAATACAGAATCGCCATTCTCAAAGAGCACGGATTGGGTCTGAATGAGATACAGGCGGTCATCGCCAAGATCGACCCGCTCCCGGGCGCGAAGGAATTCCTCGACAAGCTCCGCGAAAAGACGCAGGTCCTCATTCTGAGCGATACATTTGAGCAGTTCGCCCAGCCGCTGATGAGAAAGCTGGGATGGCCGACACTGATGTGCAATACGTTGGAAGTCGCAGAGGACGGTGAAGTTCTGAAGCACCACATGCGCGTTGAGAAATCAAAACTCAGCACTGTCAAGGCTCTGCAGACCATCGGTTACAACACCATTGCCTCAGGGGACAGTTTCAATGACCTGGCAATGATCCAGGCAAGCAAGGCAGGATTCCTCTTCAGAACCACGGAGCAGATCAAGAAGGATTATCCGCAGTATCCGGCCTTCGAAGAGTTCGACGATCTCTATGAAGCAATTATAGGCGTGCTGTAGGACCTGACCAAAATCGAAACCTCAAACGACCCGAATCAACGGGTCGTTTTTTTGCCTGCATAACATACTTGACGAAAGGAACATGTGTTCGTATAATGTAAGCATGAGCGAAGAAAACACCTACATCTGCATAGATCTGAAATCCTTTTACGCTTCGGTGGAGTGCGTGGAGCGGGGGCTGGATCCGATGACGACGAACCTGGTTGTGGCGGATCCGGAGCGCAGCGATAAGACGATTTGTCTTGCGGTCTCGCCGTCCATGAAGAAGCTGGGCGTGAAGAACCGGTGCAGGGTCTTCGAGATTCCGGACGGCATCGACTACATCATGGCCCAGCCGCGGATGCAGAAGTACATCGACTACGCTGCGGAGATCTACGGCATCTACCTGAAATGGTTTTCGAAGGATGATATCCACGTCTATTCCATCGATGAGGCGTTCATTGATGTGACGCACTATTTGCATGTCTACGGCTGTACGCCGCGTGAGCTTGCTGTCAAAGTCATGAACGAGATCACCACAGGGATCGGTGTCAGGGCCACCTGTGGGATCGGGACGAATCTGTATCTGACCAAGATTGCTCTGGACATCACAGCCAAACATGCGGAGGATTTCATCGGGGAACTGGATGAGGAAAAGTATCGGCGGACACTATGGGATCACAGACCCCTGACGGATTTCTGGAGGATCGGCGCAGGAACGGCCCGGAAACTGGAGAAGATCGGGATCTATACCATGGGAGAACTGGCAAAAGCCTCCCAGACGGATGAAGAACTTCTGTACAAGATGTTCGGCGTGGATGCGGAGCTGCTGATCGATCACGCCTGGGGCAGGGAACCGGTGACCATGGCGGATATCAAAGCATACAAGCCGAAGGATCACAGTCTGACCAGCGGGCAGGTGCTCATGCGGGACTATAACTTCGAAGAGGGCAGGACGATCATCCGTGAGATGATGGATCTCATGTGCCTGGATCTTGTCAAAAAAGGGGTGACAGCAGAGTCGGTGACGATCTCCGTGGGATACGCCAAGTCATCGCAGCCGGGCGGCGGAGCTGACGCGGCGGGCGGCAGGTTCGGCCGGTACGGTCACAGGGACGGCGGAACGGTGCGCTTCGAAGGCGGAAGCAACGAAGAATCCGTAATGGTGCCGGAAGTCGTGGCCCTTTATGACCGCATCATGGATCACAGCAGGATGATACGCAGAGTGAACATTTCCTGCAACAATGTCCGGGAAGATACGGGGACAAGACAGATGAATCTGTTTGATATGATCCGAGAGAAAGGCAAAAGCAGACCGCAGGAAGAAGTTTTGGAAAAGGATCGGAAACTGCAGGAGGCGGAACTGGCCATCAAAGATAAATTTGGGAAAAATGCGATCCTGAAGGGCGTGAATTTCAAGGCGGAGGCGACGACGAGAGAGCGCAATATGCAGATAGGGGGACACAAGAGTGGACAGAAGTGATAGAGCCAAACAGTTTATGCCTTTTGCGGCAGTCACCGGATTAGAGGAAGCCCTTCGCCAAAAAGAAAAGGAAGTAGAGTCCGATTGTGGTATAATCAATCGGAATGTGCGGTATGAGCCGTTCGAAGGTGAGTCGGTCGACTCAGATCCGCATACTGAGGAGGAATCGTAACGATGCCTGATTTCAAGGTATATTCAGAATTTGAACCGATGGGAGACCAGCCTCAGGCAATCGATACGATCGCCAGAGGGATCATGGACGGGAAACGTTCCCAGACGCTGATGGGCGTCACAGGAAGCGGCAAAACCTTTACGATGGCGAAGATCATCGAGAAGGTCCAGAAACCGACACTTGTCATCTCACATAATAAGACACTGGCGGCGCAGCTCCACGGGGAGTTCAAGGAGTTCTTTCCGGACAACGCGGTGGAGTATTTTGTGTCCTACTATGATTATTATCAGCCGGAAGCATACGTTGCTTCCACGGATACATATATTGAGAAAGATTCGGATATCAACGCTGAGATCGAGAAGCTGCGGCATTCGGCAACTGCGGCGCTCAGTGAACGCCGGGATGTTATCATTGTGGCATCCGTGTCCTGTATCTATGGACTGGGCAGCCCGATCGACTATGAGAATCAGGTGATTTCCATCCGTCCGGGTATGGAAAAGGACCGTCACGAGCTTCTCCGCAAGCTGGTGGATATCCAGTACACGAGAAATGATATGGCCTTTGAGCGCGGGACGTTCCGCGTGCGGGGCGATACGATCGACGTTTATCCTGCAGGCGCGGAGAACGCTGTCCGCATCGAACTTTTCGGCGATGAGGTAGAGACCATCAAGGAGATCAATCCGGTGACAGGAGAGATCCTGGGGCTGCGGAAGCACGTCGCCATCTACCCGGCATCCCACTATGTGACCAGTCCGGAGAAGATCGAGCGCGCCACGCAGACCATCAATGAGGAGTTGAAGGAACGGATCACCTGGTTCAAGGACAGAGGCAAGCTTATCGAGGCCCAGCGTATTGAACAGAGGACCCGGTACGACGTGGAGATGCTCCGTGAGATCGGGACCTGCAAAGGTGTTGAGAACTACTCCAGACATCTGGTGGGACTGCCTCCGGGAAGCCGTCCCTATACTCTGATCGACTACATCCCGGACGATTTCCTTATCATGATCGATGAATCCCACGTCATGCTGCCGCAACTGCGGGCCATGTACAACGGCGACCGGTCGAGGAAACAGTCCCTTGTGGATTACGGATTCCGACTTCCTTCGGCGTTGGACAACCGTCCGCTGAAGTTTGAGGAATTCAACGATCTGGTCCAGCAGATCGTCTATGTCAGCGCGACGCCGGCTGAATACGAGAAGGAACAGTCCGGAGGGATCAGCGCAGAACAGATCATCCGGCCGACAGGACTTCTGGATCCGGTGATCGAGACGCACCCGAGCGAAGGCCAGATCGACCACCTGATCGGAGAAATCAATAAGGTCACGGCCAAGGGGGAACGTGTTCTGGTAACGACACTTACCAAGAAAATGGCCGAGAGCCTGACAGATTATCTGCGGAGCAATGGAATCAAAGTCAGATATCTCCACTCCGAAGTGGATACGCTGGAACGTATGGAAATCATCCGGGATCTGCGCATGGGCGTTTTTGACGTGCTCGTGGGAATCAATCTGCTCCGGGAAGGCCTTGATATCCCGGAAGTATCACTGGTTGCGATTCTCGACGCAGATAAAGAAGGTTTCCTGCGGACAGAAACCTCACTCATACAGACCATCGGCAGGGCGGCACGCAATGTTGACAGTAAGGTCATTATGTACTGCGACACGATCAGCAAAGCCATGAATGCTGCCATGAAGGAAACGGAACGGCGGCGCAAAAAACAGGACGAATACAACAAAGCCAACGGCATTACGCCGGCCAGCGTACGCAAAGGTATACGGCAGGTCATTGAAGCTACTGCAAAGGCAGAAGATGCAGAAGGATACGATTCCTTCCTGAAGGGACGGAAACCGGACGAACTGACCAAGAAAGAGCTTAGGGATTACGTTGGCAAGCTTGAGAAGGAGATGAAGCAGGCCGCTGCAGATCTTCAGTTCGAACGGGCTGCCGAACTGCGTGACCTGGTATTTGAATACAGAGCAAGAATGTAGACGCAAAAGCAATCATTCAGAATCAAGGATAATAATATGACAGAATTCAGTAAAGATATTGTAATAAAGGGCGCCAGAGAGAACAATCTTAAGAGCATGGACGTGACCATTCCAAGGAACAAACTGGTGGTTCTGACCGGTCTTTCGGGGAGCGGCAAGTCATCTCTTGCCTTTGATACGATCTATGCAGAGGGACAAAGAAAGTATATGGAATCCCTCTCGTCTTATGCGCGCCAATTCCTGGGCCAGATGGAAAAGCCCGACGTCGAGTCTATCGAAGGGCTCAGCCCGGCTATCAGCATCGACCAGAAGTCCACGAACCACAACCCGAGATCGACGGTGGGCACTGTAACGGAGATCTACGACTATCTCCGGCTTATGTACGCGCGCATCGGCATCCCGCACTGTCCGATCTGCGGCAGGGAGATATCCAGCCAGTCTGTGGACCAGATCGTCGGAACGCTGATGCTGGAAGAGGAGGGGACACGTCTCACAATCCTCGCGCCTGTGGTGCGTCAGCGTAAGGGACGCCACGAGAAGATCATCGACCGTGTGAGGAGAGAAGGCTTCACACGCGTGCGCATTGACGGGGAAGTCAAGCACATTGAAGAAGACGAGATCACTCTCGATAAGAACTTCAAACACACCATCGAGATCGTGGTTGACAGGATCAAGGTCAAGGACGGAATCCAAAGCCGTTTGGCGGAAGCCTGCGAGCTTGCCATCGAGCACGGCGAGGGTCTGGTGCAGGTTATTGTGAAACCGCCGGGTGGAGAAGAAACAGAGCGGACCTTCAGCACCTCGCTTGCCTGTCCGGAGCACGGCGTGAGTATCGATGAGATCGAACCGCGCATGTTTTCTTTCAACAACCCACTTGGCGCCTGCCCGGAGTGCAAAGGCCTTGGTTATATGCAGAAGGTAGATCCGGATCTTCTCATCCCGGATCAGAGCAAGAGCATTATGGATAAAGCCCTCGTGAATGCCTTTGCGACCATGGAATTCACCAGCTATTACTGGCAGGTGATCCGGGCGCTTGCGGACAAATACAAGGCGGATCTGTCGAAACCCTTCGGCAAGCTCCCCAAACGGTTCCGGGAGGTTTTGCTCTATGGATCGGGCGATGAGGAGCTGACTTACGATTACACCAACCGGAGCGGATTCGTGCAGCACAGGAGCCACACTTACGAGGGTATCATACCGAATCTCGAGCGGCGGTATCAGGAGACAGGATCCGAATGGATCAAAGGCAAAATCGAGCAGTATATGAATGTCTCGGAATGCCCGTCATGCCATGGGCGCAGACTCCGGGAAGAGCTTCTGGCGGTGACCATCGGCGGCAAGAACATCATGGAATTCTGCGATCTTTCCGTTTCCGAGGCGCTGGAGTTCCTGAACAGTCTGGATCTTTCACCGACAGAAGAGAAGATATCCGCTGAGATCATCAAGGAAATCAAGGGAAGGCTGCAGTTCCTGGCCGATGTCGGCCTTGATTATCTGACTCTGAGCCGCGCGGCGATGACACTGTCCGGCGGCGAGTCCCAGAGGATACGGCTGGCGACCCAGATCGGCTCCGGACTGGTAGGAGTTTCCTACATTCTGGATGAGCCGAGCATCGGACTGCACCAGAAGGATAACGAGAAGCTTTTGAAGTCTTTGCGCGAGCTGACAGATATCGGCAACACGCTGATTGTCGTGGAACACGATGAGGAGACGATGTATGCGGCAGACCAGATCATCGATATCGGACCCGGCGCGGGCGTGAACGGCGGAGAGCTGATTGCCCAGGGTACTGTCGAGGATATCAAAGAATGTGAGCGTTCCATCACCGGACAGTTCCTGAGCGGCCGGCGGAGCATCCAAATACCGGATGTGAGACGCAAGGGTACAGGGAAGTTTCTCACGGTCAAAGGCGCCGCCCAGAACAATCTGAAGAATATCGACGTGAAATTCCCGCTCGGCAAGTTCATCTGTGTCACAGGCGTTTCCGGTTCCGGCAAAAGCAGCCTCGTCGGCGAGATCCTCTACAAGGCGGTCGCAGCTGAGATGTACAATGCGAAGGATCGGCCCGGCAAACACAAGAGCATTACCGGCGTACAGAACATTGATAAGATCATCAACATCGACCAGAAGCCCATCGGCAAGACGCCGCGGTCGAATCCGGCGACGTATACGGGCGTGTTTACAAACATCCGCGATCTGTTCGCTCAGCTGCCGGAGGCCAAGCTTCGGGGCTACGGCAAAGGCCGGTTCAGCTTCAATGTCAAGGGCGGCCGGTGTGAGGCCTGCAGCGGCGACGGCATCATTAAAATCGAAATGCTATTCCTGCCGGATGTCTATGTGCCTTGTGAAGTCTGCAAAGGCAAGCGGTATAACCGGGAGACGCTGGAGGTCAAGTACAAGGGCAAGAGCATCTACGATGTACTCGACATGAACGTGAGCGAGGCGCTGGAATTCTTCAAGAACCATCCGCCGATCAAGCGGCACCTGCAGACCCTCGAGGATGTCGGCCTCGGATACATCAAACTGGGGCAGCCGAGCACGCAGCTGTCAGGAGGAGAGGCGCAGCGTATCAAACTGGCTTCAGAGCTGTCGAAGCGGAGCACGGGAAAAACTCTGTATATACTGGATGAACCTACGACCGGTCTCCATTTCGCAGATGTGGAGAAACTGCTGGATATTCTGGGACGTCTCACAGACCAGGGCAATACGGTCATCGTCATTGAACACAATCTGGATGTGATCAAATGCGCAGACCATATCATCGACATGGGACCTGACGGCGGATTCCGCGGAGGGCAGATCGTTGCCCAGGGAACGCCGGAGGAAGTCGCGAAGACCAAGGGGTCGTATACTGGACAGTTCCTGAGCAAATTGCTATAATAATAGGTGCGGCCGGCACAGCAAAGGGCTGCTGAGGCCGCTTGGCTAACATAAAATGCCGGGAGGAAAAACAAAATGATAGAAAAAATCAATCTGACGATGCTCACAGACTTCTATGAGCTGACCATGGCAAATGGGTATTTCGAAGCGAACATGAAGGACGATATCGCGTACTTCGATATGTTCTTCCGCAAGATCCCTGATGACGGCGGATATGCGATCATGGCAGGACTGGAGCAAGTCATCGAATATCTGGACAATCTGGAGTTCACAGATGAGGATATCGAGTATCTGAGAGGAAAAGGATTCTTCAGTGAGGAATTCCTCGATTATCTTAAGAATTTTAAGTTCGCCTGTGATGTCTGGGCTGTGCCGGAGGGAACGCCTATATTCCCATACGAGCCGCTGATCACAGTCAGAGGTCCTGTTATGCAGGCGCAGTTCGTGGAAACCATGATTCTGCTTCTCGTCAACCACCAGAGCTTGATTGCGACAAAAGCAAGCAGGATCGTACGTGCAGCCAAGGGCAGACCGATCATGGAATTCGGCACCCGCCGTTCCCACAGCACGACAGCTGCCATCTACGGAGCGAGAGCATCCTATATCGGCGGCTGCGCAGGAACAGCTTGTACGATTGCGGATGAAACATTCGGAACTCCGGCGCTCGGGACGATGGCTCACAGCTGGGTGCAGATGTTCGACAACGAATATGAGGCATTCAAAACATATACTGAAATTTATCCGACAAACGCGACTCTGCTGGTCGATACCTATAATGTTCTCAAATCCGGCGTGCCTGCAGCGATCAAGGTGTTTAAAGAACTGGATCCGCCGAACAAGGGAATCAGAATCGACAGCGGCGACATTTCCTTCCTGACCAAGAAGGCGCGTAAAATGCTGGACGACGCAGGACTGGAAGAATGTAAGATCGTCATCTCCAACTCCCTGGATGAGTACATCATCAGGGATGTTCTCGACGAAGGCGCATGCATCGACTCCTTTGGCGTCGGTGAGCGTTTGATCACATCCAAGTCTGAACCTGTATTCGGCGGAGTATACAAACTTGCTGCGCTGGAGACAGAGGGGAAGATGATCCCGAAAATCAAGATCAGCGAAAACGTCGAGAAAATCACCAACCCGGGATTCAAGACGATCTGGAGACTCTTCGACAAAGACACCGACAGGATGCTGGCGGATATCATCGCACTGGATGAAGAGGAAGCACCATCCGGCGATTCCATCGTGATCTTCGATCCGAACGCGACCTGGAAGAAGAAGACCATCACGAACTTCTACGCTAAGCACCTGCGTGAGCGCATTTTCGATGGCGGTAAGAAAGTCTATGAGAGCCCTGACATCAAGGAAATCAAGAAGTACTGCGCTGAACAGATGGATCTGATGTGGGACGAGATGAAACGTTTCGAGAACCCGCAGACCTACTACGTAGACCTGTCGGATAAGCTGTGGGATCTCAAGAAGAAAATGATCAACGACGCGAAATAATCTGTTGACGGCCATTGTCACGGGCTAAGTCCTCGTCGCAGGCAATCACATATACTCATTCATAGAGAATAGAATCCCAGACAAACTCGCGGTAAACCGCTCAAACATGTCTGGGATTTTTCTATTCTCTTTATTCATTTCGTATGTGATTGCTGCTGCTCCTGCGGAAAGCGCCGGTGACAACGGCCGTCACAGTCTATTTCAATCGTTGCTGCGGAAGACGCCTCGGGCATTGTCCGTCGTCGCGGTCGATTATGCCTTGTCGACGGATCCGAGTACGTTCTTGATCTTGTGTGCGACCATGTCCTTGACTGCCTGACGGGCAGGTTTCAGATACTGGCGCGGATCGAAGTGATCAGGATGCTCAGCCATATATTTACGGATAGTGGCTGTCATTGCAAGTCTGATATCTGAGTCGATGTTGATTTTGCAAACGGCCAGTTCTGCGGCGTGGCGAAGCTGTTCTTCCGGAATACCGATAGCATCAGGCATGTTGCCTCCATACTGATTCACGATTTTCACGAATTCCTGTGGTACGGATGATGAACCGTGGAGTACGATTGGGAAGCCCGGGAGTCTCTTGATGCATTCCTCAAGAATATCAAAGCGAAGTGGTGGCGGTACCAGAATACCTTCCTCGTTGCGGGTGCACTGTGAAGCCTTGAACTTGTATGCGCCGTGTGATGTCCCGATCGCAATTGCCAAAGAGTCGCAACCAGTTCTTGTCACGAACTCCTCGACCTCATCAGGATGTGTGTAGCTTTCGCTGCCGGCCTCAACAGATACTTCGTCTTCGACTCCTGCCAAAGTACCAAGTTCAGCTTCGACTACTACGCCATGGTCATGCGCGTAATCAACGACCTGTTTGGTGATTTTGATGTTGTCTTCAAAAGGCATTGAAGAGCAATCGATCATGACAGAAGTAAAACCGCCGTCTATGCAGGATTTGCAAGTTTCAAAACTGTCGCCGTGGTCAAGATGGAGAGCCATAGGAATATCAGGGTTTTCCTGGACTGCAGCCTCAACCAGCTTCACGAGATATGTATGGTTGGCATACGCGCGGGCGCCTTTTGAAACCTGAAGAATAACCGGACTGTTAAGTTCGCCGGCTGCTTCCGTTATGCCCTGCACGATTTCCATGTTGTTGACATTGAACGCACCAATAGCATAACCTCCGTCATACGCTTTTTTGAACATTTCTGTAGTTGTAACTAAAGCCATATTATTTCCTCCTTGTATATTGATTACTGATTTTTGTCAGTTTCTTTGACGTTTTCGGTGTCTTCTAATGCTTCTCCGTCCTCGATTTCCTGTGCCGCCTGCGCCTTTGCCTGCTGCTGCTCCGCGAGCTTGGCCGGGTAGTCCATGATGATGCCGATCCGGTTGTAAATCAGGAATCCCGCGGCGATCAGAATGATCAGAACGACGATAATATCATTGTTTTTGTAGAAAAAATCTTTCATTTTATTATGAATATAGTTGAATCTTTTGTGTATGTTTTTATTATTATGTATACAATACCACATAATATAGTATTGTTCAACGTGCAATCTGTGCGGTTCAACTTGTAATGGCGCTCATTATTATGTATAATAACGCGATGGGAGGGGTAGCAGAAACGGATAATGGTCAAAGTCGAAATCGGTTCCAATGACGCAGGTCAGCGGCTGGACAGGTTTCTCAGAAAATATCTGAGGAAAGCAAGCCTGTCAGCTGTTTATAAAATCATACGCAAAGACCTCAAAATCAACGGCAAACGCGCCAAAGAGGACACGGTCCTGAAAGAGGGCGATGTGCTCAGCCTTTATATTGACGAAGACAGGCTGAAGGAACTGACCCGGAATCCGGGAAAACACAGAGCGAAACGGCAGTTTACGGTCGCCTATGAAGACGATGACGTTCTCATCGTCTGCAAGCCATGGGGTCTGCTGACACACGGCGATTCCCACGAGAAGAAGAACACCCTGATGAATCAGGTCTGCGGATACCTGCAGGATAAGGGAGAGTATGATCCTTCCAAAGAGAAGTCATTTACACCTTCGCCGGTGAACCGGCTGGACCGGAACACGACAGGACTGGTCATATTCGGAAAGAGTGCGGAAGGCCTCAGACAGCTGACAAAGCTGATCCGGGACAGGGATCATGTTTCGAAATACTATCAGACGATCGTGATCGGCGATCTGACGAAGGAGATGACCATTACAGGCAGCCTGGAAAAAGACGAGCGCAGGAACAGAGTTCGTGTATCTGAATCAGGACAGTCGGCGCATTCCGAGGTCAGACCGCTTGCCCACAGCGCGGACAGACAGTTTACGCTTGCCGAAGTCAAGCTGGTGACCGGACGTACGCATCAGATCAGAGTCCATTTAGCCAGCAAAGGCTTCCCGCTGGCAGGGGATTCCAAGTATGCCGTGACAAAAGCAGGGCGCGCCGCGAACGAGCGGCTGAAGCGCTTTGGCGTGACCACGCAGCTGCTTCATGCAGGAAGACTTGTCTTCGGGGAAATACCGGAAGAATATACGGTCCTGCAGGAACTCAGGAATAAAGAAATACATGCTCCGCTGCCCGCCGGATTCGAAAAGGCATGGGAGAAACTAAAAGGAAAGACACATAATGAGTAACGAAAAATCCGGAAAATCAAGTTTTATCAAGGATCTGATCAAAGATATCATCATAGCAGTCGTCATCGTGCTGGCGGTCACGGCGGTGATCAAACCGACGATCGTCAAAGAATCATCCATGTTGGATACGCTGCAGGAGAACAATTATCTCTTTGTAAACAAGCTGGCCTACAAGTTCAAGGATCATCCTGAGCGGGGCGACATTATCGTGTTCCGTTCGGATCTGACGAATGACGAAGACGGTTCCAAGAAACTCCTAATCAAGAGGGTCATCGGCGTCGAAGGTGATGAAATCTCCTTTGAGAACGACCAGGTATACAGAAACGGCGAGCCGATTGCAGAAGACTATATCTATCAGGAAGAGCCGGAATTCAGGGGATATCCAAACGGCAGTTCGTTCACAGTCGGCGAGGACGAGATTTTCGCTATGGGAGATCACCGTTCCGTGAGCCTGGACAGCAGAAGCCCGGAAGTTGGGATGGTCCAGGAAGACAGCGTCGTGGGGAAGGCTTTTGTCAGATTGTTCCCATTCAATGAAATCGGGTTATTATAGAGATGAAATTAGTTGCAAACAACAAAAAAGCAAGGCGTGACTACTTCATTGAAGAAACCTATGAGGCTGGCATCGAACTGACGGGAACGGAAATCAAATCCGTTCGGCAAGGCAAAGTCAGCATCAAGGAAAGCTATGCTAGAATCAGGAACGGCGAAGTGTTCATCCTGGGGATGAATATCAGTCCGTACGAACAGGGGAACAGGTTCAACGTCGATCCGCTGCGGCCCAGAAAGCTTTTGCTACATAAAAGGGAAATTCGGAAACTGATTGGATATCAGACACTGGATGGCTTGACTTTAGTGCCTTTGCGGATGTATATTAACGACCGGGGCAGAGCCAAAGTCGAACTGGCTGTGGCGAGAGGAAAGAAAAACTACGACAAACGGCATGATATCGCGAAGCGGGATGCAGAGCGAAGAATGCAGCAGGCAAGGAGAAAATAATGCAGAGTTTATTCGACAAGTTGGGAAAGGCAGCAACATCGGCAGCGACAAACGCAGCGCATAAGGCTGATGAGATGAGAGAAATCAACAAGCTCAAGGGTGAACGGAGCGAGTTGAAGAATGAATACACCGTTACGAAGAGGAAACTTGCGGAATACGTCTTCAAGCAGTATCAGGAAGGCAAACTGGAAGACAGCGCCCTGATCGAGTTCTGCGATAAGATGCAGAACCTCAGGGACGAGATCGATGAACTGGGAGAGGAAATCGAAGCCGTCAGAGCAGAATATGAACAGAAAGCCGCTGAACGGACGGAAGACAGAATCAGATAACGCCGCGCACAGCGCGTTAAAATATGGGGATGCACTGGTTTCGACGGGGGTGTGGAAACTGGATAAGCGAGCCGAAGTCGCCCAGTCTTCGTAAAAAAGGGCCGTTAAAGATAAACGCAAAAACTAACAATAATTTCGCACTGGCAGCTTAGTTCTGCCCCGCGCGTCCGCCTGAGTTCACCTGCAGGCCCAGTGTCGGACGTCAAACATGCAGGAAAACCTTATGCGTGATCCCGGCCGCATAAGGGACTAACGGGATAGTCCTTCGGTCAGTTCGTTTCCGGACGGGCAGAAGGGCGAAACTTAAATCGGAAACTGCGCTCGGAGAAATTCCGGTGAAAATGCTTTCGGACACGGGTTCAATTCCCGTCATCTCCACCATGACTACAACGAGGGTCCAACGGACCCTCGTTGTTGTCATTATGAAGCTGGGAATTGAAGCCTAAGCCGTAGACCGCCACGCGCTGAAGCGCTGCGGTCCTGGCAGGGGACCTACCAACGCCTCGTACCTCGTCGGGTTAGGTCTCCCAGAGGGCCCGAGCGTTGTGAGAGCGTCCGGTGGACGCTCGAGCAGCGAGGTGTCCGAAGGCGACTGAGAAGGGAGCCGAGGACGGCGGATGCGAAGCATACGCGTTCCCGTCATCTCCACATACATCCCAAAATAATGCCCATTTGGCATGCACTTTATCGTATAATTGTTCTGAAGGAGAGGAAATATCAAAATGAGAAAGAAAGCAAAATCAAGAAAACACACATTATGCGAGAAAGCGCCGCTTGTTGCAATGATTCTGGCAGCAGCTCTCGCATTGCTATTTGTATCTATACCGGGACTGCTTGGCCTTCCTGAGGTAGTAGAAAACCTATCATTAAGCGTTCTCGCTGTACTCTTTCTGATAGCTTTCAAAAGGTGGTTTGCTCCTGAGTTCAAAGGTGTATTCAAGACAAGTCATCTTGCGACTGGGCTCGTTTTCGTATGGCTGGCTTTTGCATTTAAGTTCTTCGGGGCGTATTTCGTGAATCTTGCAGACAGCGGTTTTTATTTCAAACCTACCGCAGCGGCTTTTGGCATGGCAATTGTCGCAGGTTTTTACGAAGAGACGATATTCCGAGGAGTTACTGTTCCTATCGGAATGAGATATTTCAAGAGCGAAAAAAGAGTGGGCATTCTTGTGCTCCTATCAGCGCTTGTATTCGGTCTTATGCACATCGGAAATATTGCGAACGGTGCGAGCATCCAGATGGGAATTGCTCAGGGCATCGCCACGACCTTCGCAGGAATATTTTTCATTGCTGTATTTCTCAGGACCGGAAACATACTGATCCCGATCTTCATGCAC
>JBGUKV010000114.1:0-9825 GCA_045114655.1 Candidatus Allocopromorpha sp. | reverse complement strand
GCTGCCTGTCTTGAACGAGAAGCCCCCTCCTCTAAGCCGCAAGGCGTAGGTGGGGGAGCACGTCACGGATTACCCGCCGTCGTTCAGGAACAAGACAGGCCGCACAGGGTATGTCGGAAACGTGTACACGGCAGACGAGTACCGGGGCAGGGGCATCGCCGGGCAGCTGCTGGAAAAGGTTGAAGACGAGGCGAAGAAGCGCGGCGTTACGATGCTGCTCCTGCATGCCTCGGAAGCAGGCCGGAAGGCGTATCTGAAGAGTGGCTATGAAGATATCGATTATGAGATGGAGAAGATCATCAAATAATTGTAGTTGGATCGAGAGAAGAGTTGAACCAAAAGAATAGTTGAACAAAAAGAAAGGGAAAAACCATGAGGACGTATCTGAATGTCGGGCTGATCCAGGGAACAGGGAAGGAGATGGATTTCGAGACCTGTCTGGACAGGCTCGAACGGGATGTCTCAAATCTGATGAGGGGAATGAACAGGCCAGAGATCATCTTCGGCGTGGAGATGGGAATCGGCCGGTACTTCCGGGACAATCCGGATAAGATGTCCGGGGACACGATCCCGGGCAAAGTCACAGACCGGCTCGGCGCGCTGGCGCGGAAGTACGGCGTGTATCTGGCGCCTGGTTCCATGCTCGAGTGTGCAGAGAAAGACGGGGAAAAGGTGCTGTACAATACGGCGCCGATCTTCGGACCGGACGGAAGACTGATCGACACGTACAGAAAGATTTGCCCGTACATGCCGGCAGAAGAAGGGCTCACGCCTGGTAACAGGTATGTGACATTCAAGATCGAGGAAAAGGATGTCACCGTCGGTGTCATGATCTGTCACGACTGGTGCTTCCCCGAGATCTCCAGGAACCTGGCGCTGCGGGGCGCGGAAATTCTGTTCCGTCCGGCAGTGGATCCGGAGGGACTCTATGAGACTTGCAAAACCATCCCGCAGACAAGAGCCTTTGAGAACCAGTGCTATTTCATCTCGCTGAACATGTGCGGGGAATGGCTGGGCAGCTACGCCTATGGCCACTCCATGGTCGCCGCGCCGGACGGGCACATGATCTATGAAGCCGGGGACAATCCGGCCGCGCTGACGCTCACGCTGGATATCGACGCAGTCCGGGACGCGAGAAAATACGGGACCTGTTATACCGAGCAGCTTCTGCGGCAGCTGCCGTACTTCGACCCTCCGATGGATATCTACCGGGATCTGAAGAACGCCCCGCTATATGAAAAACTGCCCAAACCGGATTTCACGATCCGGAGCAGGGATGAGCATGTCGAGGCAAATGGAATCCAGACGGTTTCTAAGAAGAGAGGGGAGCGGTAATCATCACGTGCATTTACGCGCGTAGGCCAGCACCTGCTTCAGAGCTACGTCCTTCGGAACCCCGGCCAGACGGAGCTTGTGGGCGTAAGCGAGGATCTTCTTGAAGTCCTCGCCGGGCGCAAGACCCGCGTCGATGAGATCCTGTCCGGTGACATAGGGACGGGACATGTATTCCCTGTAGATCTCCAGACGCTCCAGGAGGAATGCCATATTATCTTCGCGCTCACCTTCATACCGCTCGGACATCATATCGATTGTCGAAAACAAAATCAACTCATAAGGATTGACCGCTTCATCAAAGAGGCGGTTGGTTTTTTTGATGGATGATTTGGCATAGGCGACTGTGTTCGGGCGCATATGCAGTTCGGTCATGTTCATGACATACCGGATCAGACCGGCGTCGTTTGTCAGTCTGCGCAGGAATCGGGACACGATAGGAAGGCCGACCTTATCATGCTGATAGGCGTGGATCCTTCCGTTGACTTCTTCCGTTGTTTCGATCTTACCCAGATCGTGGACGAGAGGGACCAGCATGAAGCGGAAGGGCTCTGCCGTACGGTCGCGGTATTCGACCGCCTTATCCAGCGCTGCCATGACATGGGTCCATACGTCGCCTTCCGGATGGTAGATGGGATCCTGCTCCAGTCCGATCAGGCTGACAAGCTCCGGGAACCAGTAATCCAGCTGATCCATTTCACGGAGCACCTCGAAGAATAACGAAGGTCTCCGGCCTTTGCACAGAGCCTTCTCAAGCTCTGCTGCAACACGCTCCCGGGGCAGGGCGGACAGATCGATCTGTCTGCACAGCGCGACGGTCTCGTCAGCCACCTTGAATTCAAACCGCGCTGCAAACTGTGCCGCACGCAGCACGCGCAGGGGATCCTCCACAAAGGATTCCGGATCGATGTGCCGGATGATCCCGTTCTTCAGATCCTCCCGGCCGCCGAAGCAGTCCACGATCTCCCCGGTCAGCACATCCTGCATCAGCGCGTTGATCGTGAAGTCGCGCCTTTTTGCCGCGGCCTCCACACCAAGAAACGGGTCCGTGTAGATCTCGAAATCCCGGTGCCCCCGGCCGGTGTTCTTTTCCTTGCGGGGGACAGCAATATCGATGTTGTGGTCTTTGATCGTGTAAACGCCGAAACTTTTGCCGATGGTGGTGACCTCCCCGAACCGGCTGAGCAGTTCGCGCAGGTCTTCCGGCTGCACACCATGCACCTCGATGTCGATATCCTTGCCAAGAACATCCGCCCCCGGGGCTGTACCGGAAACGGTCATCAACTTGTCGCGCACGAATCCGCCGATGTAATAGGCCTTCCCTCCGGCAGCGTCGACCGCCCGGGCAATTTCCTGTATCAAGCTTTCTGTCGCCTGTTTGTTTGCCGTAGTGAGTTTGTTTTTCATAGCAAGTTCATTATAGCGCATGTCTTTTTTAGTGGCAAAAAATATAGTATACTTTCAACATGAAGATGGCATTTGATGACAACATGAAAATCGACCGCGGCTCATGGCGCAGGCTGATGGGCGTCAGCGAGAATCATATGAAAAGGGCGGAATCGGACGAGAAGATGCGCGCCGCCCTCGAGCGGCTCGAGATCCAGATGGATGAAGCGGAGAGCCTGCTTTATGACGCGGCTGATCCTGCGTTCACCTATAAGATGCTGGATGCCGGGCAGCTGACGGTCCGCGGCGCGTCCCTGGCAAAGCATCTGGACGGATGTGACCGGATGGTGGTTATGGCAGTCACACTAGGGCACGAGGTCGACCGGCTGATCAGTGAAACACAGAGCAGCAGGATCGCCCTCGGCGTGGTCATCGACAGCGGCGCTTCCGTCATGGCGGAGCGGGCTGCAAACATAGCAGAGAAACAGATTCGGGCAGAGCTGGCGGACGCACAGACCCAGACCAAACGGACAGCAGACGCAGCGGCGGATGCGGCGGACGCAGACTTTGCGAGCAACCAAACAGCGCCTCTGTACATGACGTCCCGGTTCAGCCCCGGCTACGGGGATTCGCCCCTGGAGATGCAGGAGCAGGTGCTGGACTTTCTGGACGCCGAAAACCAGCTCGGCATCACCTTAAGCAAAGGCTACATGATGAGTCCGTCCAAATCTATTACTGCTATCATAGGGCTGGCAGATCATCCGGTCACAGGCCGGCTCGCTACCTGCGATGAATGCGTCCTCAAAGACAAGTGTCAGCTCAGAAAAGAAGGAATACTCTGCGGCCAGAGGAAGTAACATAAGAGGAAGTAACATAATTGAAGTAACATGATCACAGAAGAAGTTTTCAGCAGAAGCAGACCCGATTTCAAAAAACTGCAGAGCGCCGGTTTCCATGAGGAGAGCGGCGTGTTTCGCTGTACCGAAGTCCTGACGGGAGAGCAGTTCCGGGCGGAGCTGGAGGTTTCCGGAGACGGCAAAGTCACCGGCCGCGTTATTGATCTGGACACAGGGGAAGAGTATCTTCCCATCCGGATCGAAGGGCAGACCGGCGGTTTCGTGGGACAGGTCAGGGAAGATTACAGGACCTTCCTTGAACGCGTCAGAGACGCCTGTTTCATTCCCGTCAGTTTCATCTTTGACCAGTCCAACCGCATCGAGGGCATGATCCACAGAGTATACGAGGTCACCGCGGAGTTTCCATGGGAAAAGTATCCGGGAAACGGAACTTTCAAATGCCGCGAAAACGGCAAATGGTTTGGAGCGATTCTGACCGTGGCGTACGGGAAACTGGCAGGCGGAGAGCTGTCAGCCGCTCACGATGCGGACGAGATCGTGGAGGTCGTGAACCTCAAGGCCTCACCCGATGAGATCCCGGCGCTCACAGATCGCCCCGGCATCTTCCCGGCCTGGCACATGAACAAAAAACACTGGATCAGCGTGATCCTGGACGACACGCTTCCGGACGACGCGGTCATGGAACTGATACGCGGAAGCCACGCCCTCACGTCAAAAGGCAAAGGCAACACAGCCGGCACCGGACTCCGCGCGGCGGGCGTCTGGATGATCCCGTCCAATCCGGCGTACTACGATGTGGATGCCGGATTCCGGGGCGGCAAGGGAGAAATCGAGTGGCACCAGCACACGAAGGTCAAAGCCGGTGACGAGGTGTACATCTACTGCTCCGCGCCGTATTCCGCGATCCTCTACCGGTGCGAGGTGGTCGCAGCGGACCTGCCTTACCGCGGAATGTTCAAGGAAAGCAAAGGCTACACGAAGTCGATGCGCATCCGTCTGATCGAGAAGTATCCGCCGGACAAGTATCCGCTGGCCTTTCTCAAAGCCCACGGGGGCTCTACAGTGCGAAGCGCGCGCAGCATTCCGGCTGAACTTTATGAAGCGATTTGCAAAGCGCGCTGAAATGCTTTTGCCCCTGCTTGACAAGAGTGTTATAATATGTCGGAAATGCGTGTAAGTAAAGCGCAGATTTCGGAGGAATGAAATGAGCAAAGTAAAAAATTTTATGAAGCGGAAGGATATCGAGATATCCCTCAAGAGATATGGTATCGATGCTCTTGGCGCCATGGCCCAGGGCCTGTTCTGTTCGCTTCTTGTGGGAACGATCCTGAACACGATCGGAACCCAGTTCAATATCGGCTTTCTGACGAAGGCCGTCGCGACGGTAGGGGAGACGTCCTACACAGTCGGCGGCATCGCAATGGCGATGTGCGGACCGGCCATGGCTGTTGCCATCGGCTACGCATTGAAATGCCCGCCACTTGTGCTGTTCTCCATGATATCGGTTGGTTTTGCAGCGAACACTCTCGGCGGGGCAGGCGGGCCGCTGTCCGTTCTCTTCATTGCAATCATCGCAGCTGAAATCGGAAAGGCAGTTTCCAAAGAGACAAAGATAGACATTCTCGTGACGCCGATCGTGACCATCGGCGCAGGCGTATTCTTATCCTGGCTCATTGCGCCGCCGATTGGCGCCGCGGCCATGTATATCGGAAATCTCATCATGTGGGCGACGGAACTGCAGCCGTTCCTCATGGGAATCATCGTTTCCGTTGTGGTTGGCATGTGCCTCACACTGCCGATCTCATCGGCAGCCATCTGTGCGGCCTTCGGTCTGACAGGACTTGCGGGAGGCGCCGCGGTCGCAGGCTGCTGCGCGCAGATGATCGGCTTCGCTGTGATCTCCTTCAGAGAAAACAAGTGGGGCGGGCTGATCTCCCAGGGCATCGGAACATCCATGCTGCAAATGGGCAACATCGTCCGCAACCCGCGCGTCTGGATCGCGCCGACCTTGGCAGCCGCGGTCACCGGACCGATCGCCACCTGTCTCTTCAAGATGGAGATGAACGGCGCGCCGATCTCCTCAGGTATGGGCACCTGCGGGCTCGTCGGCCAGATCGGCGTTTACACCGGCTGGGTCGCAGAGATCGAAGCAGGCACCAGAGAAGCTATCACAGCCTTCGACTGGACGGGGCTCATCCTGATCTCCTTCGTCCTGCCGGCGATCCTCGCACTGATCTTCCACGCGGGCGTACGCAAGCTCGGCTGGGTCAAGGACGGCGACCTGAAAATCTAAAAACAGCAAGCAGATATCAGCTCCGGAGATGCGGCTCCGGGGCTGTTTTTTTAGCGTATGGTATAATAAATATGTACGAAGGAGCACAAGGGCGAAAAGGATATTGAGAGAAACAAATATATGAAACTGATCATCGCAGAAAAACCCTCCCTGGGCAGATCCATCATGTCATCACTGGGAGAAAAATTTGAAAAACACGACGAGTACTATAGTTCTAAGAATTACTACGTCGTTCCGCTCCACGGGCACATCCTGGAACTGAAGGACTTCGAGGATTACACGGAGAACAAGGATAAGCGCATGTGGAACGTGAAGAACCTGCCGTTCTTCCCCGCGCAGTACGAGTATAACATCACCTATGGGAACAAGAAAATCTTTGACTGCATCAAAAAACTCCTGAAGAGCCCGGATGTGACCGAGGTGATCCACTGCGGCGACGCGGACCGGGAAGGGCAGATCATCGTGGATCTGATTTTGGAAAAACTCGGCAATACCAAGCCGGTGACGCGTCCCTTTATCAAGTCTACAACTAACGCCGGGCTGCAGCAGGCGTTTGCAGAGCGCAAATCCAATGAGGAATACCGGAATATCAATGCAGAGGGCAAGGCGCGGTCATATATTGATTTTGATTTCGGCAAGAACCTCTCGCGCTTCGCCAGCAAGAAAGCCGGCGCAAAAGCAGGACTGAACGTGGGCAGGGTCATCGGGGCGATCGTCACGGAGATCTACAACCGTGATCTGGAAATCGAGAATTTCGTGCCGCGGGACTACTTCAAGATCGAATCCGACGGAGCAATCAAGCTGACTTCCAAGCGGGAGTTCGAAGCCGATGAAGAAGACGCAGCGAAGGAATACGCACGGAAGCTGAACGAAGCAGACGCAGTGGTCACCGATGTGAAGAAGGCGAAACAGACCAAGCGCGCGCCCAAGCTGTTTTCACAGACGGACCTGCAGGGTGCGGCCAACAAGCGGCACGGGTTTTCGCCGAAGCGGACACTGAAGGCCGCCCAGTCTTTGTACGAGAAAGGGCTGATCACCTACCCGCGTACGAATACGAACTTTATGGCGGTGGGTGACCGGCCGATGATTGCCGGGATCCTGAAAAAACTGGGGCCGGAGTTTGAGATGAAAAATGTCTTTGACGACAGCAAAGTAGACGGACATTCGGCCATCACTCCGACGGGAGCCCATCCGGAGCTCACCGGCGATGAACTGAAAATCTACATGATGATCCTGAACCGCTTCCGGGCCGTGTTCTGCAAAGAACCGTGCACCGTGCTGAAAACGACGATGACGATCGACTGCAAGGACCCGCAGGGCGGGAGCATCGAAGTGTTCAAAGTCAGCGGCGGGGTGCCTTTGACCCAAGGGTGGAAGAAGTTCGAACCGGTGTCGGAGCAGGAAACCGTACTCCCGGAGCTGAACGTCGGCGACCTGGTGGAGCACGACTTCCGACCGGTCGCGACCCAGACGAAGCCGCCTGCTCACTACACGGTCACGACCCTGGGCAAGTGGATGCAGAATCCTTTTCGCAAGTCTGAGGATGACGAGGTGGATTACGCGAAGATGATTGCCGGCATGGAAATCGGGACCGAAGCCACCCGGGCCGCCATCATTGATAAAGCCATCGCGAAAGACTATATCAAACTGACGAAGAACACCTACACCATCCAGCCTAACGGCCGCTTCCTGGTGGAAACCTGCCGGATGCTCGGCATCGATATGTCCAGTGTGAAGACCGCGGAAATGGGCCGCGACGCGAAAGCCGTCTCCCGCGGCGAGAAAACCTGTGAAGAGGTTCTGGGTGAAGTCAGAAAGGAAATCCGGGAAATCATTGCAAATGCACCATCCGGCCCTGTGGATAAACCGCAGCCGACGTCGTTCGTTTGCCCGAAATGCGGCAAGCCGCTGCAGGGCACTCTGAAGAAACTCGAATGCAGCTGCGGATTCACACTTTGGAAGACCGTCGCGGGCAAGTGGCTTGACGACGACATAATCGCAACGCTTCTGTCCGGAAAAAGGACGATACTTTTGAAAGGATTCAGGAGCAAAACCGGGAAGTCCTTTTCGGCGCATCTGCGCATGAATGACGATGGCAGTATTGCCTTTGAATTTCCGCCGAAGCAGGAGAAGGTTCCCCTCGGAAACTGCCCGAAGTGCGGCAAACCTGTTTATGAAAACAAAAAAGGCTTCGGATGCTCCGGCTGGAAGCCGGACGGGAAAGGCTGCGACTACGTGATCTGGAAATACGATAAGGCAAAGAAGAAAAAATACACGGCAGAACAAGTCAGAAAGATGCTGGCGGAGTCATGAGGATCATGGATGAGTACGATCAGAGAGCGCTTTTGGCATTGACAGAAGCGGGGGAGCATGCCGCCTACTTCAAACAGTTGCTGAAGCAGGAATGCTACGGCATCAACACCCCGATCACACCCCTTTATATAGAGGATGTCAGCGCATCCGGCAAAATCATCATGAACGAGGAGGTGTTCCTGATGCTGTGTGAAATCAGGGATATCAACTACAGACGGAACGCCGAGATACCGTTTTTCCTCTTTGGTTATGAGGATGTCGACGGCGTGATCTACTTCCATACAGCGGAGTACCATGCGGGGGATCTGGAGCAATTTGCAGCGGGATTCAAATCGCTGACCAACGGGATCGACAATGCGATCCTCGATTATATAGAACAGGACAAGGATCCAAGGATCAAAAGACCGGTGCGCTGCTATGGTCACACGCACCCGCCCAGGGGCGGCGGCGACAGGTTTTCGTTCGCGGATTTGTCGTGCATCATAGAGCATGAATTGCTGAACAAGTATTTTGCCAGCGGTGCGATCGGTTCTCTCGACGTACTGATCAACCCCGCCGGCGATGTGAACTTCATCAAATATGAACGCGGTACGAAGCCGGCGTGTTTCCTGAAGTACCGGTATGTGTACGTGCAGACGGAGGACGGAAGTCTGCACCGTCTGGCCGCCTATGAGAGGGGCATGTATCAGCCATATCCGATCAAATAGCATGTAAAGGGACACAATTTTTTCGCAGTTTTTGCGGTGAAAATGGCTTCGTTGCCGTAAACCCCGCGATGTCCGATATCCCCCCGCTCCCGTATCATATACGCAAGAGAGGTTGTTAGAGAGTATCAGTGGTTAATTATAGGAAAGGGGATGAGGACAATGAAGAAGTTATTGATTATGATCGGTATCATTTGTTACTGCGTATCGCCGGACCTGTTTTACGGGCCGATCGATGACGCGATCGTTGCCCTCGGTGGCATGATGTACACATTGGCATCCGCCAGAGCCAAAGGGCCGAAGTTCATGAAGGCAGATCAGTATGACTATTTCGACCAGACATATGAATAAGAACACCGCATACGACGCAGGGTGCAGATCCGTAATGCAAACTACAGATCTGCACCTTGTTTTTTAACATAAAAAACAGCCGTTAAGTGTTTTTGCTTGACACCGCCCGCCGGACAGTATATACTACACGGGTGTCAAGCGAAAGGACTTGTCACGCCGAACATTCAGATATGAATTATGATGCTGTTACGAAACAAAGTCTGCTGTATGACTTCTACGGGCAGCTGCTGACGAAGCGGCAGCGGGAGGTCATGGAGCTGTATAACGAGGAGAACCTGAGCCTGGGGGAGATCGCGGAGGAATTCGGGATCAGCAGGCAGGGCGTGCATGACGCGCTGCACAAGGCCCAGAGGGCCCTTGAGGAATATGAGGAGAAGCTTGGACTGGTCGAGCGGTTCAGCGCGACCAGGGACGCGATCAACAGCATCAGCGGAGAAATCGATCAGGCAATCGATCTGGCTGCCGCAAAAGCATCCGGCCCGGCAGCGAACGCAAAAGCAGCGGGCGACGTTTCAGAGAAGCTTCGGCAGATCCGAAGCGAACTGGAGCAGCTGGAGATCTAAGCGGCGGAACCTGCCGCATATAAAGG
>JBGUKV010000113.1:0-36587 GCA_045114655.1 Candidatus Allocopromorpha sp. | reverse complement strand
ACGTCATTATCGTGATTTGTAAATATACCGCAGCCCTCCAAGCCAAGATAGCCGAGGAAATCACCTTCATAGGAGAATTTTGCACCATCGTACATCTCCGGATCGCCGGAACTCAGAAACATTGCAGTCTTTTTAAGAGATTTCGGTGCCGTCGGGTAGAGTGCCGAGTAAAAGCGGTCTATCACACATTTAAGCTGTCCCGAAATGCCATGATAATAGATTGGCCCGGCCAGCACAAGCATCTGGGTATCTTTCAGTTCTTTGTATATCTCCTGCATATCGTCTTTCTGAATGCAGGTACCCTGTCCTTTTCCGTGGCAATATTCACAGGCAAGGCAGCCTTTTATATTCATTTTACAGACATTAAAGCAGACTACCTGATGACTGTTTTTCTCAGCAGATTCACGAAATGCATCAATCATTTTTGCGGTATTTCCGTTAGACCGGGGACTTCCGTTCAGCACAAGTATCTTCATAGTATTTACTCCTTCATCCTACATTAGAATTTATCAAAGTGACATAACATAAATCTGGCACGGATTCCATTCGTCCCATAGATTAGGCATCAGTTCAAATTCCTTAAATCCAAGACTTAGGTAAAAATGGTTTGTTTCATCATATTGCCTATACTTTCCCATTTGAACCGTCTTAACCTGAATAAAGGAATATCCATGTTCAACAGCAATATGCTTTGCCTCGTTAAACATACATCTGCCAATACCTTTGCGATGATGCGTCTTCAATACGCCCATAACTGCAATTTCAACGGTATCTTTTCCCGTTTCCTTTAAACACAAAAAACCATTTTCCTTTTCTTCCTCAAAAGAGGCAACCATTATTTCATTCGCACTTTCAAGAATATAGTTTTCTGTTGATTCTGGAATTCCAAACCACTCTGGTAGAGCCGTAAGAATGCTTTTTGTAATTCGTTGCTTCTCCTCAATATCATCAACTGTTCTTATCATCTCTTTTGCCTCTAAAAATTCCGATTTGTATGTGTCTTCATTATGTGTTTTGACTGCTTTATATGCTTTTTTATCAGTATAATCATTTAAGAGGATAAATACCATCACTTGATTTTTCAAGGCTTTGGGGTTGTCGCGCGTAGGGAAAAAGCACACACCCATTTAACAGAGAATACCTTACAGATGAAACCTGCATGAATCTTATATATACATATTTTCTGATATTCAGCTTTGTGAAAAAGGATTCTGCCATTAAACTCTTAAAGAGCATCTCGCTGGCCCTATTGTCATTATTATGTTCCCGGGCCTTTTGCGATTCAGGTTATAGTCATCGTTCCCAAATTTAATATGACGGTATGCTATTCGCTTACGAGAAGGAGTGCTGACAGAAGCGGTGAATAAATCTCAAAATGCTTTTGCGCCCTCCCCGGGAAGTACTCATTCAGGTTCTTCCATGTATCGTATTCCGTGTTCATGAACATGCCGTGGTCTCCCAGGGAGTAATCGTAGGTCTCGATATATCCTGTAAATGATGTCCCTTCGACTTCATCGTTGCCGCTTTCGGCAAACCAGTTTGTCGCTTCGAAATAAATGTATTCAATGCCAAGGTCCATATAACCGATATGATCACTTGCGGGAATCGTAGCCGGCGACATTGCGGAATTGTTGGCCGGAGCAGGGTTTTCAGGAGTCCACGGATTGGTGTACAACGTATTGTCCCGGATATCCGGTCCTGTTCCGTGCTCGGCGAAATAGCCATCCAGATCCGCTGTTCGCATCACGTTAAACCCAAGATTCTGTGCGGTATCTGCGGCAAAACTATAGGCTTCTGTATCCTGTGGTGCTTCAAGCTGGTCAACGGCTATTTCCATGCCGCTATCACCGAATGAACCTCCGTAAATATTACAGTAATCGCCAAACGCCAAAGAGTCGAGGTTTATCATGTAGATAGTGCTGTCAATTTCTTCTTCAGTCATCTGATCCGCATTGTATCTACTGCCTATGCACCCGTCCTCTTCTCTGTCGAAAAAGATGTACTTGGTTGTGTAGTGAGGCCTGACACCCTGCAGCCCTACGGCATTGGCAAGCAGCAAAGCAATTCCCGAACCATTGTCGCCAACACCTTCACCATCATAGTGTGCACCAGCAATTATCTGCCTAGACGGGTCCTCGCCGGCCACAGTAAGGATAACATTGGTCCCGTCATCGTCAAGCATACTGTCCTTAAAGCTCTCCAGCGTGATCTGTTTCTCACTGTATCCGGCACTTTTCAATTCGCTTACGATCCATTCCCTGACCGCCTCGCGGGAATTGTTCCCTGTTCCAAGATGCTCCAGATATGCCATTGCGCGTTCTGTGAAATCATATTTCCCAATATTGTCAGGAGTGACATAAGACTCCAGATTATCAATCATTTTCGATGCGGCGTTAGGAGCAATCGCCTCAGCTCCGTTATTCTGTTCCGCGCAGCCTGTAATTAATACAAGCACCATTATAATAAATGCTGTAATTGATCTCTTCTGTACTTTCATATTGATTTCTGTTCCTTTTTCCTTGCTCGCATACAACTATACCATACGGTATTTTCCGCCGATAGTTTAACAAAAGCATACGCCCGGATCCAACCCCCTCAGGGGACCTCATCCTCATAGCCGACATGTTCATCGACAAACTTGAATTTATCATATTCTCTTTCGTGTTAAAACGGCACCAACTACCGTGCCAATTATTGCCAATGGAGCAACTCTAACAAAGACCCATTCAAAAGCATGTAGCACAACTCCAACAACTGCATTTTCCGGATCACTATAATCCCAGTTTTGGTACGGACTGCCCGCTGCAACAATGATGAGCATAACAGTAATAGTAATTGCACATAGGATGATAAATGCCCAATGTACAGCCCTTAATCTTGATGCTCTTTGACGTGCAAGTTGAGAGTTGATAACTTCAAGTTTTTCTGATATTACCCCTAATTCTTTTGGCTCATTCTCCTCAACTTCCCCACCGAGCAATACGCTGACAGGCGTTTCAAGCACCTCTGAAATATCAATTAGCATCTCTGAATCAGGTACTGATAGTCCACGTTCCCATTTAGAAACTGTCTGCCGTACCACGTTCAATTTGATTGATAGTTCCTCTTGTGACAGACCTTTTGATTTTCTGACTGCTTTGATGTTTTCATTTAGCATAATTGAAAACCTCCTTTCGCAATCACTATACTTCTATGAAAGACGTTGCCTCAAGCAACGCATAATAACATTCTTACAAACTTCGATTTATACATTCGATTATAGCACACATCAGAATGCATCGAAATCCTTCTGCGTTGCCCAACGGACATACCCATGTTCATCGTAGGAGCTTTCCGTCATAATGTCATAAACCATGCCCATGCTGATACCGTCTAGATCCGCGACCGAAAGCCCAGCCTCCAGTGCCCGAAGCAAATAGAGGCTGGCGTTCATCTCCCGGTCGCTTACGTGTTTTTTACCGGTTCAGACTGCGTAAGGCCGTTTGCTTCCCATAGCTCCATGATCTCCGGAAGTGCGTTCATGATGTCCATCAGCTCGAAACTGTCCAGCCAGTCCTCGAAGGATACATGCTTGCCGACTGCGTCACTCATGACATAGGCGATCCTTTCAAAGATCCCCATATCGAGACCGTCGATGCTGCCTTCCTCGACTCCCTCAAGGCTCATCAGATCTTTGAAGATGTCCTTGCCTGCAAACGCATTCCTGTATTTTAGAGGCGTTGCTCCGGTTGCACGAAACAACACCTCTTTCTCACCGACTTTTATAATCTTCTCCATGGATTACTCTCCTTCCTGAGGGATTCCTGCCGTTGCAAATGACGGTGTACTCACTGTTTGGTACCAGGAGTTATATGCTTCGGTCGTTGTATCATCTGTAGACTTCTTCTTGATGATATCTGTCCCTGGAAGAGCCATTGCGGTGAATGTGATCTCCTCGGTCTTGACCTCGGCAGATTCACCCTTGGTCTCTGCTTCCTGCGTAGGCCTTGTTGCCTGGCAATAGAACAGGCAATGCCTGATTGCCTTCTTATCACCGGTAAACTCAAACAGGGCCGCAAAGTGCGACGGGGTATCCGTATTCTGTTCTACGAGGTTTCCATCAGTGTCCTTTGTCTGCCCCAGGTACTGTTCAGAAAACCAGTCCGGTGTCAGCGCTGTTTCAACCGTGACCTCGTATCCATCATTGGATGTAGACACATAGAACTTGCTGTCGTCTGCATAGAAGGGATTCGACTCGCCCTGAGGATCCATGGTCAGGGATACGGATCCTGGCCAGGACACCGGATTTCCAAATGTGATAGCGTTTCCTTCGCCTACTGTGACAGACGCAATAAATAAGTTCTTGAGTCCGAATTTAACTTTGTTACTCATTTGTTTCCTCCAATAAAAAACGCGGGTATCCCCCGCCAGTGTATTAACTTATTTCAGTTTCCTACGAAGTATCCCCTCCGCAGATCTGTGAAGGCCGCGCTCAACTGGTGCGATATGCACCCTTGCAGCAACTCTACCTCCGCCGCGTTTTGCATGGCCTTTCTCTAAAAGGTGCGTCAGCTGATACTCCTTGTTGTGGACGATGATCTTCCTGCCTCGCTTCTTCTTGGTCCAGCTCTTTGCGTATTTTCCGGTGCGCTTTGGTGAAGCCTGCTTAAGCTGCCTGACGGCCTGCTTTGATAGCTCCTTCTTCGTATCCTCAAGCGCCTGTCCTACCTCTTCGCTATATTCTGCCAGACACCGTTCGATTTCTGCTGCAAGGCCATCTGCCTTTATCCCATCACCGGCACCTCCATTTCATACATGACTTCGAATAGCCTCTCCGAATCAATGTACAGCTCCTGCTTGTGATAAAACATCTCATAGGAACCCAGCACTGCCTCGATCCTGCGTTCCAGGTCAAGATCTCGGATTTCGCTATATAGCTCAAGGCGAAGTACTGTACCTTTCGCATACACCTTACCGTCAGCAGAAAACTCAATGCTCTCCGGGTAGAGATATATGAGATATGGAAGGCTTGGCGCCTCCCCTTCTGCAAAGTGATGGTAAGCAAAAGGCAGCTCCATTTCTTCGATCATCTGGGTTACAGTTTCTTCAGTCATGCCTCTTCTCCTTTGCATAAAGCGTCAGGGTTTCGTTACGGAATCTGTAGTTATCGACCGATGTGATGTCATAGGTCTTACCATGAAACTGCACCTGATACCCTGTGGAAGTAATCTGGCGCGTCTTCTCATCAAAACGAACGACAAAGTAGAGCGACTCCTCTTCCCTGACCACGCGGCTGGCTTCCTCCTCACTACCTGCAGTACGGTTGGCATATGCCCACCTGCGGCAGAAAGGCACCTGCACATTCGTATGATTTCCCAGACTGTCGGTGCGAACCTCCTGCCGGGTAATTAGAATCCGCTCCCTCATGGTTGATACTGGAATCAAAATGCATCACCCCGATCTCCAAAAAGAACTGCCCGCAGGTTAAGATTCAGCCGGTTATAACTTGGCTCCGTTCGGTTCTCGTAAAGATATCCCGCCGCATAGATTACAGCCACTTTCGCGGCGGAGACAGAGGTAAGATCCTCTGCCTCCGAAATACGAAGAATATCCATCACAAGCTTTTCTGCGGTTTCGATCAGATTCGTGATCAGATCATCGTCCTCTTCTGTTTCCAGGCGCAGGCTGTGCTTCACTTCGCTTACTGTAGCGATCATGATCCTTCACCTTCTGGGTCTGGCTCTGGATCGGGCTGCGGTTCAGGATCAGGTTCTGCATCTGCCTCCATAAGGCCTGCAGCCTTCAGCTTTGCAAGAAGGCCATTAAAGTCCTCTTTCAGTGCTGCAATAGTCCCAGCTTCGGACGCCACCTGATTTTCCGCCTTTGCAGAAGGAACATCTGCTCCTTCCGCATACTCTAACGTTCCTTCTATAATCAGCTTGCCGCCGATTACCGTCACTTCACCGTTCTGCTCGGTGTAATTCTTTGCGTTATACATATAAGCCTCCTTATGCCTTCTGCTGCAGTACCTTCATGGCTTCCGGAAGAACCAGTCTTCCATCCACTCTCTGGGATGCGAGGAATCCAACCTGGCCTGTGGTTGCAAACAGCTCATTCAGGCGCTTAAAGGATCTACCCTGTCTATCAGCAATCCAGTAATAACCGAAATCACCAAAGACAACAGTTTTTGCACCGGCTTCAAGTGTCGGCATGAAAGTGGAAGTCTTTACCGGTCTTCCCAGGATCATATCCGGTGCGCCATTAGTAAGACCTGGCTGCCACAGATACTGACCGTTGCCGTCCTTCAGCTTTCTGATGGCTGCAATAGTTGTATCGTTGACTGCCCAGACCGCATTCTTTCTGTACGGAGCGCGCAGGGAATGATAAAGATCAAACAGCTCATCTGCCTTGATTGCAGTCTCTGATGCGGCCGTTACGCCGACCTGTGCTCCGCCCGTAGCTGCCAGAACACCCAGCGGCTTTCCAGATCCATCGCCACTAAAGAACGCAGCTTCTTCTGCAGCTCCCATTCTGCGGCCAAACTCCTTGGAGATATAGCTTTCAATATCGAATACGGAATCCTGCAGAAGCTCATCGGATACCTTGATCATGGTCCCAAGCTTATATGCTCCGATGGAGATCTGGCCAAAGCTGTCATCAGATTCAGTGAAAGCTTCCTCCTCATCCAGCCAGTAAGCCTGACCCTTCTCAACGACCATTGGAATCTTACGATCGCCGCTAGTTGTGCGAATAACCTTTGCAAGCCCTCTGAAGATGTTTTCATCTTCCAGCGCCTCGATCAGGGTGCGCTCGTATTCATCCGGAACCAGATAACCTCCTTCGGAGTCCGTTCCGATCTGCAATGCGTTCACTATACCTGCGTCCGGTGCCTTGGATCTCATCATGTTCCAGAAGTTTTCGCGGTATTCCTCGGATGCTCTCCCTGCTTTCATAGGCTTTACCGCTGCCGGTGTCTCAACGATTGGAGTGTTAATCGGCTGTGCCAGCTGCTTATCCAGCGCCTCTACTCTTTCCTGGCGTTCGATCTCTTTACCAAGATCCACGATTTCCGCTTCCATCTTGGCATACGCTGCATCGTCCTCAGCAGAAAGCAGTCCGTTCTCACCTCTTCTCGAGTCCAGAAAGGCCTTCGCGCCTTCCCACTTCTTTGCTCTCAGTTCTCTAAGTTTTAATGTGTCCATTTCATCCTCCTAATGTTTCATAAGGTTCAGCCTGTCTAGCAGTTCATCAACCGATCTGCCGGAAGGCTCTTTCTTTTCTTTAATCGCACACTTCTGCCCGATCTTTTCCATTAACGAATTTGTGACAGCTGCCGGCGAATACAGCATCATGCCTTCTGGCGCAGGCGCATCCACCTCACGTGCAAGAGTCCCATCGCAGAATCCAAGCTCTGCGGCTTTCCCTGCATCCATCCAGGTCTCGGCGTCCATCATGTGGCTGATCTTTGCGCGGGACAGTCCTGTCTTGATCTCATACGCATTGATGATGGAATCTTTAACCGACTGCAGCATTTCGATGGCTTTTTCCATTTCGGTGTGGTCCCCGAAAGCTGCCACCATCGGATTGTGAATCATCATCATGGAAACAGGACTCATCAGTACGCTCGTTCCTGCCATGGCAATGACGGATGCTGCAGATGCCGCAATGCCGTCGATCTTGACCGTGACCGCTCCTTTGTATTCCATGAGCATGTTGTAGATCTGAGCCGCTGCGATGCAGTCGCCGCCGGGACTGTTGATCCATACCGTGATGTCTCCGCTGCCTGCGTTTAGCTCCTGCTTAAAAAGAGCCGGGCTGACTTCATCATCAAACCACGACTCCTGCGCAATCACTCCATTCAGTTCTAAGATTCGCTCAGTGACTTCACCACTGTCTTCGTTTCGGACTGTGTTCTTCCACTTCCAGAACTTCTCCATCCGTACCTCCTTCCTTATATGCATCTCCCGCGTTGTTAAGCGGAAGCATGTTGCCGTTAACCAAATACAGATCTCCGCCATCTTCTGCCGGAATCTTGTCCAGATTCTCCAGTGTGCGGATATCGTTTGCACTCATCCAGCCGTTCTGGCGGGCCACCGCATAGCCGTTCATCCTGCTCTGATAGTCTCCTCTAAGCAATCCGTCTACGTTGAATTTTGCATAGAGGGTTTTCTTTTCATCTTCTGTAAACAGCGACCGCTTGATCGACTGCTCCCAGCGGCTAACCCACGGATCCAATGTGTACTTCACAAACTCCAGAGACTGTTGCTCGATGTTATTAAAGCTACTCTTCTCCAGATCTCCGATCATGTGCGGCGGGATGCGAAAGATCCTCGCAATTTCATTAATCTGGAACTTCCTGGTCTCCAAAAACTGAGCCGCTTCAGGAGATATGGAAATCGGCGTATATTTCATGCCTTCTTCCAGAACAGCTATCTTATTCGCATTGCCGCTTCCGCCAAAGGTATTCATCCAGGACTCACGCACCCGTGAAGGATCTTTGATCACCCCAGGGTGTTCCAGAACGCCAGATGGCTGGGCTCCGTTCGCAAAGAACTTGCTGCCGTATTCCTCGGTTGCGATCGCAAGGCCGATAGCGTTTTTGGCCATCGCAATCGGGCTATAACCGACAAGGCCGTCAAAGCCCAGGCCCGGTATATGCAGCACATCTTTCGGATGCAGCTTCACAAGGCTTCCCTTCATGGTCGGCGCCTCATCGGTCTGCCTTTGGTACTGGTAATAAAGCATCCCATTTTCATCCCGGTCGACCATCATGCGATCCGGCATCAGCGGGTACAGTGCAATCACTTCTCCCTTGCCGTTACGAATCACCTGCGCGTAGGCGTTGCCCCACAGCAGCAGGTGTGTCATGAGCGTTTCCCGGAACACGAAGCTCGTCATCTCTGGGTTCGGCTCATCATGCAGAATGCTATATAGCGGATGCTTCTCTGCACGCTCCCGGCTCCCATCCGCCTGCGTTTCATATACATGCAGTGGGAGACTAGCGATGGCCTCCGACAAAATACGGACGCAGCTATATACTGCTGTCATCTGCATGGCGGACTGCTCCGTCACGCGCTTTCCGCTGGCGCTCCCGCCCAGGAAGAAGCTGAATGCGCTCCCTGCTGTGGCATTCTTTGGTTTATCTCTTGATCTGAATATGCTGAAAATGTCCATCATACCTCCTGTTTTATTGCATGAAAAAAGCACTTCCGAAGAAGTGCTTCTAAAGCGTCTTGTTATAGCTTTTCAACAAGGTCGATCAGTTCCTGCCTGCATTGACAGATCGTGTCATCCATCACCACCAGATGTTCCCCCTCAGTACCCTCCTGCCTGCTCATCTCATATGCGAAGCGAAGCAGTTGTGAGACGCCTGTCAATTTGAGTGAAACAGCCTTTAACTGATCTTCAATAAATATTCTGTTGTCCATGGTATCCTCATCAATCTTCAATTGTCCATTCAATTGATACTTCTTCTTTTTCAACAGACGAAGGAATCTTGATCTTGGAGTATTTCATCTCCATTGCCTTCAGGAAATGCGGGCTTCCACCTGGAGATGTGATTCCACGTTCTTGCTCACATACAGCCCAATCAACATCGTCAAAGATATAGTCATTATCCTTCTCGATTTTGATTCTTTCAACCCCTGTCACTTTTGAGCCGGTTGCTTCCGCGATCAGATCAGCCTTTTTTCTCGCGTTTTGCGTGGCCTCGACCATCAGCTCGCGATGAATCTCTTCCTCGTGGCTTATATATGGGTCAAAATCTACATTGACACTATACGATCCATCTTCGATTATTTCTGTTATTCCCGCTAATATTGCCAGGTCATAATCGAGATCAAAACTGAAGCCTCTTGTAACATCAACTGTATGATCATCATTCCAGTTGTTCTTTTTCACTGAGTTTGCTCCGGCTTCTATTTCAGAGAGATCCATCCCTGCGTTCTCTAATTCTTTGAGAAATGCTTCACTCTCTTCAGTAACTTTCTTGATCGCTCTCCTTGATTCAGCTTCTCTGGCCATGAACTCTAATGTAATTAATACCTTGTCATATTGAACTTCTCTAACTGCAGTTCCTCTTGTTATAATCTTTCCCATCTTTATGTCCTCCTTTTTGGTAATAAGCGTTGGCGTCCCCTCTTGAAAACCATGCTAAACTATTATGTGTCCAAAAAAAAGGACCCTTCATTTTAGGCTTAAAACTTAAATTGAAAAATTAAATGCAATTTTAAGCCTACATTTACCTTTGCAGACTGGCTTTTAGTTTTGCAATTAGTATAATTTCCTTGTCCCTGACCGAAAGGAAAAGGAGGAGATTATGTCTAAGCCATTGACCCTTTCAGAGCGAACAGTTATCGAAAAAATGATCAATGCGGACTTTACCTTTGCCTCGATCGCTCGTAAGCTCCATCGCTCTGCTTCTACGATCTCCAGAGAAGTTTTGAAGCATCGTGCATTTGTAGACACACCTACACCGGATGGAGAGAATGACTGTATAAACAAATATCGCTGTATACGAAACAATATCTGTGAGGATGTTAATGCCCATGGATGCTACTTCTATCGATGCAAAAGTTGCCCCGATCATATCTGTACCGAGATATGTGACGCCTATATCTCAGAGCACTGTCCCAAGCTGGACCGGGCGCCATATGTCTGTACCAACTGCGGCAGCAGGAAAAAGTGTAAGCGTAATCATGCTTACTACACTGCACACAGAGCTCAGGCCGAGTACAGGAAAACCCTGTCTGTCTCCCGTTGCGGAATCAGAAAAACCACAGAGGAGATTGAAGAAATCGGTCGTCTCATTGAACCTCTGATCAAGAGAGGTCAATCTCCGGCCCACATATGTGCCACCCACGGCAATGAACTCGGCATCTGCGAGCGGACTCTGTACAACTACATTGACTGCGGTGTTTTTTCCGTCAGAAACATTGACCTTCCTAAAAAGGTGGCCTATCGCAAGCGACGTGTACGCAAGCCTTTGACCCATATGGAGTACCGGTACCGTCTGGGCAGAACATACGAGGATTTCAAGAGTTACATCAAAGCCTTTCCGGATGTTTCCGTAGTTGAAATGGATACTGTCAGAGGAACCCGCGGCAAAGGGAAAGTCCTGCTTACGATGATCTTTAGAAAAAGCAGTTTCATGCTTGTGTTTCTTCTCCCTGATGCACGTCAGGAAAGTGTCATCGGTATATTTGACATGCTTACCGAACTTCTTGGTGTCAGCAGATTTCAGCGGCTGTTCCCTGTGATACTCACTGACAACGGCGTTGAATTCAAGGATGTGAATTCCCTTGAATTTTCCCCGCAAGGAGTTCCTCGGACAAGACTCTTCTATTGCGATCCACAGGCATCCTGGCAGAAGCCTCAGGTTGAAAACAACCACAAACTCATTCGCAGGATCCTGCCAAAGGGAAGCAGCTTCATGAAGCTCACCACGTCAGATGTCAGACTCGTGACGAACCACATCAACAGTGTCATAAGGGACAATCTCAAGTTCAAGACTCCATTTGAAATGATGACCTCTGATGATGAAACAAAACTGCTGTCTTTGCTTAAACTTCAGCCTGTCCCACCAGACGAAGTGATACTGAAGCCGGCACTGATCAAACACAAGTAAACAAATCCCATTACGGTCAGGGATTCAATATACCTCCGGCAGGCGGCATAGCTTTTAGTTTTGCAGGAAAAGACTATACCGTCTGTTTGTCATGCTTCAAAATTAGTAAAAACAGCAGTTTTTACTAATTATACATTCTCTGAAAACCTCTTAAAAGCTACTTTTGTGGCTTCTGGCAACAAGTGGTCGTTTTTGTCTTGCTTTTACCTATTCATTCAACGTTAGGCTTAAAACACAAGCAGTCCCCTGCTGTCGTAAACACTCTCCGATGTGTCATTTCCGCAGCGAATCGCCCGGTCGAGCCCCATGATCATGGCGACCGCACCGTCGATTTTTTCTGTGGACTTCGACTTGTCAGCTTTGATGTTGCCGGCCGGGTCCTGACGGATATAGATGTTATCCACCATCCATGCAAGGGCCGGATTGCCGCCATGAGCGATGCGCTCTTCTAGTGTCAGTTTCATCAACTCTTTTGTCGGCGGCGACATGGATGCAAAGCCCTGCCCGAACGGCACGACGGTGAAGCCCATGTCCTCCAGATTCTGTACCATTTGTACCGCGCCCCAGCGGTCAAATGCGATCTCGCGGATATTGAACTTCTCACCGAGCTGCTCGATGTATTTTTCGATGTAGCCGTAATGGATGACGTTGCCTTCGGTCGTCATCAGGTATCCCTGTTTCTGCCACTTATCATATGGTACGTGATCACGCCGCACGCGCAGATCCAGGCTGTCCTCCGGTATCCAGAAATACGGAAGCACATAATACTTGTCATCCGGATCTGCCGGCGGGAACACCAGCACAAAGGCAGTGATGTCCGTTGTCGATGAAAGGTCGAGGCCGCCGTAGCAAACCCGCCCCTGGAGATCCTCTTCTCGAACCGGGAAGGAGCATTTCTTCCATGCCTCGGACGGCATCCATCTTACTGCCGATGATACCCACTGATTTAATCTAAGCTGCCGGAATGCATTCTCCTCTGCCGGGTCCTGCTTGGCCGATTCGCAGGCCGCTTTGACCTTGTCGATACCAACCGTAATGCCTAGAGACGGATTTGCTTTCTTCCAAACTTCCGGATCGGTCCAGTCTTCATCCTTTTCTGCGCCAAAGATCACCGGGTAGAATGTCGGATCATATTTCCTTCCCTCCAGAATGTCCTTTGCCTTCTGGTGGACCTCATAGCAGATGCTGTTTGTGTCGTTGCCGGCGGTTGTGATCAGGAAGAACAGCGGCTGCCTTCTGCTGTCGCCGCTTCCCTTCGTCATCACATCGTATAATTTCCTATTCGGCTGGGTATGAAGCTCGTCAAATATGACTCCGCTTGTGTTGAAGCCGTGCTTATTCGCTACGTCCGCTGACAGAACTTTGTACTTACTGTTCGTCGGATTATATATGATCGTCCTGGTTGATTTCTGAATCGTTACCCGGCTGCGCAGTGATTTGCAAAGCATCACCATATCCACAGCCACATCAAATACGATCTTGGCCTGATTCACATCGGCGGCGCAGGAATAAACCTCGGCCCGCTGCTCCCCGTCGGCGCAAGTCAGATACAGCGCAATTGCTGCTGCCAGCTCGCTCTTTCCCATCTTCTTCGGAATTTCAACATAAGCGGTCGTGAACTGGCGATATCCATCCTCTTTCAGTGTTCCAAAAACGTCGCGGACGATCTGCTCCTGCCAGTCGATCAGTTCAAAGGGCTCATCATACCACTCACCCTTCGTATGGCGGAGCTGCTCGATGAAGGCTACTGCAAAGTCCGCCGAATATTTATCGTAGTGAGACGTGTCCGCCATAAATCTCGTCGGTATGTACTTTTCCAGTTTCCTCATCATGTGTATCTCCAAATAAAAAAGAAGCCCGTTGGCTCCTGTACGAGAGATAGCCCCTAGGGGCTGTCCCGCTTTGTTTTAGTTCAGTTCGTAGATCAGGATCGATGCCGCGATCTCTGCTTCCCTGCAGGTCGGCTCCAGAAGCCAGCCGCCGCTGTGCTCTGCGATCAGCTCTCCGTCCATCGTGATGGCCATGTAGTCGATCTTTCCACCGTCAAGGCCTCTTGTGTCCGGCTCATCAAAGCATGTTACTTCGAATTTGCAGTTTGTGTATTTTCCTTCGAATCCTTTTGTTGGGATTGCTATGACTCCGCTTCTCTTCATTTCTGTTCTCCTTATGCGTTCATCGCCCATGCTATTGCGTGGCCGTCGTCTTCGAACTCTACCTCGCTGACCGCCCTGAGGCCGATCGTGCTTTCGCTGTCATGATCCTCTTCATCGTCCAGGTATTCGTAGGCTGCTGCAAAGTAGCTTGGCTCGCCCGGGCCGTTCCAGTAGTAGCCGGCCACCAGGACCTTGTCTCCAAAGTTTAAGACCTTGCTCCAGCGGGTTTCGAGATCCTCCTGTGTTGTCGGGTTTGGCAGTCTGTAGGTTTTCATTGCTTCTGTGATTGTCATGGCGTCCTCCTTAGTATCTTGTTGCTTCGTGTGCGCTCAGGTTTTTGAAAAAGGCGTCAACCTCTGCGAGGCTTCCCAGGAAATCTTCGTAGGCGCCAAGTCCGCTCTTCTTGATGATTCTGTAAGCGCCCTGTCTGTTTTTCAGAACTCCGAGTCCGTTTTCTTCTGCGATCTTTGTTGCTGCTGCCGTCAGCTTGCCGAGGCTCTTGATGTCCTTGTCGGTTCCTTTTTCTTTGTAGCTTTTGCATCCTGTCTTGTCGATGAATCTCATTATCTTTTCCTCCGTTCCTTTTGGTAGTCTATATATCACTCTAAAGGCACATAATAGCAAGCTATATATCGCAGAAATGTAGTTCTTTATTCGATACAATCGCTACGAGCAAAAGAGCCTTGTTGGCCCTTATGCTGCCGCCGTTATTCCCCGATCAGGTAGCGGAATAATCCTTGCGGATTATCTGTTGTCTGCTCATCATCGAGAAGCTGAATGGTGGCGTTGAATCTGCGCCGCAGCTCCTTCTTGATAAGCCGCTGGGTGATCTTCCGGTCCTCCTGGTTGATCCTGCCTGCCTCCCATGCGTAGGCTTCGATCAGCTCCTCTGTGGTCCAAAGTCTGTAGTTGCAAATTCCTTCTGCTCTTGCTCTGCTTCCCATCTCTTTCCTCCTTCCTAAAGGCTGAACCGGATCCCCGGTACTTCGATTTCGTAATCCCCGCCGAAGCGCAACTCGGTTCTCTTGATCTTGGTCAGGCCTTCCAGCTTGCAGCCTTCTGCTTCGAAGCCGTGGATGTTTTCCATCACCGCTGTGCTCGTGTTGGTGTAAATGAAGGTTTCAATCCCGGCCTTGCGAAGCGTGTCTACAAAGTCTGTGATCTCGTAGTCCCAAAGGAAATCGTCCATGAAAAGCTCGTTCTCTTCTTTTTCGATTGTCTGTTTCCAAGCCCTGTAGGCTTTCCAGGCGCCCTGCGTGAGCGGGCATTCCATGTTGTTTTTCACGTCGTACCAGGCTTTCATCTCCTCGCTGTCCCAGCCGTAGGTGTCTCTGATCTCCTGCTTCTTTTCTTCGTGAGCCCTTCTCTTTTCTTCGAACTCTCTGCCGATCCTTCTCATCTCTTCAAAGTGTGCGTTTCTTTTCAACATTTTCTTTTCCTCCTTGCTCTGTGCTTTTCTTTTGGTAGTGTATATATCACTCTAAAGGCACATAATAGCAAGTCATTTCTGCACATATATGAAGTCTTTATTTAGATACTTTTTTGTGGACCAAAGCGATGATTTCTTCCTGCTTTGCCTCGTCCATTCCGAAGTCTGAAAGAGCTTCTCTGATCCCGCAGTCCGGACATACTTTCGTCTTGTTATCCTTTCTGGAAAGCGCCGGATGCGCCGTGAGCAGACCGCCGCAGACCGGGCAGATCTTCCGTACGATGTCCTCGCCGTAGATCACATTCAGGCCGCTGCCGTTATCCCAGTCCACTAAGATGGACCCGGTATCATCAACCCCGGTCACCGTTCCTGCGGTTCCGATCGGCGGTGCCTGCGCATCATCCATCTGCACAAGTTCCACCCTCGTTCCTGCCGGGTACTGTTTTCTTACCCTCTCGACCTGCTGCCTATTCGGAAATCTCATCGCTGGCACCTCCGTTCTTAAAAGCAGAAGATCCTGTGAAATTCTTCAGCAGGATCTTCCGACTTGTTTTGAATTCGTCACCGATGAATCCGAGCCTGAGCAGGAAACATCTGAATGCATATTTCTCATTTTCGACTGGTTTGTCTTTGGCCGTGATGCGCTTGGCCTCCTTTGCCATTTTGCAAAGGGCTGTAACTAAGTCCATGTAAGCTTTGATTTCGTCCGGCGTAGCATCCGCCTTGAACCAAGCGAAGTCGAGTTTGCCGTCCTTCTCGCCTACCATGAGGCTGTCTGCCCCGATGGCCTTTTTGAGAAGGCTCCCTTTGGATTCGATCAGGGCCTCCAGTCTTGAAAGCTCGTCGCCGGTCATCTCCGGCATCTGGATCGCCATTCCGGTGCTTTCTTCCATCTCATCCTCCTGCGGTGTGAAGCCGGCTTCTGCAATCGCGTTCAGGACTCTTTCGGCCTCCTCGCCAAAGTCCTCATCATCAAGTACCAGGGCGCCTTCTCTGTCTACCGTGAAGTAGTCCATTTTGTAGGAGAAGGTTGGCGCTCCCTGGTAGATGGCGTCAACGCCGATCTCCTTTGCGATAACCTCTGCCAGCTTTTTTCTTTCTTTTCCGTTTGCTCTGTAGTGAATGATCATGTTTTCTTCCTCCTTTGTGATTCGTGTGCTTTTTGCATGTACATATATCACTCTGAAGGCGTGTATTATCAAGTCCTATTTCACATACAATCGCTATTTTTCGCGGCCTTCGACTTCCTTTACGACGTCGGCGTACATCACCTTTTTGCCGTCCCGGATGCAGAAGATTTCATTTTCGTTTCCGTAGTCCTCTGCGTACCTTCTCAGGATAACGGATGCGTACTTTTCATCCAGCTCCATCATATAGCATGTCCTGTTCATGGCCTCGCACGCCATCATGGTCGAGCCACTGCCGCCGAAGGTATCGATCACGATTCCGTTCTCCTGCGTGGAGTTGCCTAACGGGTATGACAGAAGGTCCAGCGGCTTTGATGTCGGATGATCTGCATTTCGTTTTGGCTTATCGAAATTCCAGATTGTCGTCTGCTTGCGATCGGAATACCACTTGTGCTTTCCGTTCTGCAGGAAACCATACAGCACCGGTTCATGCTGCCACTGATAATCTGATCTTCCAAGCACCAGTGAGTTTTTCACCCAGATGCATACGCCGGCCAAATGAAATCCTGCATCGATAAATGCCTGCCGGAAAGTCAGCCCTTCCGTATCTGCATGAAAGCAATATGCCCCTGCACCCTTTTCGAGGTGATCTTTCATATTTGTAAACGCAGCCAGCAGAAACTGATAAAACTCCGTTCCTTTGATGCTGTCGTTCTTTATGGTAAGACCCGATCCACTTTGAAACGAAACTCCATACGGCGGATCTGTCAGGATCAGATTTGCGGTCTTGCCGTCCATCAGAGCATCCACATCCTCTGCGCTTGTCGCATCGCCGCACATCAGGCGGTGACGGCCAACAGTCCAGATATCGCCGCGCTGTACAAAGGCCGCCTTCTCCAGCGCCGCACTCAGGTCAAAATCATCATCCTGGACTTCCGCATCATCGCCGGCAAAGAGATCCGCCAACTCTGCTTCATCAAAACCTGTGAGCATGGGATCAAAGTCCATCTCTTGCAGCGCTTCGATTTCCACGCGCAGAAGCTCTTCATCCCAGCCGGCATCCATGGCCATACGGTTGTCTGCGATGATGTATGCTTTCTTCTGAGCCTCGGTCAGGTGGTCTGCGAACACGCATGGGATTTCATCGATGTTTTCTTCCTTTGCTGCGAGGATCCTGCCGTGCCCTGCGATCACGCCAAAGTCACGGTCGATGATCACCGGATTGACGAACCCGAACTCACGAAGCGAGGATCTCAGCTTATTGATCTGTTCCGGACTGTGCGTCCTCGCATTATTTGCATAAGGCACCAGTTTATCAATTGGAACCAGCTGCATTTCAGTTGTTGTCTTCATATCTTACAAGCCCCCATTCTGCGAACTTCTCGAATCCGCCTATGCTCTCGATGTATATTCTTGCTATTTCAACGATCTGGCTGTACGGAATGCCGTCTATTTCTTCATCCCCGATTGCACAGCTGAAGGAAATCGGACACCCGGTTTGCTGTGCAAGGATCCAGGCATAGATGTTCACGCTGACATCTGCCTTGGATAGGTCCTTGCCGTGGAGCCCGCCGCCGGTTACCGAATCACCCATATCGGATCCAAGCTTCCTATTGGTAGCACCGCTGTCCACATCCGAACCGCCAGTCCAATCTCCTAGCGGGTTGATCTGTGCAGCCGGATACAAATCCTGAAGGGTGTTAGTTAGCGCATTGCTCTGGCAGATGATGAGCCTGTCACCATCAAGAATGTACTTTCCATCATATGGAAAAATGTGATACACATCTTTTGCGATGGCAGTGAGCAGGCATTGCTCCTCTGTCAACGGCATTCCCTTAAAGATTCCGTTGTCGCCGCAGCGGATCTTGCCGGACTGGTTTTCAGCAAGTTGAGCATCCTGCGGAACAAGCTGAAGATCTACGGCCAGATCACCTGCGATACGCTTTACGATCTTTTCAACTTCGTCTTCAAAAAAATAGACAGATGTCTCTGCGATGATGTGACATCTGCCGTGTCCGATCAGGACTTCAACTGCTATCCTCGGATCGCTTTCTTTCGCATACGCAAGGTCAACCAGCGCGCCCGCGATGCGATCCGCCACCTTGTCCGGATGAGCAGGATTTACTTTTTCAAACATCGTGTTCTCCTATTCTCTTGAGCGCAGCAATCTTTCCATCAGGTCGTCCTGCGGGTTCGGCCCGGTGTAATCTCTGCTGCAATTTTCTTTTACGATCTGGAATATTTCTCCCCAGAGCCGGTTCGCCTGATTCATGTAGTTGATCCCGATGTTCACGAATGGCGACGGGATCGGCTTTTGTGTCGTCGGATGCTTGGAGAGAAAACCCAGCTTGTTTACGATCTCCTCGCACTGAATCCAGCGGGCGCAGCTAACTGCGTACCGTTCGATCATCTGCGGCGAAATCATCGCTGCGCATCCTAAATGATCCAGCCAGTTCCAGGTCTCCTCGTAGATTTCCTTTGCCTGCAGCTGATTTCCATCACGCTGCTCAGCGGACAGAAAATCATGCGGCTTTGGCATCTCCACGCCCTCCATGTCCGGGATATCTAAAACCTTCAGAGGCTTGCCGCCCGGGTTCCCATTGGCCGCCTTCTCCTGGACAGCTTTTTTCTTACGCCCGGCACCTGGCCTTCTGCCTCCCCGGCCTCCTGTATTGTTCGATTTTGTCGGCATAATTACCAATTCCTTCCTTTTACCCTTTTGAAACAACCTTTTATGCAGACGCTGGGCCGGCACCGTTGGCGGAATTTCCATTTACTGGAGATTTATACCGCCCCCTGGGGTCTCATCTTCCCCAGCGATCACCATTTTCTGCGTGGATGCGAGAGTGGCATTGCTTACATAATGCCATGAGGTTCGCGCTCGCGTGCGTGCCGCCGGCAGCCAGCGGGGTTATATGATGTACTACGTTTGCTTCCTTCGCTCGCCCTTCAGCCAGGCACCGTTCGCAAAGGGAATGTGCTCTCAAGTATTCGTACCTGATCTTCTTCCAACGATGATCGTAGCGTTTCCTCGTCTGGGGATCCCGTCCGTACCGTTCGTAGGCTTTGTTGGCAGCCGCCTGGTGCTTCTCGCAGTACCTCTGGCCCGCATCAACAAGCTCCGGACAGCCAGGCCACGCACATGGGTGTTTTGGTTTTGTTGGCATCATCATTCCTCCAGTTTCTCGATGTAACGGTTCAGATACCACACGGCCTTACATAGATCCTCTACCGTCTTCTCCGGATCTTTCTTTCCTGCCCGGCTGATGTATTTGACTGCGTTGCCAAGGTGATAGCCCAGGTGCTTGTCTTCAATGAAATCTATTACTTCGATATTCCCGTCCGTGTAATGCGCCGGTGATTTATGTTATCGTGTTCCATGTTCTTCTCCCACTAAAAAAGCCACCTCGCGTTGAGATGGCTTTACAAATCATATTCTATTCTCTATTGTTTATCTCTTACATGTTATGCTCTAAGCAATAGTTTTTAATACGTTCGTTTCTTTTGTCCAAAAAATCATGCTCTTTGCGAATGAATTCAAAATAATCATCTATGGTTTCCGGTAGTCCGCTCTTTCTAAATGAAGCGTCCCCGCACCAGATGTCTACACTGGAATAATCATCAGAAACACAGTCTTGGAGAAAGAAATAATCGACATATCCCTTAAAGTCAACAAACAGGTCATAAAAATCGTTGTCGCTTTCAATAATTGAGGTCAATGGACTTTCTTCTCTTGCATAGTGTCTCCTTATGCATTCCAGTGTCAAATCCCAGCGATCAGATATTTTGTCATCCATTCCTCTTCGCTGATTCATGCTATTAACATGTTTTGGGAAAATGATCATGCCACCAATGGAATAGGATCGGCACAACAGTTTTTCATAATATAAGTCCAGATCTCCAACAATCTCTGCCACTTTATCAATGATATGTTGATACTTTTTATAACGTAATTCAACAATGATAGAGTCACTTCCAAAGTCAAAATCTTTCCATGTTAAATAGTACAGGCCTTTTCCTTGTTCAAGTTTCATCACTTCGCCATTAGGCAAGGCTTTACTCCAGAGCAGTTGATGATATGTCTTTAACGTCTGGCTGTATTTATCAGGGTCCTTTCCTGTTGGTGTATCTAATCTAAAATCAAATGTAGTATCAATCATAACGGATCATTCAACCATATTAGTTGTTTCTCATAACGCCTCTTATCGGAAGAGTTATTGCACTATAATCCTTCCGTTAAAAAACAGAGTGCAATATGCTGCACTCTGTTAAAATACTCATTTTCATATTTGTTAACTGTCTCACCGCAAACACTGTGCCGGTCCCTAAAACAGCGCACGCCGCGATCAAAACCACCGCGGCAGCTGTTTCAGCGAGTTTGTTTTTTATACATTTTTTCTTTTCATCTGACTTTTCTCCTCCCGGAATCACTGCCACTTAAAGATATTTGGATTCTATCACATCTACCTATGAAATAGAAGAAACACTCTGTCAAAGTGTCAGAAGATTAATAACAAACTGAAACGAGCGAAAAATCCGAAGAAAAAGAACCGGTGAAATTTCAACGGCTCTTATGATTCCCAATTATTTCCACTCGATTTGTCGCAACAAGGCTTATCCGAGTGTTTCTCTGAAACCGAATCTTCTGCCTTTGCATGACCGGTATGCGATCAGTCGACTGCTGTCAGATGATAGATAAAGGATGTATAATCCGGAACTTCCCTCGGGATCGGTATCCCGCCGTGCATGAAAGCCATACCGCTCAGGACCAGATCCTTTCCTTCGTACTCCATTCTGTACAGTCTGTCTGCGTCAAGGCCTTTGAGTCGGATATACTCCTGGGGCCCATTCATGGTGAGATGTACCGTTACGACTGTCACCAGCGCCTCGCTTCTGTCCTTAGAGACGCTCTCCCAGGCCTGAAGATTGTCCGGAAGGAACGGATCGGTCAACCTGTAATAGTCGCCGAAGAAATTCAGATCATAGTATCTGTGATACAGTTCGCTCATCTTCCTGCAGGTACGGATATCTTTTTTCTTCATTTTCGCAGCATCGAATTCGAAGCCGAACGTTCCGCACATTGCGATGGCCGCCTTGGTCTCGAGCGGCACCATCGGGCTCGCATCTGATACATGCGCACCCATGCTGCTGACAGGATACAGGAACGATGATCCGTAATGCAGTTTCATGTTGTCGAGCGGTTTCGTGTTGTCAGAACTCCAGTTCTGAACGAAATACGTAAGCATAGCAGGGTCAAAGCGCCCGCCGCCGCCCGCGCATCCCTCGAACATAATGTCCGGATGGGTTCCGATGATTTCATCCAGAACACGGTAAAGACCCAGAACATATCGGTGCGGGACTTCACCCTGCCTGTCTGCAGGGAGCGCATTGGACCACAGATCCGTTACTGCGCGATTGATATCCCACTTCACATAATATATGTCTGCACTGTCCAATATACTGTTGACGCTCTCAATGATATAATCCTGAACTTCCCTTCTTCCAATATCGAGGACGAGCTGATTGCGGCTCCTTACGGCAGGCCTTCCCGGTATCTCCATCACCCAGTCCGGATGCGCTCTGTACAGATCGGAGTCCTCTGATACCATCTCCGGTTCGAACCAGATGCCAAACTTCATGCCCAGTTCCCCGATCTGCCTGACCAGCTCCGGGAGACCGCATCTTATCTTGTCCTTGTTGACATACCAATCGCCAAGTCCCGCGTTGTCATCATCACGCTTGCCGTACCAGCCGTCATCCATGACGACCATCTCAACGCCCATGTCTCTGGCCGCTTTCGCGATCTCGATCAGTTTGACATCATCAAACTGGAAGAAGGCAGCTTCCCACGTGTTGATCAGCACCGGTCTTCTGACATCCCTGACGAACTTGCTCCTGTTGAGATTGTCCCTAAAGAAGTCGTGATAAATATGACTCATCCCGGTGAGCCCATCAGCGGAAAACGTCATCAATACTGCCGGCGTATCAAATTCTTCACCCGGATCCAGCGAATAACTGAACATGCTGTCGTTGATGCCCATCACCAGCCGGAGCTGATCATACTGGTCGAGTTCTGCCTCAGCAGTAAAGCTGCCGGAATACATGAGTGCAAAACCATAGCATGCGCCGTGATCTTCATCAGTTGATTTCTCTGCCAGAACGACAAAAGGATTCTGCTGATGCGAGGAGATTCCTCTCCCGCTGCGGATCCTGTGAACGTGATGCGTCATCGGCTGGCGCTCCACCTGCCGTTCCTGTCCGTAGCGGCCCGGAAGCGATAGGATATCCATATTGCTCCCGTTGAGATAATCGATGCAGCAGGACATGATGCGTTCGAGTCTGACGGCCTTGTCTCCGCCGTTGCGCACTCTTGTTGCTCTCATGATGATGTTTTTCTCTTCAAATACTGAGTACAGCAACACCACCTGCACCTTACTGACCGCATCTTCCAGCACGATCTCCAGAGTATCCACTGTGTCACGATCTGTGGCGAATGCTGCAGGCAGTCCCTTCAGAACGAAAGGCCCTTCGTATGTCCTGTGTGATACATATCTTCCATCGAAGGAGAAACTTCCGTCATCGTTGCATACCTCAATAGAGTTGATCCGGAAATCCCCCTGCTGCTGCGTCGTAAACTCCTGCGGCTGCGCATCCAGAGAAAACGTCCTCTCCTCGAGAGAGTCGTACGGATTCCCGGAAAAGCCCCGGTCATATCTACGAATCATATAGGACATATCTTCATCGCAGATAGACGGTCCGTAATACAGGTGCTTCACATAGTTCAGATTGCCTGTTTTCATCTGATATGTGGCAGAAGCTGTATGCAAAGAAAACGTTTTCTTCTTCTCGTTGTATACTATCGACATTTCACTCTCCTGTGTATCCGGATTTGCTTCTAGTTCAAGGTGGGTAAATCATATAACAAAAGGCCTCTGATTTCTATATCATTTCTGTTCCTTTCATTTTTCTTCACTGTAGCGGTGGGTTTTCGCCGCTCTGTCCTTTTGCACACCTCTGGCATATGGGATCTCCGGATATCCAAAGCCTACGATCAGCCCTGTATAATGCTCCTTTGGTATATTCAGCATCTCACGAGCCTTCGGTGCAAGTTCATTCAGCACTTCTGCCGAATAGCTCATGATGGTGGTTCCAAGACCGTGTGCGTTGCAAAGCAGTTTGAAATAAGTCGTTGCGATGATACAATTTGCTTTGTACGTTCATCCCTATAAAGATTCTGTATGGTCATTTCGCTGATAATATTTGCATCCATTATTCATCCAAACTCTTGATGCACTTCCTACAAATCTTCTTACCCTTGTATTCTACCAAATCGTCGCTCTCGCCGCAAAGAATACATGCCGGAGCATATTTCTTCAGGAGTATGGTGTCCTCATCAACATAGATCTCCAATGGATCCCGTACCTCTATTCCCAGATTCCTTCTCAGTTCTATCGGAATTACAATTCTTCCAAGCTCATCAACTTTCCTTACAATTCCTGTTGCTTTCATATCCCCCTGTCTCCTTTCCTTATTTTGGAAACTCATTATAAAGGAAATAAATGGTAATTGCAATAGGAAATGACTCAAGTTGTAAGAAAAGATCCGGAACTTGTAATATCCCGGATCTCATCTTGCATTATCGTCACCATAACAATAACATAAACGCTTACTATTAGTCTCTCTCATTTACTCTCAACTTTAGAATTTCTTCAACTTTTTTTAGAGCCTCTCCGTGGAGACGGAACACGTGCTGTACGCTGAGTCCCATATCGGCCGCGATGTCATCCCACTTTTCGTGACAGAGATATCGCTTCTCCAGAAGCAGCTGTAGCTCTGGTTCCCGCACCATGTGTACAGTTCGCATCACTTCTGCTTTGGTGGCGATCAGTTCATCCATATCCGTTTTCAGTTCTTCCTCCAGGTCGATCATCTTCGCAATAGTCCCCTCCATCTTAGACGGCGGTGGCGATGCCTGCACCTTCGCTTTGGATAACGTTGTTGTGACTTTTGTGACAACAGCCCGCAAAACCTCGATCTGTTCTGCCTTTGTCATGATGCGTTTTTCTATCTGGTGGGCCTGGTTCAAGTATTCTTTACTCGTCATGCCAATCAGTCTCCTTTCCCAATTTCTGCTTTCACTGCGGCGATCAGTTTCTTCTGTGTTGCATCTTTATTCTTCAGAGCCTTCATCACCCTTTCATCGATTGTTCCAGCCGTTATGATATGCATGACGACGACGGTCTTTTCCGCCTGTCCCTGCCGCCAAAGACGCGCGATGGTCTGCTGATACATCTCAAGGCTCCAAGTCAGGCCAAACCAAACTAAGGTGTTTCCGCCGCTCTGCAGATTCAGTCCGTGCCCGGCCGAGGCTGGATGGATCAAGCCGATAGAGATCTTTCCTTCATTCCACCTGCGGATCGCATCATCCTTTTCAAGGCGCTCCCAGGTATATCCCTTCTCTGCAAGACGCTGCTCGATTCGGTCGCAGTCATGCTTATACCAGTAAGCGATCAACAGCGGTTTTCCGTTTGCGGATTCCACGATGTCTTCAAGGGCATCAAGTTTTCTGTTGTGTAGAACTTCCACGCCTCCAAGATCATCGTAGATTGCACCGTTGGCCATCTGCGTGAGTTTGCCGGAAAGTACACCTGCGTTTGCAGCAGTGATCTCCTTTTCCGGAAGCTGCAAGACAAACTCCTCAGCCAGTTCTTTGTATACTTCTGCTTCATCCGACGATAAGAAAACCGGATACTCCGTCGTTATCAGCTCTGGCATTTTGATATGCTCTTCCGCCTTCATCGAAATGGTGATGTCGCTGATCTTGTCGTAGATCGCCTTATCGGCTCCTGGAAGAAGTCTGTAGGAATAAACGATCTGCCCATTCATGCGGTCTGGCTCAAAGTACTTAACACGGTAGCGCCCAATGAACCGTTCCAGGCGCTCGCCCTTATCGATCAGCCTGAAAGGCGCCCAGAGATCCATGAGTCCATTGGATGACGGTGTGCCGGTGAGACCCACAATGCGTTTGATCTTTCCGCGTTTCTTCAGCAGGCTCTTAAAGCGCTTGGCCTGATGATTCTTAAACGATGACAATTCATCAATGACAACCATGTCGAAGTCCCATTCGTACCCGCTGTCTTCCACAAGCCACTGGACATTCTCACGATTGATGATCGTGATATCTGCACCAGATGCCAGCGCTGCCATTCTCTGCTTCGGCGTTCCGACTGCAACCGCATAGGTGAGGCCCGACAGATGGTCCCACTTTTTTAGCTCGTCCGGCCATGAGAACTTCGCGATCCTGATTGGTGCGATGACAAGGACCCGGTGGACATCGAAGCTATCGAACATCAAATGATCGATAGCCGTCAGCGTGATGCTCGTCTTGCCAAGGCCCATGTCCAGGAAGACCGCGGCCTCTGGTTTTTCTTCAATGAAGTGTGTGGCATATTTCTGATATTCATGTGGTTCGTATTTCATCAATGATTCCTCCGATTTTCTCTACGCTGTCGAGAACATAAACTTTGAAGCCCAGCATCCGAAGCATACGGTGCCTTGCCTCCTGCAGCGGACGCGGCTGCTCCCCCGGACGCTTCACTTCCACAAAGGCCATGCGCCCGCCGGGAAGAAGCACCAGCCGATCCGGCATCCCTGCAAACCCAGGTGACACGAACTTTACCGCCACCCCATCCATCAATTGAACCGCGGTGACCAGTTTTTTCTCGACTTCTTTTTCCAACATTTAACAATTCCTTTCTCTAGGGTGCAGGTCGGTGCAGGTCATTTCCAAAACTCTTCTTAGAGGAAATTTTTGGAAATTAACTGCCCTAAAGGGGGTTTTATATATTAACCTGCACCGACCTGCACCTTTTTACCTGTCAAAACTCGATATCCGTTGAAATTTCAACGTTTAAGCGGATTCCAAGCAAGATCACACCTTCCCTGCGTTTTTTGCGTTCCACGCCGAGCGTATCGAGGGCGTTGTAGAAATCCGCAGTGCTTCTGACGTACTCGCCGTTCCTGCTGCAGTACGCCCGGTAGGCCTGATAGATCTCCCCGGACCGCTCCTGATATGCCGGGTCAAGTTCGCAGCATTCGTCGATGAAATGACCCAGCCAGTCGTTATCCTTGCGGTAGCGTTCAATGGCATCCCGCACTACTTTCGGCACCGGGAACTTGAAATCTTCCTCGATGGCCTTTCTGGCTCCTTCGATGATCCAGGCCGTAATGAACGGGCCGGCGTTCTTCAAAAGGAACTCGCCGTAATTCTTCCGGTCGCTGCTGCCGGTGATCCTGGCCGTAAATGGTATGACGATCAGTCTCCTCCAGATGCCGGGGTCCATCGCGCCGACTCTCGGCAGGTGGTTCGTATACAGAACGAGCGTGTGGCTCGGCGTAAAAGAGAACGGGTCCTTGTACTTTTTTTCGGCAAAGATCTCGTCCGTGGAGCACAGCTGCTTGACTGTTGATGTGTTGAGCCGCATGCCCTCTTCCATCTCGGCCGCGATCAGCAGGCGCTTTCCCTTTGCCTCCGCGAGCTCCGGTTTCACGTTCCGCTTGCAGCCGACCGTCAGGGTGTCCGCAGAGATGTTTCCGCTGTAGGTACCGAGGGCGCCGGCGATGGAGTTCCAGAACGTGGACTTACCGTTTGAGCCCTGGCCAAAGGAAATGATGAGTGCTTCGAGATTTACCATTCCGATGGCACAGATGCCGGCGATCTTCTGGACATACTCGATGAGCTCCGCATCGCCTTGAAAGGTGATATCCAGAGAATCAAGCCACAGATCTTTTCCTTCCTCGCCCGGCGCGCAAGCCGTCATCTTGGTGATCAGGTCCGCCGCCTCATGGTCCTTCCTGCCAGCAAGGCCCTGCCGCAGATCGTAAGTGCCGTCTGGGCAGTTCAGAAGATACGGATCAGCGTCAAGGTCTGTCGGCGCGATCTCCAGCATTGGCTTTGCTGCAGCAAGCGCGGATGTGACGTATTTCATGTCTCTGCGCTTCATGACAAATTTCTTGTATTCCAGCGCGTTGATGTAATTAAGGAATGGCTTCATCTGGTCGCCTTCGATCTTCTTCTCCAGCGACTTTCCGCCGGACCTGATATCCGATTCTGCAACGCCGGACGAAACAAGTGCCTTAAACGCATGAGCTAGTTCGTCCTTTGCATCTTCAAGCTGCAAATCCAAGAATTCCTCTGCAGCACCAACTGCCCGCTGCTTTGATTCCACCCAACAGGCACCGTCGTAGCGGACATAGTCTGTCGCAGCAGAATACTTCAGCTCATCCCCGTATTCGCGGGAGAGGATCTTGGCCTGTCCGATGTCAGAGAAGTCCTCCGGTTTAAGTGATGAGGCCTCATATTCCTCCGGCGGGATGTAGCCTTCCTGGCTTTGTACCTTCTTCGCAAATTTGCAGGCGCTATGCCAGATGCTATCGAGCTCCTCATCCTCCAGCGGCGGATCGCACTGCTCCGCGCGCTTGAGAAAGATGTCATGGGCCTGGTCCGTCGCGCCGTACCTTGTAACGACTCTACCTGCGAAACGGGACATAGTGCTGTTGCGCTGGCCCTGCGGGATGGTTTTCTTCTGCGGAGCAAGCAGCTGATCGATGGTGACATCCGCGTCATGCCATAGGATGTCTTCTGCCGGAGCACCGAATATGAATCTGGCCGCATCCAGCGCGTTCTCATCAAAGAACGGCATCATATTGCGAATAGCGTGTTTCAGCTCGGCGCATTCCTTCGGGTCTCTGATCTGCGCGTGCGGAAAGTAGGCGTGAAATCTTGGCCGCGCAGACTTTCCGTCTTTTTCTTTCATGTTGTTTCTGCTTGGCGCTATCGCAAAGGCGATGTCGTCTAGCCTGCGTTCCAGTTCCTGCGGCGTGGCCCAATCATCCGGCCAGTCCGAATGGTCGTTATCGCAGTCCATAACCACGCAGTCCGATACCTCGAAGTTATCGATGCTGCGGTAGTTTCCTTTGAACCTCCCGGTCACATGATCCCTTTCGACAGCCGCTGTGAAATCGGCTGCGTTTTCAATGATGCAAACATTCGGATACAGGCAGTTCTTCTCATAGCCTGTACAGTTTGCGGTGTATAAAGTGAATTTCATTTGCACCTCCTGTTCAAAAAATTCCAAAGGCTTCCACCATCCCACGGACAGTTGGAAGCCTCCAGAACGAAAAGCCTTCAGTCTTTTTTATAAAAACTTGTCTCGTAGCCATCAGCGCGCAGCAGCAGACCTTCCGCCCAAGGCGGCGTCCTCCCCATCTGCTCGCATACGGCCTCAAGAGATGCGTCTTCACTTGCTTCGATGATCACTTCATCATGGACATGCGCAACGATCCTGTAGCCGGCCAGGGTCTGCATGGCATAGGCCAGGATGTCTCTTGCGATCGCCTGCGTGACGTTCTCGCAGAACTTAGGACCATAGCTTTCAATCCTCTCCCACTTCTTTCCCGCGCCGATACCCATATAGGTCACACTCTCGCCGCCGAACTGGTTCTCGCCTATCTTCGGTTTCACATAGGTGAGCTGCCTTCCGGACGGCAGGTGGATGAGCAGCATTCCGGACCGGTATTCGAATTTGATACCGTGGGTTTCTGTCCTTGCCCTGTTCATAACCGCAGTTTTAACTGCCCTATCAACAGACCACCAAAACTCCGTAATGGCTTGATTGGCCGACCGCCAGGTATTCACAAGCGGCTGCAATTCTTCTTCTGTAAGACCCATTTCAAGAGCACCCATTGCTTTCAAGGCTCCTACGCTGCCTCCGTATCCAAGGGCCAATTCCGCGATCTTCCCCTTCTGGCGCAGGTGCCCGTTGATGCCGTGCTTTTCCACCGGAACGCCAAACATCTGCGACGCGGATGCGCAGTAAATATCATCACCGCGTGCAAATGCATCCATACGCCAGTCTTCCCCTGCAAGCCATGCAAGGACACGGGCCTCAATGGCTGAGAAGTCCGCTACGATGAATCTAAATCCGGGCTTTGGAATAAACGCCGTCCTGACCAGTTCGGATAGGACGTTCGGCACAGAATCATAAATCATATCGACGGCTTCGTAATCGCCTGCCTTCACAAGTTCCCTTGCCTCCTCCAGATCCGGCATATGATTTTGCGGCAAGTTCTGCAGCTGGATGATGCGGCCGGCCCACCGTCCGGACCGGTTTGCACCATAAAACTGGAACATCCCTCTGGCCCGGCTGTCCTGGCAGGCAGCCGCCTGCATCGCCTGGTATTTCTTCACTGATGACTTGGATATCTTCTGGCGTAGACGCAGCACTTCCTTCAGATCATCTGGTGCCTCTTCGATCATCTCGCTGACCTGTTTCTTTCCGAGGCTATCTGTTTTGATGCCGTGCATGGCGAGATATTCTTTCATCTGCATCACGCTGTTCGGGTTTTCGAGGCCGGTTAGGTCTTTCAGTTGTGCTGTCAGCACGCTTCTGGATCGTTCATCCATATCAATGGCGTTATCTACTAGACTCAGATCAAGCTGGATGCCGCGGTCGTTGATTTCCTGATCCAGATGGTATTCATCCCACACCGATTCCGGTACCGGAAACTTTGACAGCTTCTCCTGAATCTGTATTTCCACTTCCACATCGCGGCGGTTGTATTCCTTAAAGACCGCCCACCTCTCGGGAGCATGTTCCGGGAGATTACGCGTGCGGCCTCCATTGCTTATCGTGGGTTTGCATGGCGTGCAGAAGTACCGGATGAGGTCTCTGCCTTCACGCATCTTCTGGTTTTCCAGTTTCAGCACCTCCCCGGCCGCACTTAGCGATAGCGGAAGGCCCATATAAGCGGCCCACACCATGGAGCAGCGCCAGCCTGCAGGATCAAGGTAGCCGCGGAAGTCGTAATGCTTCCTAAGCCACGCCGATATGCAGACGCGCTCGAACTGGCTGTTATGTGCCCACTTGATGATGCTGTTGTCCGTCAGCGCCGTAAACACCTCCGCCGGCAGGTCTTCTCTTGCCGTGAAATCAACCACAACGACCTGGCCGCCATCGATGCTATATGCGAACAGCAGGATCTCGAAGTCATCAGATTCGGCGTACTTGTAGACGCCGGCCTTCGAAAGATCCACGCTGCTGTATGTTTCGATATCGATTTCTATCTTTTTCATCTTGGTTCTCCATGAAAGGCGGCAGGTTGCCCCGCCGCCCTTCGCTGCTACTTAGTCGAGAAAGTCGTCATCGTCGTCCAGATCTGCGAAGTCATCCTCCGCCCTGGTTCTTCCGCCAAGCGGCTCGCCGTCTCTGACCTTCTGCAGATTATTCAGGCCGCAGGCGATGCCTCTGTTGCCATTGCTGTTGAAGGCATAGAAGTTGATGGACGCTCTGCCGTATACACCGCTGTAAACTTCGCTTCTCTCCAGAATCGGCTGTCTGTCGATATCAACGATACCAGGCGCAACGGTGCTGTTGGCATTGATGAAGTAGCTGTTCTCGTATGCCGGGTCATCCGGTCTATCGAGATCGCCGTCACGCAGTGGCGTCTTGATGGACTCAAGCGGCGGGACGGTCTTGCCGTTACCCTTCAGCTTTGCCTCGCCCTCCTGGTAGGCCGCCTGAATGGCCGCTTTGATCTTCTCCACGGTCTTCGTATCAGACTTCGGAATGATCAGGCTGACCGAGAACTTCGGCGTGCCGCCATTGATTGACTTTGCTTCCCATACATTTGCATATGACCATCTTGTGTTTGGTCCTGTGATAACTCTCATCGGGTTGTTGAACTTAGCCATTTGTTTCCTCCTTAAAATCATCTTGTGCTGTGTTCATTGCCGGGCGCTTATCGCTTTCCGGCGCTAACGTTGGTTTTCCTGCTGGCTTCCAGACGAGATCGCCCAGAAGCTCATTAAATTTCTTCTTGCCGAGGGTCTGCGTCATGGCGGTGATGCCGAGGAGCTTCTTCTCATATGGATCGAAGCCTGCTTCCTCCACGACGTGGGCGACCGCAGTCTCATCTTTGTAGCGGCGTACCGATCTTCCTTCAACCAGCTTCCAGCCGCTGTAGGTTTTGCCGGACAGCGCCTGCTGCAGCGCATATTCCTTCACATCGGACACCCAGGCTGTGAGCTGGTCCGCCCTTGCTAGTACGTCTTCAATGTCCTCGTCCTCCAGAACTTCCGGATCTGCGAAGTCGTAACGTGCAAGTTCCATAGAGTAGTCGGCTCGCGCCCGGCAGATGTGCTTGACCGGGCAGAATTGGCACCAGTCTCCGCAGGCGTATTCGCCTTTTCCTTCAAAGGCCAGTGCCGCCGCCGGCGCGAGGACCGTATCTGCCCATTCGAGCAAGTCTTCTTTGAGAAGCTCTGATGTGCTGATGTTGTCCCGGTTTGGCTGGTAAATCGTCATTGCAACATTCTTGATGTCATAGATTCCGTCGAACATGTCCACGGCAGCGATTGCATAACAGTACATCTGGCTGTTGCCTTCGCAGTCCACGAGCACTCCTTTTCCGTTCTTGTAGTCGCATACATGGAGCGTTCCGTCTGCGATGATGAGCGCATCGGCTGTTCCGAATCCGTCGCGGACCCAGCGTTCGTAGTTCACCTGTTGCTCGATCAGGATGACGGCGTCCGGGCAGCTCTCTTTGGCCTTCTCGTAGGTTTCAAAGACGAACTGCGCGTACCCTTCGGCGTTTGCCTCCATCTCCTTGTCGTAGTACTCCAGCCCTGGAACCGGATCTTCCATTTCGATTCCGAGCAGCTGTTTTAGTCTGTACTCACAAAGCAGATGTGCTTCGGTACCTATTGCCGCATACTCGCTTCCCCGGTTTTCGTACCTCTCGCCAAGCCTGATGCTCGGCGGGCAGTGGATCCATCTGTGGGAAGCCGACGCGGATAGTAGTGCGTGTCCCCTCATCAGAGCACCTCCACTTCTTTGACGAGCGCGGCGTACTCTTTCGGGTCGATCTCCGACAGCTTCTCAGCGCCATGTGCGATCAGCAGTTCTTTGATCTTCGCCGTATGCCCTGCCCTGGACTTTTCTGCCAGTACTTTTCTGACATCCGCGTGCGACAGCTCCGGCGCCGGTGCGTCGCCTGCGAGGCCGTCTGCAAGACTGACCAGTCTCTCTGCCAGAGTCCGGAGCTCACTTGCTAACTGCATCTTGTCCATCACTTTCTCCTTTCTCTGCTTCCTGCGAGAGCGCCAGCAGCTTTCTCGCTAACTTCTTTGAGATGACACTGATCGCCATCAGTACCCCCGCTAGGTCTTCATAGCGGGCCTGTCTGTCAGTGCCGCTTCTGTTTTTTTGAGGCATATTCCCTGCCCTCCTTTCTGAGAGATCCTTCTGCCTCTCACCTATCCACGGACAGCAGCGGCCCTGCAGAACGAAAAAATGTAAAAAAAAATCTCCACCCAGTTCTGGATGGAGATTCGTGTGTTACCTGAAATCCTTTAGATACTTGCTCAGACGCTTTTTGACGCCTTTTACTTTGTAGTTCAGTGTTGATGGTGGCATTCCAAGTTCTTCTGCTACTTCCTTTTCCAGCTCGCCGCTTATCAACATTTTGACGATTCGTGCGGCTTCCGGAATATGCACACTGATTTCGTCGATTTCCTCATTGACCCTGATCCAGAAAAGGCTCTTCTCCTCAAAACCGTCAGAGCCCTTCGGTTCGTAGTCGTTTTCTTCGTACATCTGGTCTAGCGATACATCATTTCCGTTCGGACCTTCACCAAAGCGGTTGATATCGCAAAGCGTGCAGTCACCTTTGCAGCGGACTCCTTTGCCATCACGGCAGCGCCATGCTCTTTGTTTACGCTTTTCTTCTCGCCAGACTTCGTCCATGATCGTGTAATAGACTTCTTTGCTGACTTCGACGTCATGCCCTTCGCAGTTGATGATGTACTTGCCGTCTTTTTTGTAGCCATTTCTGTTTTTCATGTGAATTCCTCCGTTCTTCTTCCGCTTGGCGGATCGGATGGAGGTTTCCACACGACTAACAAGCCCCCAGGGTAGTCATGGTCGTGTCAAGTTTCCACCTGACCCGCCACGATCACCCGGTGACCGATAGCTTTGATTTTCACTTGTCCTCCGCGGCACCGGGTACACCCTGCGCAGTCGGCTGCCGCGATGGCTTACTTAGTAATAACTGATGTGCGATTGACTTCCTCCTACTATAAGCCGGATTTGTCAACCCCCCTGTGCGCGGGCGCCGCCGCCATGGCCTTGCCTGCGCCTTATCAAGAACGCGTGATCTGTGCGTCTCAACCAACAAAAAATGCCGATAGATATACCTCCCCTATATCGGGATGGTTTACCTATCGGCAGGTTTCTCAGTTCATGCTGAGTTTAGTGCTTCGATACGTTTTCGGATACTTACGGTTGCCGTGGCGGTTCAAGCCGGATTCGCATACTCGTGAGCACTCGTTTTGATCTATGCCGGAACCGCCGGCACCTCTGGTGGCTTCTTTGGTTCCTTTGTTATTGTTACCTTTGTTCCTTGCTCATCAACCTTGTAATATAGCCCTGCGCCGCATTGAGAGCAGTGTGTATATGACCGGGTCCCAGCGAAGGACCTGCTGATGATCTTGCCACAGCTTGGACAACAGATGGCAAATGGAAAGTCATCTCTCATCAACTATCATCCCCCTTTGTCTCCGCCTCTTCGATGAACGTGAACTCGTCGTCTCCTATTCCGTCTACGATTTCCCGGTCAGAAAAGCTGAGCCCAATGGTAGGCGGCAGGCTGAGAAGTGACTTGGCATCCTCATACATGGCGGACTCATAGACTCTCTCCTCCATGAATCTGCAGTGGTCGTCATCTATCAAGATTGTCGAGAACCTGTTATTGAACTTCGCCTGGTTGACAGACAGATTAAACAGCTCATATAACATCTCGTCCGCGAAGCAGAAGCTGATCCTGTAGTCCTTATATAATTCTGGTTGCCAGGCGTCTGTTACGAAGATCGGCGAGACCTCTCTCATAAGCTGACGTATCATCCGATCTAGATCGATTTCCTCATCCTTCCAGTCTTCACGCCTCTGTGGAATACAGAAGAACACCCATCTATATTCGCCAACCTCACCACTGATGTCCAGATCAAAGTCATATTTCAACGGAATCCGAATCGATGTTGGTAGCTCTCCGTCGCGTGGCTCCAGCACCTGCGGATCCATGCCACAGCCCCTTTCAAACAGCGCGCCTTTAATGACCATCGCCATCATCTCTTCACGTGACTTGTGCAGCTGGCGCAGCGCTGCTCTAAGCTTAAATTTCAACTTCAACGATTGCTGCTCGCCTTTAGACATGTATCCGTTTGCTCTTGCGAGCTGGAACATGAGTCCTACGGCTTTACTCTGGTCTGCCGCGTGTGAGGCGAGGCTCACCATGTTTTCAATAGAAATGGGCTTTGTGACCTTTCCATTCATTATCCGCGAGAGTGTTGGTGCACTAATCCCTGTGTCTCTGGCAAACTGCTTCATGGTGCGTTTCTCACCCTTGATCTCACGGATCAACTTTCCGATTTCGTCGTAGTCTGGCTCCGTAACTTTAACAAGGTCCTGTTCAATTTCTTTTAATGCTGCTCTTAAATCAACGCTCATTCTTATCTCCCGTTTCACGTTTATGAAATTCTGTTCCTTCTTTCTGAAACCATGCTATCACTTGCAGTGCTCGCTGTCAATGACGAATTTCATTTATGTGAAATTTTGTTCCTTCTTTCAGAAATTATCTTGGTGACTTTGCCCCGACCTGGACGTCTGACTAATCATCTTCGCTCACTAAGAAGATGTCTTTGAGCTCATTCGGGCCCTCTATTAACGGGTTCGAAATCAACATCAACTCAAATTTCTCCTTCTCCTTGGATGACATCTCCACCTCATAGGATTCTTCTTCATCATACTCCTCTATCCAGCAACAAATATGAAACAGGTTTCTATCTCCGGCGTCCTGGGTGATGCTGGCATGGGTATAGTTGTTAAGGAATGAATACTCTGCCGGAAGATCTGGCAGTTCGTCTTCCCATTCATATCTTCCATAGATATACCCACGACCAGATACCTCTGCTAGTTCCGGAATCCTCCACTCACCACCTGTTTTGACGGCGCTACGTAGCTTTCCGCGTCTGATCCATTGCCGCACGGTCCCCGGAGTCACTCCGTAGACTTCCGCATATTTCTCAACGCTGAGCAGTTTTGCGTTTTCCTTGACCAGCGTATACTCGTGGGAAAGATCCATCTCCTCGTAATATTCATCGTCGTCAGGAGACAATACATCAAAATGATAAAGAAGCAGTGTGATCCCATCATCACGGATTTCCACATCGTATGCCCACAGATCTTCAAGCTCCTTAAACAGTAACGCCAGTCTGACTTTTTCTCTGAATCTCAGCAAAAGGTCCTTGATTCTTTCATAGAAAGCAGCGCTGTGAGAAGTGTCTACTCCTCGCCCCTGTTCAATACACCTTATCTTGGCGTCTATGTCCATTAACACGGCCTTCTTGCTGCGCATAGCTTTCGCATTAAATTCACGCACTAATTCATCATAATCAAAATTATCCATATCCATTCCCTTTCCGTACTGTATTGCTTTTGTTTAATTGTATTGTAGCAATACAAATTATTTCTGTCAATACATTTTTGCAATTCACATAAAAACGCCTGACCGTCTCACCCATAACCCCTAAAGGTGAAACGCCAGGCGTTGATCGCTATGATTCCTCATGCGTCGATTTGCTCAGTGCGAATCTTTCTATTATGAAATGTTATCCTTATTACGTTCTTGCAGACCGGACACTTGATGTCAACACCTCCATGATCCGGCTGATCCTCAATTACTACATCCAATAACCTCCCGTTCTTGCAGCACGGGCAGGAAACCTTCTTTTTCTTCCCTTGCATCTGCCCACTCCTTTGTCATTGTAACCCATAGTTCTATCTCTTACTTTGCGGCGGGCCGAAAGGGAGATGTCAGACTCGCCGGTTTTCTGTAGCTACAATGCAATTATACGAACGTGTGTTCTTTGTGTCAAGAATGGCTTTTGTATACATGAAAAGGCGGTAAGCTTTTACTGCTTACCGTCTTTTCGTTTATAGTAGGTTATTTAGATCTTCGCTAGTATCGATTCTTTCACATATCTCTTTCGTTTTTTGAATGAGTCCCACTAATCTAATTATGTGCTGTACTTGTTCACTAGTGATTGGTTCGCGCATCCTATCTTTCAAATATTTGTCGATTATCATGTAGCCACCTATAGAATAGTTCCAAATATCTTCTGGCACATCCGAGAACCAGGATGACTTATTAATAAATAC
>JBGUKV010000112.1:0-12694 GCA_045114655.1 Candidatus Allocopromorpha sp. | reverse complement strand
GATTCCTCTTTCCTTCTCTTCCGGCGCCTTGTCGATCTCGTCGAATGCTACGTCGCCGCCCAGTCCGTACTTTCTGTTCAGTACGCTTGTGATTGCAGCTGTCAGCGTTGTCTTGCCGTGGTCAACGTGACCGATTGTTCCGATGTTGATGTGTGGCTTAGTTCTTTCGAATTTTTCTTTTGCCATTGGTTTTTCCTCCTGTTAAAATCCTTTTCCTTTAAACCAAAAGGTGAAACATTAATTGAAACATTAATTATATTAATTAATTGAATCCACTAGATTGTCCGGTAATTTCTCGAAGTGGTCGAACTGCATGACATACACGCCTCTTCCCTGTGTCCTTGAGCGCAGGTCCGTAGCATATCCGAACATCTCTGCCAAAGGAACGTATCCTCTGATTGCTACGGCGCCGTTGTTCATGTCGGAACCTTCGATTCTTCCTCTTCTTGAGCTGATATCGCCGATTACATCTCCCATGTATTCATCAGGCACTGTAACTTCGACTTTGAATATCGGCTCCAGGAGTACCGGGGCAGCCTTCCTGGCGGCTTCTCTGAAAGCCATGGAGGCTGCGATCTTGAAGGCCATTTCAGAGGAGTCAACTTCGTGGTAGGAACCATCGTAGAGTTCTACGCCTACGTCGACGACCTGATATCCCGCTACAGGACCGGTCTCAGTTGCTTCTTTGATACCTTCTTCGATCTTAGGAATATATTCCTTCGGTATTGCGCCGCCGACGATAGAGTTCTTGAACTCGAATCCTTCTCCCGGCTCGCGCGGGTATACCTTGATCTTAACATGACCGTACTGGCCTTTGCCGCCTGACTGTTTGGCGTACTTATGGTCTACTTCGACCTCCTTGGTGAGGGTCTCTTTGTAGGATACCTGAGGCTTGCCAACATTGGCCTCCACCTTGAATTCACGCAGAAGTCTGTCCACGATGATTTCCAGATGAAGTTCTCCCATTCCGGCGATGATGGTCTGTCCGGTTTCTTCGTTTGTGTAAGTCTTGAATGTCGGGTCTTCCTCGGCGAGCTTCGCCAGAGCGATACCCATCTTTTCCTGTCCTGCCTTTGTCTTAGGCTCAATGGCGATTTCGATTACAGGATCAGGGAAATCCATCGACTCGAGGACAATCGCTCTCTTCTCATCGCAGAGCGTGTCACCCGTTGTAGTGACTTTGAGTCCTACTGCTGCCGCTATGTCGCCAGAGTATACCATATCGATATCCTCTCGCTTGTTCGCGTGCATCTGGAGTATACGTCCGATTCTTTCCTTTTTCTCCTTGACCGGGTTGTAGACATAGGAGCCGGAAGCCATCTTTCCGGAATATACTCTGAAATATGCAAGCTTGCCCACATATGGATCAGCCACGATCTTAAATGCAAGGGCTGAAAATGGGCCATTATCATCCGCAGGTCGTTCTTCTTCTTTGCCCGTCTTCGGCGATACTCCTGTGATTGGCGGAATATCGATCGGCGACGGCATGTAATCAACGACTGCATCGAGCATCATCTGAACACCCTTGTTCTTATACGCGCTCCCGCAAGTGACCGGAACCATGTTCCCTGCGATTGTAGCCGTTCTGATGACTTTCTTGATTTCGTCCTCAGTGATTTCCTCTCCTTCGAGGTACTTCATCATCAGGTCTTCATCAAGTTCAGATACCGCTTCCAGCAGCTGTTCCCTCCACATCTGCGCTTCATCCAGAAGTTCTTCCGGAATTTCGGTCTTCTCGAATTCTTTGCCGAGGTCATCCTTGTAGATCTCAGCCTTCATTTCAATCAGATCGATGATGCCGATGAATGTCTCTTCCTTTCCAATCGGAAGCTGGACCGGCACGGCGTTCGCCTTCAGCCTGTCTCTCACCATGTCAACGACTCTGTAGAAGTCCGCTCCCATGATGTCCATCTTGTTTACGAAGATCATTCTCGGTACACCATACTTCTCTGCCTGTCTCCACACAGTCTCAGACTGGGGCTCAACCCCGCCCTTCGCGCAGAGCACTGTGACAGCTCCGTCGAGAACTCTGAGAGACCGTTCGACTTCAACGGTGAAGTCAACGTGTCCCGGAGTGTCGATGATGTTGATTCTGGTGTCCTTCCACTGGGCTGTAGTAGCAGCAGAGGTAATTGTAATACCACGTTCCTGTTCCTGCTCCATCCAGTCCATAACAGCGGCGCCTTCGTGAGTCTCACCCAGCTTGTGCGTGCGGCCTGTGTAGAACAGAATTCTTTCGGTTGTCGTTGTCTTGCCGGCATCGATGTGTGCCATGATGCCAATGTTTCTCGTCTTCTCAAGCGGAAATCTTCTATTCGACTTTTCTGGCATTTCTTCCTCCTTTCTGCTTGATATGCAAAATCTGTAATAACCGGTTATGCAATCCTACTGCCCCGCATTAGAATCTGTAATGTGCGAAAGCCTTGTTGGCTTCTGCCATTCTGTGCGTGTCTTCCTTCTTCTTGACAGATGCGCCTGTGTTCTCAGCAGCGTCCATCAGTTCTTTTGCCAGTCTCTCTGACATGGTCTTCTCGCCTCTGGCTCTGGTGTACTGTGTGAGCCATCTGAGCGCCAATGTCTGACGTCTTTCTTCTCTTACCGGCATCGGTACCTGGTAGTTTGCACCACCGACACGTCTTGCCTTGACTTCAAGAACCGGCATAATGTTGTTCATCGCTTTTTCGAATACTTCCATTGGTTCTTCACCAGTTGTTTCTCTAATCTGGTCGAACGCATTGTACACGATCTTCTGCGCTGTTCCCTTTTTGCCGTCCAGCATGATGCTGTTGATCAGCTTGGCAACAACGACACTGTCGTATACAGGATCCGGAAGTACTTCACGCTTAGGTACATTTCCTTTTCTTGGCACTTCACTTTCCTCCTTAATTTCTAATTCGGTACTCGTTGACACCCGCCGGATTTTCTTCGGACAGCTTGTATAAAGCATGTCTTACTCCGCCGGCTGCCCCCGTGAGCGCTCCTTTATATCTAAAAAAGTTGCGCTACGAATTACCTTGTTGTGTGTTTACTTCTTAGGCCGCTTAGCTCCGTACTTGGATCTGGCCTGTCTTCTTTCTGCTACGCCTGCAGTATCGAGCGTTCCTCTTACGATGTGATATCTTACACCCGGGAGGTCCTTAACTCTGCCGCCTCTGATCAGTACAACACTGTGCTCCTGAAGGTTGTGACCGATTCCAGGAATGTATGCTGTTACTTCAATACCATTTGTGAGACGTACTCTGGCAACCTTTCTAAGAGCTGAGTTCGGCTTCTTAGGGGTAACCGTCTTAACGGAAGTGCAGACTCCACGCTTCTGCGGTGAATTAACATCCGTAGCAACTCTTCTCAGGGAGTTCATTCCCTTGTTCAGAGCCGGTGCAGTTGACTTCTTCTCGCTGCTTGTTCTGCCGTGACGTACAAGCTGGTTGATTGTAGGCATCCTTTTTCTCCTTTCTTCAAAAATTCAGGCTAAAAATGGGCATACTAAGCCCACAGCCGTTGACCATTGTATCATGCATAACCTTTGAATGTCAACGATTTTATCTATATACACGCATTCATGGATCAAGAAGCGCGCAATCACAAAAAGATTCAAACCGGCAGCTGTGTCATAAAGTTGAAATCCGCAGAAACGGTTCATCCGTTTCGAGGACATCAACGGCATGACACAGCCGCCGGTTTATGGTTCCGTTATATATTGTCTTTATTCTTCGCCATCAATATCTGTCTCATTAACGAACTCATCCTCAGCCGCATAGGCTTCAGCGGACTCGAGATCGTCGGCAGTTGCCATCTCAGGAGCGACGCCTTCGAATTCTTCAGCAAGAGCGGCAGTTTCAGTTTCTTCCGCCTCTTCCTCTTCTGAATCAATGAGAGCCTGCTGGTACTTGTACTCTTCGATAAGGGCTTCGTTGACGCCGTAATCGAGCTCGATGTTCCTGTACTTCCGCATGCCGGTTCCGGCAGGAATCAGCTTACCGATGATGACGTTCTCTTTCAGGCCTTCCAGATGGTCTGTCTTGCCCTTGATTGCCGCGTCGGTAAGGACTCTTGTCGTCTCCTGGAAGGACGCTGCGGAAAGGAAGGAGTTGGTTGCCAGGGAAGCCTTGGTGATTCCCAGCAGCAGACGTTCCGCTTCAGCAGGTTCTTTGCCTTCGGCCTCAGCCAGCGCGTTGGCTTCTTCGACTTCGAACTTGCCGTACTGTCCGCCCGGCAGAAGTCCGGTATCTCCCGGATCGTTGACTTTCATCTTTGACAGCATCTGTCCCACGATGACCTCGATGTGCTTGTCGTTGATGTCAACGCCCTGGTTCTTATATACTCTCTGCACTTCCTTGAGCAGGTACTGGTATACGCCTTCCACACCCTGCAGTCTCAGGATGTCCTTCGGATCCAGCGGACCGGTTGTGATGTTGCCGCCGGCTTCCACATAGTCGCCTTCTGCAACAGCCAGTCTGGCTCCGTAAGGAATGATGTATTTTCTCTCTTCCTCGCCGCGGACAATGACTTCTGTCTTGTTGTCCGGCGTGGAGGAGATGGATACTACAGTTCCGTCTGCCTCGCAGATTGTCGCAAGACCCTTCGGCTTTCTGGCCTCGAAGAGTTCCTCTACTCTCGGCAGACCGTGGGTGATGTCGGATCCGGCAACGCCGCCTGTATGGAATGTTCTCATCGTGAGCTGTGTACCCGGCTCACCGATGGACTGGGCTGCCTGGATACCTACCGCTTCACCGATGTTTACGCTCTCGCCTGTTGCCAGGTTGCGTCCGTAGCACTTGGCGCAGACGCCGGACTTGCTCTTGCAGGTCATGACCGATCTGATCGCTACGGATTCGATACCGGCTTTTTCGATTTCCGCAGCAGCGGCTTCGCTGATTTCGCAGTCTTCTTCTACGATGAGCTCACCTGTTTCCGGATGGAAGATATCAGTCAGCGCAGTTCTTCCTACGATACGCTCTTTGAGCTTCTCGATGACTTCCTTGCCGTCTGTAAAGGCCGCTACTTCGATACCTTCTACGGTGCCGCAGTCATCTTCCCTGACGATGACGTTGTGTGATACGTCGACCAGTCTTCTTGTCAGGTAACCTGAGTCGGCTGTTCTGAGAGCCGTATCAGCAAGTCCTTTACGTGCTCCGTTCGATGAGAGGAAGTATTCCAGTACGGATAGTCCTTCACGGAAGTTCGCCTTGATTGGGATCTCGATGGTCTTACCTGTCGCGTTGGCCATCAGTCCACGCATACCGCCGATCTGTCTAATCTGGTTCTTGGAACCTCTTGCTCCTGAATGCGCCATGATGTACAGGTTGTTCAGGCTTCCCAGAGAATCCATCAGAGCGTCCGCAACGTCTTCTGTCGTCTTGTTCCAGACTTCCACAACTCTCTTGTATCTCTCAGCCTCTGATACCATACCTCTTCTGTACGCCTTTTCATACTCAGCAACGCGCTTGTCAGACTCCGCGATGATCGTTTCCTTGGCTTTCGGGATCTCCATATCGGAAATGCCGATGGTGATCGCTGCCCTTGTGGAGTAGTGATACCCTGTGGCTTTGATATAGTCCAGCATGAGGACCGTATCTGTATTACCGTGGATACGGTAGCATCTGTCGATGATGTCTCCAAGTTTCTTTTTGTCACAGAGGAAGTCGACTTCCAGTGAATATGGATCTGCCTCTCTATCAGGAACGTATCCCAGATCCTGCGGGATGCCCTGGTTGAAGATGAATCTGCCGACTGTTGACTCGACGAGTCTGCCTCTCTCATCATCTTCGCCTGCGTACATTCTGACTTTGACCCTGGCATGTACACCGACCTGATTGGTCTGGTAAGCCATAAGCATCTCGGACATATCTGTGAAGATACTGCCGTCGCCGATTTCCGCCTTGGATGTTCTCTCACCTTCCGGCTGTCCCGGGTGGGTCAGGTAGTAGGATCCGAGGATCATATCCTGTGTCGGGGTCGTGATCGGGGAACCATCCTTCGGTGCCAGAATGTTGTTCACGGACAGCATGAGGAATCTTGCTTCTGCCTGTGCCTCTACACTGAGCGGAACGTGTACCGCCATCTGGTCTCCGTCAAAGTCCGCGTTGAACGCCGTACAGGCCAGCGGATGGAGCTTGATCGCCTTGCCTTCGACCAGTACCGGCTCAAATGCCTGGATACCGAGTCTGTGCAGGGTCGGCGCACGGTTCAGCATAACCGGATGCTCTCTGATGACCTCTTCGAGGACATCCCATACTTCCGGGCTGACCTTTTCGACCATTCTCTTTGCGCTCTTGATGTTGTGCGCGTTCTGGTTTTCTACCAGCTTCTTCATGATGAACGGCTTGAACAATTCCAGCGCCATCTTCTTCGGAAGGCCGCACTGATAGAACTTCAGTTCCGGTCCGACAACGATTACGGAACGGCCTGAATAGTCGACACGCTTACCCAGCAGGTTCTGTCTGAATCTGCCCTGCTTACCTTTAAGCATATCCGAAAGCGACTTCAGAGGTCTCTGTCCGGGGCCTGTGACCGCCTTGCCTCTTCTGCCGTTGTCGATCAGAGCGTCAACAGCTTCCTGCAGCATTCTCTTCTCGTTTCTGACGATGATGTCAGGCGCGTTCAGTTCCTGCAGTCTCTTCAGTCTGTTATTTCTGTTGATGACTCTTCTGTACAGATCATTGAGGTCTGATGTGGCGAATCTGCCGCCGTCCAGCTGAACCATCGGTCTCAGATCCGGCGGGATGACCGGAATCACATCCAGTACCATCCACTCCGGTCTGTTGCCGGAGATTCTCAGTGCTTCGATGACCTCGAGTCTTCTGGTGATTCTGATTTTTTTCTGTCCTGTGGACTTCTTGAGTTTTTCTGTGAGGTCAGCAGACAGCTCGTCCAGGTCTACCTGGCTGAGCAGTTCCTTGACCGCTTCCGCACCGCTTCCTGCCCTGAACTTGATGGCAGGATCGTCCATGGCCTCTCTCCACTGCGTCTCGGTGAGTATCTCCTTGTAAACGAAGTTGGAGTTGCCCGGATCGATTACGATGAAGTTTGCGAAGTAGAGGACCTTTTCCAGAATCTTCGGTGAGATGTCCAGCACCAGTCCCATTCTGCTTGGAATGCCTTTGAAGTACCAGATGTGGGATACCGGTGTAGCCAGTTCAATGTGGCCCATTCTCTCTCTTCTCACCTTGGCCTTCGTAACTTCAACGCCGCACTTGTCGCAAACGATGCCTTTGTATCTGATTCTCTTGTATTTACCGCAGTGGCACTCCCAGTCCTTGGTCGGTCCGAAAATCCTCTCGCAGTAAAGTCCGTCCATCTCAGGCTTCAGGGTCCTGTAGTTGATCGTTTCCGGCTTGGTGACCTCACCGTGGGACCAGCTTCTGATCTTTTCCGGGGAAGCAAGTCCGATCTGCAGGGCTTCAAAATTGTTCATTTCGTAGTTTGTATTCTCACTCATTTTGTTTACCCCCTTCTATTAGTCTTCCGCCGGATCAACATCCGATCCGCTGTCTGCCTGTTCTATCGCTTCGATATCGCGCTCATCGAGGTCTCTGATTTCTTCCTCCTCGATGATCTCGAAGTTTTCTTCTTCATCTTCGTCTAAGTCGTCGGCAAAGAATTCGTCTTCTTCCTCCTCGGGCTCTTCATACTCGGCGGCGGCTTCCTCCTCGAGTCTTTTGGCGTCGAGCTCACGGTCGACCATTCTCTCGATTGCTGCGATGCCTTCCGCTTCTGTCTCTTCCTTGATCTCGATTTCTTCGCTGTTTTCATCCAGCACCTTGATATCAAGGCAAAGGCTCTGCATTTCCTTAATGAGTACCTTGAAGGACTCAGGAATGCCCGGTTCAGGAATGTTCTCGCCCTTGACGATTGCTTCGTATGTCTTGACACGGCCTACGATATCGTCGGACTTGACGGTCAGGATCTCCTGCAGCGTGTAGGCTGCGCCGTACGCTTCCAGGGCCCATACTTCCATCTCTCCGAAACGCTGTCCGCCGAACTGGGCTTTACCGCCGAGCGGCTGCTGCGTTACGAGGGAGTACGGTCCGACGGAACGTGCGTGGATCTTGTCGTCGACCAGGTGGTGCAGCTTGAGCATGTACATGTAACCGACGGTTACAGGATTATCGAAATACTCTCCTGTTCTGCCGTCTCTCAGTCTCAACTTACCTGTCTCACTGTATCCTGTTTCCTCGAGCAGATTGATAATATCCTTCTCGTTGGCTCCGTCGAATACCGGTGTCGCGATGTACCAGTCTTTCTTCTTTGCCGCAAGGCCCAGATGAACTTCCAGTACCTGTCCGACGTTCATACGGGACGGTACGCCCAGAGGATTCAGCATGACCTGCAGGGACTGTCCGTCTTCCAGGAACGGCATATCGTTCTCCGGCAGGATTCTGGAGATAACACCCTTGTTGCCGTGTCTTCCGGCCATCTTGTCGCCGACCTGGATCTTTCTCTTCGTTGCGATGTACACTCTGACCAATTTGTTCACGCCCGGTGAGAGTTCGTCGCCGTTTTCTCTTGAGAAGATCTTGACATCAACTACGATACCTGTTTCTCCGTGCGGAACCTTCAGGGATGTGTCTCTGACTTCTCTGGCTTTCTCTCCGAAGATGGCTCTCAGAAGTCTTTCTTCTGCTGTCAGCTCTGTTTCACCCTTCGGGGTGACCTTGCCGACCAGAATGTCGCCTGAATCGACTTCCGCGCCGATTCTGACAATACCTTCCTCGTCCAGATCCTTGAGGGCGTCTTCGCCTACGTTCGGGATATCTCTTGTGATTTCTTCCGGTCCGAGCTTCGTGTCTCTGGCTTCGGACTCGTATTTTTCAATATGGATCGACGTGAGAACGTCTTCCATGATCAGTCTTTCGTTGAGGATGATCGCGTCCTCGTAGTTGTAGCCTTCCCACGTCATGAAGCCGATGAGAAGGTTTTTGCCCAGCGCAACTTCGCCGTTGGCTGTAGACGGACCGTCGGCAATGACTTCGCCTGCGTCTACATGTTCGCCCTTGAAGACGATCGGTCTCTGGTTGATGCAGGTTCCCTGGTTCGAACGCTTGAACTTGAGAAGCGTGTAGGTGTCCACGCCTTCACCGTCATCGCGGGTGATCTTGATTCTGGTTGCGTCAACAAAGGAAACCGTTCCGGCATGCTTCGCCAGCTGTACGACGCCGGAGTCTCTGGCAGCCTTGTACTCGATGCCTGTGCCGACCATCGGCGCTTCTGTAACCATGAGAGGAACAGCCTGACGCTGCATGTTGGAACCCATCAGCGCACGGTTGGCGTCGTCGTTCTCAAGGAACGGAATCATAGCTGTAGCTACGGATACGACCTGCTTCGGTGATACGTCCATGTAGTCAACCTTTTCTCTCGCTACCAGCTCGATATCTCCGGACTTGCCTCTGGCGGCAACCTTGAAGTTGAGGAAATGTCCTTCGCTGTCAAGGGGCTCATTCGCCTGCGCTACGATCTTGTCTTCCTCATCATCCGCGGTCAGATAGTGGATCTCTTCCGTAACGATACCTGTTTCTTTATCTACGACTCTGTACGGGGTCTCAATGAAACCATACTGGTTGATGACGCCGTAAGTCGTCAGAGAGCCGATCAGTCCGATGTTCGGACCTTCAGGCGTCTCGATCGGGCACATTCTTCCGTAATGTGAGTGATGGACGTCTCTTACCTCGAATCCGGCTCTTTCTCTGGAAAGACCGCCCGGACCAAGGGCTGACAGTCTTCTCTTGTGTGTCAGTTCTGCCAGCGGATTTGTCTGGTCCATGAACTGTGACAGCTGGGAACTTCCGAAGAACTCCTTGACTGCTGCTGTCACAGGTCTGATGTTCATCAGGGACTGCGGTGTTACCTCCGCGATGTCCTGCGTGTTCATTCTTTCTTTGATGGTCCTCTCCATTCTGGTCAGACCGATTCTGATCTGATTCTGGAGAAGTTCGCCGACTGTTCTGAGTCTTCTGTTGCCCAGGTGGTCGATATCGTCTGTGTTGCCGATACCGTAGTTCAGATTGAGCAGATAGCTGACGGACGCAACAATGTCAGCAACCAGAATGTGCTTCGGAGACAGTTCGTTCTTGCGCAGTTTCAGGACTTCCCTGATTTCATCCTGTCCTGCGTCGGCATTCTCTTCCAGGATCTCCATCAGGACAGGATAATATACTCTGTCCGCGATCTTCAGATTTGAAATATCAAAGTCGATGTACTGGTCGATATCGACGAACTGGTTTCCGATGACCTTGGTCGACTGGTTCTCATCAAGATTGCTGCGCACCATAACAGCATCCACACCGGCGTTTTCGATCTGGCGGGCCAGTTCCTTGCTGATCTGCTGTCCCTTCTCGGCCAGGATCTCACCTGTGTTAGGATCTGTTACGTCTTCGGCAACAACATTGCCGGCCAATCTGTTGTAAAGACCAAGCTTCTTGTTGTATTTATATCTTCCTACCTTAGCGAGATCGTAACGCTTCGGGTCGAAGAACATGGAATTAAAGAGCTGTGTGGCGCTCTCCGTTGTCGGAGGCTCGCCCGGTCTCAGTCTCTTGTAGATTTCCTTGATACCGTCTTCGTGGTTCTTGGTCGGATCCTTATCGAAGGTTCTGAGGATTCTCGGTTCCTCGCCCAAAAGGTTGATGATCTCTTCGTCCGTACCATAGCCGATCGCTCTCAGCAGCGTTGTGATCGGCTGTTTACGGTTTCTGTCTACTCTGACAGAAAGGACTTCGTTGGAATCCGTTTCATATTCAAGCCACGCACCTCTGTTAGGAATCACCTGTGTCGAAAACAGGTTCTTGCCGGACTTGTCGATTTCCTTATCAAAATAAGGTCCCGGTGAACGTACGAGCTGTGTAACGACGACTCTTTCAGCACCGTTGTATATAAAGGTACCCTTTTCTGTCATGAGAGGGAAATCCCCCATGAAGACTTCCTGGTCCTTTACTTCCTTGATGTCACCATTCTCTTTGTTGATAAGTCTTACCTTGACCTTCAGCGGCGCAGCATAAGTCACATCGCGTTCCTTGCACTCCTCCTGGCCGTACTTCGGTGGATCTGAAAGTGAATAGTCGATGAATTCGAGAACGAGATTGTCTGAGTATTCCTTGATTGGCGAAACGTCCTCAAAAACCTCACGAAGACCTTCTTCAACAAACCATTTGTAGGAATCTGTCTGAATCTGAATAAGATTCGGCATCTCCGCTACTTCATTGATTTTTGAGAAGGTCATTCGCTCTGTTCTTCCTAACTTGATAGGATTTGGCATTATTATCACTCCTTATTAGCTTAACAAACTACAATTACAGGGCAATTTAATAATATAGCACTAAGTTGTCAAGGTGTCAAGAAGTATTCGCCGGTTTTATGAGATTTTTTAGGATTCTATTTTTCGATGTTTTTAATGAGGTTGATCATCTCGATTGCTGAGCAGGCTGCGTCGTATCCCTTGTTGCCGGCCTTAGTTCCGGCGCGCTCGATCGCCTGCTCGATGGTATCTGTCGTTACGATCCCGAAGAGTGTCGGTATACCTGTGGCCAGTCCGACCTGCGCGATGCCTTTGCTTGTCTCCGCGCAGACCAGGTCGTAGTGACTTGTGGATCCTTTGATGACTGCGCCCAGGCAGATCACAGCATCATACTTTCCGGATTCCGCCATCTTCTTAGCGATGATAGGAATCTCAAAAGCACCCGGCACCCACGCCAGATCGATATCGTCATCTTTCACGCCGTGACGGACGAGCGCGTCGCAGGCTCCGCCGATCAGCTTAGATACGATGAATTCATTGAACCTCGCTGCAACGATTCCGACTTTGATTTCTTTTGCTACTACATTTCCTTCTAACTTATTCATGGTTTTTCCCTCCTTGATATGGCTCTATTCATAATCGGTCATATGATCCATTTTTTCCTGCTTTGTCTTGAGATACAGATAGTCGTATTTCTGCGGCCGGATCTGGATCGGCACACGTTCCTCGATGGTGATGCCGTAACCTGCCAGACCGGTGATTTTCTTCGGGTTGTTCGTCAACAGACGCAGACGTTTCGCGCCGATGTCCCGCAGGATCTGCGCTCCGATTCCGTACTCACGCATGTCCGCCGGGAACCCCAGCATGATGTTTGCCTCGACGGTATCATATCCCTGCTCCTGCAGCTCATATGCCTTGAGCTTGTTGAGCAGGCCGATTCCCCTGCCCTCCTGCCGCAGGTACAGCAGAACACCTCTGCCTTCTTTGGCGATCATCCGCATGGCCTGATGGAGCTGCTCCCCGCAGTCACAGCGGCTGGAGCCGAACACGTCTCCGGTCAGGCACTCCGAGTGGACACGGCATAATACCGGCTCTCCGTTCGCCACATCCCCCATCACAAGCGCCACATGGTGGTCGCCGTTAAGCAGGTTTTCATAGCCCATGATCTCAAACTCACCGAACTTCGTCGGCAGTTTGGCGTCCGCCTCTCTGCGCACCAGGCTTTCATGCGCCAGCCGGTAACGGATGATCTCGTCCACGGTGATGACTGTCAGGTTTCTCTTTTCTGCAAAGTCCAGAAGTTCCGTGGTGCGCATCATGGTCCCGTCCTCGCGCATGATTTCACAGCAAAGGCCGCAAGGCTTCAATCCGGCCAGTTTCATCAGATCTACAGTCGCTTCCGTGTGCCCGTCCCGTACAAGCACGCCGCCTTCTCTTGCCCGCAGCGGAAACATATGCCCCGGT
>JBGUKV010000111.1:0-4309 GCA_045114655.1 Candidatus Allocopromorpha sp. | reverse complement strand
CGACCTTCCGGAAAGAAGGATCCTGCCCCAGCATGAGCGGCGCTTCATGCCCCCCGTTCGCATAGGTCACGATGCCTGTTTCCGGATGGAGTGTCATTGCAAAAACAGTCGCGAACATATTCCCCGGATTGGAAATGCAGAGTTCCCGGTTGACAAGATTCAGGGTTTCCGCCAACCCGCGCCCCGCCCGCAGTTTTTCCTTTATGGATGTCTTTACCATGGCCATAAACAGAGCTGCGGGAATGCCTTTGTCCGAAATGTCACCGATCACGATGCCGATTTGTCCGTCATCCAGGCGGAAAACATCGTAGAAATCACCCCCGACTTCCTTCGCAGCGATCATACATCCATATACCTCAAATCCGTCTCCTGAGAGTTCAAACTCCCGGGGAACAATACCGCTTTGTATTTTTCTCGCCACGTCAAGTTGTGTCTGGGTGTAGACCTGCTGCCTCGTCAGAGTTTCTATATCGCCGACATAGTGATCGATGTCCGCCGTCATCTTCTCGAACGCATTTTCTATGTCCGTGATTTCATCCACGTACACCGTCTTCCGCCTGTCAGCGACATGCTCTCTCCGATTGCTGACGAAGTTTCTCATCCGATCCGACAGTGCCTGGATCGGGAGGATCACAGACCTTCTGATGAGCAGCAATGCAATGATAAAGCTGATGAAGATGATTATCATACTGATCAGCAGCAGTGTAAGCAAATCGCGCGTCGCTATGCGCTTCACGTCCTGTATATAGTCGTCGGCGCCGATCAGGGCAATGATATTGTTATCGCTGTCCATTACGGGTGTGATCGTCATACACACCCATCCGAACTCATTATCGATCAGTTCATAGTTTTCGTCTGTGTTTCCTGCCAGGACATTATCTTCCGCCTGATAGAGCTGTGTTTCGCGGACCGAACCAAAACCGTACTCGTCCTGGAGTCTCTGATCATCCGCATCGCTTTTTGCCGCACAGATAACATAATGCCTGAGCCCATCCTCCCCGATCGTATACAGGTACAGGTACCTGAGCCCGGTTCTCTTGCAGATAAAGCGGAATGTCTTATGGACGTTTTCACGAAGCGCTTCATCCTTATACAGCGCGTAAAAGCCCTTCTCTGAGCCGATTGCAACCATGGCAGCCGTAGCTGCCGTCGTTGCCTTGTTTACGCTCTGCTCTTCGGCATCCTTCAGCATAGCGTGATAGCTGATAGTGACAGTGATCGCAGTCGCGATGATGAGCGCCGCCACGAGCAGCAGCGCGATTCGCGTCAAAATAGATACTTTGATTTTCATCGTATTCTTCCTGCCGCCTGTCGGGCTTATTGCTCGATGTTCAGCTTCTTATCCAGACCCATCGCGGTCAGAACATCTTTGACGACCGGGGCCACGTGTTTCAGCGTCAACGCGCCGTCCATCCGCTTGTGGGTGGCGACGATCTGCCTGATTCCGGCGGAAGACACATATTCCAGCCCGGACATGTCAAACACCAGACGCTCGACTTCAGGTCCCAGTTCGTCAACTGCAGCTGCCAGCTGCGGCGCGTTCTGAGTGTCCATCCATCCGTTCAGGCTCAACTCTACGTTGTTTCCGTTGATTTTCTTTTCGATTGTCATCTGCTCAGTTGCCATCTGCAATTACTCCTTTTTGCTTTCTTCGATGAACTTCATCAATTCAGGTACGATAATATCCAGCGACGGATCGTCCATCATCAGGTCATGTTCGTGGGGCGTGTGAACGACCCGAAGCTTGTCCGCGATGCAGTACCGTTCATAGTTTCCGGCTTCAAAATCCATCATTTCCTTCCAGTACCGGATGCTTGTTTCTGACAGATTCGCCGGAAGCTGATCCGGTTTGAAATACAGCACGTCCCCATGGAAAACAGATGGGACGTGATTCATCATGTCTTCTGATGAGTGCGTGGCGTTTCGGATCATATCTTCCAGCAGACCTGCTTCCCTGAGTTCCGCGAACAGCGGACTGGTCTCGAAGTAAGTCCGGTCTACTTCCGCGCTCATGGCTCTGAATGATTCCCGCAGCTGATCGCCCGTGGGCGCCTGCGCGTCCAACAGAACCAGCCGCCGTACCTCCTCACCCGCTTCTTCCAGCTGACAGGCCATTTCATGCGCCACCATACCGCCGTAGCACCATCCGCCGAGGGAATATGGACCATTTGGCTGGTGTCGTTTCAGTATTTCAATATAGTGTGCCGCAATCTGTTTGATGCCGTAACGCGCCTCCTCCGGATGGTACAGATTGAACGGCTCTATGACCGAGAACGAGACCCGGGTGCCGATCCTGGCCGCAAGCCGGTAGTAAGCCGTGCTGCCGGTGTTTGCTGTATGGACAAAGACCAGCTTTGGTCCCGTGTTTTCCGAGTAAACGCACATCTCAGAGGGCGCGGTTCTGCTGATTTCGGTTTCCGTGCTTCCGGCCCCGTTTTTTTCTGGTGCTGCGGCCTGGAGTTCCACCAGATTCTCCTCCAGCAGTTCCCGCCATCCGTGTATCGCCTCATCGCCCGGATATCTGTCTTCCAGAAGAGCCATCATCCGGGCCAGGATCGCGGTTCGCTTCATTGTATCAAATGCGATGCCGTTGGTCAGCATACAGAGCATATACTTTCCTTCTGTCCGCAGATAGATCACCCGGATCATGCCGGACCGTTGCAGGTCCACCGGCGTATTGAGGAGCCTGCTCTTTAACTCGCTCATCTCCCGGCTTCCCAATGTCTCCGTATCCACGATCTCCAATGGGATCTTACGATCCGTTATGACCTGCTGTATGACCCCGACATTACGAAATACGATAGCGGAGCGCAGTTCTTCATTTTCCCCGGCAACGATATCCAGAACCTCGCGCAGATCCTGTTCCGATACGGGATCGTCCACCTGCAAAAACATAGTGTTTCTGAAATTGAATCGGTCGGGATAGAGAATCTGCTTAAACAGCATCTCATCCTGTTCCTGGGTGATTGGAAGTACTTTCAGGATTTTCTCACCTCGCGCGTCAAAGTCCTTCCGGACTTCTTCGTACTCCTCCCTTGTCCAAAGCTGTTCATAGACCACTTCCGCTGCATCCGCGATCCTACGCAGTTCATTCAGCTGCAGCACCTGCGCGCTGCTGATCCTGATTCCCTGCTCCCTGAGGAGCGCTGTATATTTCATCGCGGTCAGCGAAGTTCCGCCCAGATCCGTAAACTTGTCATCCGGACTGATCATCACGGAAGCGTCCAGCACATCCTCCAGTGTATACACGAGGCGGGCGATCACCTCACTGTCAAGTGCCTCGTAATGGATGTGACTCCGTTCCTGCCGGGGCTGCGGCAGCTCGCTGCGCACCACCTTGCCATTGACATTGCGCGGCATGGCGTCCATCCGCATCCAGATTTTCGGAATCATATACTCCGTGAGATTCTTTGAAATTATCTCCGTGACCGCCTGTCTGTCCATCTCCCGCCGTGCTTCATAGTAACACACAAGATTCTCCAGGCCGTTGACGGTTCTGACCGTCACGACGACCTGCCGCACGTCATCCAGACCCAGTGCTGCGGCGGCTTTGGAGATCTGCGCCTCCACCTCGCCGGTCTCGATGCGAAAGCCTCGCAGCTTGACCATGTTATCGATACGGCCGAGGATATCATAATCCCCTTCTTCAGTCAGCACAGCCCTGTCGCCTGTTCGATACCATGTTTCTCCATCCAGCCCGATCCACTTCTCCGCGCTCAGCTCGGGACGTTTCCAATACTGCCGGGACATGAATGCGCTGGAGATCAGCAGCTCCCCTGCCTCCCCTGGCTTTACCGGTTTCAGTGCTTCGTCCACGATCTGCGCCTTCGTGTTTCGGAAAGGCTTTCCGACGAGGATGCGGCTTTCGTCTCCGTACACCTTTTTCGACAGGACACCGCTGGTCTCCGTGCTACCGTAGCTGTCGATCAGAAATGTCCCGGGAACCAGCGGACGGAAATTCCGCAGTTTTTCCCCGGCTGCGAAGATGAAGATGCCGCTGACATCGTAATCCTCCGCCAGAATAGCTGCCAGCCCGGAGGGGATGAAAATATGTGTGACTTCCTGTTCCCTGAGAAACCGGTGCAGGAAGCCTAGATCCTTCCGGGCCGCTTCCGGGGCGATGCAGACTGTGCCTCCCTTCGACAGGGGCCCAAGCAAAAACATCTGCGTTCCCACAAAAGAAAAACTCGAGATGACGCCGGAACGTGCGTCCTCGCCGATCGCTGCATCCGCATGGATATTTGTCCAGTCGACAATATGCAAAAGCATCCTGTGCACATGCAGTACGCCTTTGGGGTTTCCGGTCGTG
>JBGUKV010000110.1:0-2929 GCA_045114655.1 Candidatus Allocopromorpha sp. | reverse complement strand
GGGAGCTACCCTGCAATACAAATTTAAGGAGAGGTAATCGGATACCCTAAGAAGGGCAATTTGATTATACGTAATGGAAACGGTATATTTGACGGTCAGGAACGGAGCATGATATGGAAATCAAAAGTCTGAAAAACGGTTACAAGATGCAGGATGCGTATGAGCGGCTGTATAAGAGAAGCAAACACTTTACGATAGAGAAGATGGATATCCTGTTCTATCCGTATCTGCTTATGGAGTTTGAGGTGAAATACCGAGGCAAGCTGGAACGGCTGTCTGAGAACGTTCTGGTTATGTGCGATATGTGGAAAGGACAGTATTCCATCGCCAGATCAAGAGGTGAGTTTGTCATGACGAACGCAGAGGAGAGTATGCTGATCCCGGTAAAGATGGATAAGCAGAAGGTCATTGCCGATGCTCCGCGCACCGTCTACGGTGAGATCCAAAAGGCGAAAAGAGTGCTCAACATTCCTGATATCGATTATGTAAATGATGAGCTGGTGTATAAGCCGTTCTTTATCGTCGAGTGCCTGAATGATGATAAGGAAGTATTCCATATTCTGTTTGATACGGTGACCGGGGAATACAGTTTGCTGAATGCATAAAGCAAAGGCAGGGGAATATAAGAGAGGTATCATATGGCAAAACTGATTCCGCCGATTGGCCGCGTTGTAGGCGGAGGTTATGACGGCAGCTTCATCTATTGGCTGATCGACAAAGATCAGACAGAGTATTTCGTTGTGAGTCCGAGGGACAGACTTAAAATGGGTCTTTTGGTACGACTGGAGGACAATCCGATCACGTTTGAGATCCGGGACGGCGATATTGCGCGAATCGAGACGAAAGATGAAGCCTTTCTCCACGAAGACCTGGCTGTCTTCACCAAGCACAGAGGCAAGGTCGTCATGCGCGTGAACCGGCAGGCAGCAGACAAACTAAGACAGATGGCAGATTGAGAGAGATTGAAATGTTAAAGCAGGAAACTCTGGAAGCTTCCAGAAAGGAAGCGGAACAAGCAAAGAAGAAACTGAAAAACATTGAAGAAACACCGACAGGGATCACAGGCGGCGGCAGCGCAGCCGGGCATACGGTGACCAGGACCGCCATGCGGAAAAACAACGACAACATTAGTAAGTCGGTCTATATCCAGCATGTACTGAATCAGTTGACTGAGCGTGCTCCCGAGATCACGGGTGTGATTCCGCATCCGATCGCGTGGGATATCATGGAAGATGATAACACCTATTATCTCCATGAGATCGACGGTCCGGATATCGAATGTGTCTATACGAAAGGGAGCGGGCAGATTACCTTCCACCTGCTGACGGCAGACGGGCAGACGCTCATAGATCAGGACACGTCTGTGAAAATCACAGAGAAGAAAGATACCGCGAAGGTCATCATAGCCGTCGCGGCCATTGTGGCGGCGCTGGTCGCGCTCATGATGCTATCCACGATAATGTACTGATTCCAGAGGTAGTATAGTATATGGAAATCAAACAGATCACGACAAATGACGTAAGAGAGATCATCACAGACCGCCCGGCAGACATGCACAAGGGGCAGGCCGGCAGGATCCTGTTCGTCGCAGGTTCCAAAGGCATGGCCGGAGCAGCGGTGCTTGCAGCCAGGGGCGCGCTCTATTCCGGTGCGGGGCTGGTTAAAGTGTCTGTTCCGGACGAACTATTTCACATCCTGCAGTGCTCGGTGACAGAGGCTATGTGCATAGACCGGGAGGAAGCCGCAAAAGCAGACCTGTCGGTCTATGATGCTATCTGCATCGGCCCGGGACTGGGCACCGGCGAAGACGCCATGGCGCTGATTCACAGAGTGATAACGGACTACGAAGGCCCGCTGGTCATAGATGCAGACGGGATCAACTGTCTCTGTAAGTATGACGCGCTTGCGCAGGCGCGCGAACGGCACGGCGTGACTGTTTTCACGCCGCATCCCGGGGAGGCGGACAGAATGCTGCGCGCGCTGGCGCTGGGGTCCTATAAGGTGATGGGACGGCAGCGTACGGCGGCAGCGCTGGCGGAGGCGACCGGTGCCATTATTCTCCTGAAGGGACACCGGACGCTGATTCTGGACGAGCAGGCAGCATATGAGAACCCAACGGGAAACCCGGGCATGGCTACCGGAGGCAGCGGAGATGTGCTCAGCGGCATCATCACATCGCTTCTGGCGCAGAAACATCTCGACGCAGCGCCGATACAGCGGGTCAATGCAGCGGCGTTTCTCCACGGGCTGGCCGGCGATATCGCGGCAGAGAACATCGGCGAATACGGCATGACGGCAGCGGATATAGCGGATGCTGTCGCAGCGGCATTCAATGCATTGTAACGGCAATCAGACATTATGAAGACTTTGTGAATTTAAGGGAACTCTTGTTGTAATAGGAGTTCCCTTCATGTATACTATATATTGCGATGGAATGTGTATTTTCAGGAGTTAATAAACAATATTTGGAGGAAACCGGTATATGGATATCAAAGAACTGAAAAAGACTGCGGCAGATGTGCGCATCGGCGTCATCAAAGCGCTTCACAATGCGGGTTCAGGGCATCCGGGCGGATCCCTGTCCATCAGTGATGTTGTGACGGCACTGTATTTCAATGAAATGAACGTAGATCCCAAAGACCCTGGCATGAAGGGCAGGGACAAGTGCATATTCTCAAAGGGTCACGCAGGTCCGGCACAGCTTTCGGCTATGGGGCTTGCAGGTTATTTTGACATGGATGATTTCACAGAGAACCTGCGTAAAATCGGGTCGAAATTTCAGGGTCACCCGAACATGAAAATCCCCGGAATCGAAATGTCCACCGGCTCACTCGGGCAGGGCTTCAGTGTTGCAGTCGGCATGGCCATAGCCGGCAAGCTTGACAAGGATCCGGGCAGAGTTTATGCAGTATTGGGAGACGGAGAACTA
>JBGUKV010000109.1:0-3737 GCA_045114655.1 Candidatus Allocopromorpha sp. | reverse complement strand
CCCCACTAATTGACTATTAATAACAAGAACGACACCCATTGGGTGTCGTCTTGTTATTGGTACTCGATAGGGGAGTCGAACACGGTGAAGTCAGTCCCGAAACCCTTACAGGAAGGAGGTTTCAGCCACGCCGCGCACGAGTGTAATATGAAGTGTAATATAAAGAGACTAAAGCAGCAGGTCTGTTTTTTTAGTGCTTTCATCCTCCGAATCTTGACATAACGGGTTCAAAATGATAGTTTTTTATAAACATACCGACTTAGTAGGTAAATAAAGTTTAGTCCTGTCGGGAAAGGGTCGTAGCTATGAAACGTTATGTTCTGAATCAGATTGCCGCCGCTTCCGAGCGAGGTGAAACATCGTACATGGAGCTGACTTCAGATGGAGGTAAATACAGCAGGAAATTCATCCCGCGTGAGCGGCTGATCGTCCTGGGCGGGGGTCATATCTCCCAGCCTGTCTGTCATATTGCATCGATGCTGGGCTTCGAGGTCACAGTCGTCGATGACAGACCGACGTTTGCAAATTACGAACGATTTCCGGATGTGAAAGAGGTCATTTGCGAGGAGTTCAGGACTGCGATCAGAGAACTACATATCAATGAGAATGATTATGTCTGTGTCGTGACACGCGGTCACCAATGGGACGGGGAATGCCTGCGCGAAATACTGTCCGGGAAGCTTCCGTCCTATCTTGGCATGATTGGTTCCCGTAGGCGCGTCAAGAGTTTATACGACGTACTGGAGGGGGAAGGGTTCGATCGGAACCTTCTTGAGGGCATCCATTCACCGATCGGACTTTCAATCAAAGCAGTCACGCCGGTGGAAATCGGCGTCTCAATCTGTGCGGAACTTGTGGCGCACAGAAGATCGTTGACCAGCAAAACGGAAGACCGGCCGGTGCTAGAGCAGACAGACGTCAACAAAGAAATGCTTGCTTTTGCGACAGATAACGCTCGTGCAAAAGCAGTCATGACAGTGATCGAAACGAAGGGATCTACGCCTGCGCCTTCCGGAGCCATGATGGTGGTTGATACGCTGGGAAACAGCGAAGGTACCATTGGCGGAGGCTGCAGCGAAGCGGAGGTCATTGGACTTGCCCGGCGGATTGCTGCAGTAGGCGGCAGCGAGACTGCCTTTATTGATATGACAAATGAGGCCGCCGAGGAGGAAGGTATGGCATGCGGCGGAACCATGGAAGTACTGATCGAAGCCATAGAAGAATAGCGATGAAAGATATTATCTACGCGGACAATGCCGCGACAACGAAACTGAGCCAGCATGCACTGGAGACCATGTTGCCATATCTGCGCGAAGAGTACGGCAATCCATCCAGCCTGCACCTGATGGGGCAGACCGCACGGAGGGCGATTGACAATTCGAGGCGGGAAATCGCAGAAATCCTGCACTGCTCCCCACAGGAAATCACATTCACCTCCGGAGGGACAGAGGCAAACAACCAGGCGATTCTGACAGCTGCTTTAGACAAGAGAAACAATGGGAAAAGGCACATTATCTCGACAGCTTTCGAGCATCATTCTGTCCTGCAGATGCTGAAAAAACTGGAACAGGAGGGATATGAGGTGGAACTCTTAAAGATCCCTGAAGACGGTGTGCTCCATCCGCAACAGTTGGAGAGCACGCTATGCGAAGACACATGCCTTGTTAGCGTAATGTATGCCAACAACGAAATCGGGAGCATTCAACCAATCGAAGAGATTGGTCGGATTTGCCGAGAGCACGATGTTCTGTTCCATACGGACGCCGTGCAGGCAGCAGGGCATCTGCCCATTGATGTCGTTAAACTGAACGTGGATCTGCTCACTGTTTCCGCTCATAAATTCCACGGACCGAAAGGCATAGGCATGCTATACGCCGGACACGGGATCCATCCCGCGAACCTGCTGGAAGGCGGTGCGCAGGAACGTGGTCACCGGAGCGGAACGGAAAACGTCGCTGCCATTGTCGGAATGGCAGCGGCCCTGCAAGGAGCAGACAGAGACAAAGAGACAAATAATCAAGTAACTGCGCAGCTCCGTGACCGCCTCATCGATGGACTTTCGAGGATACCACACAGCGTTCTTAACGGCAGTCGGGAGAAACGGCTTCCAGGAAACGTCAATTTCTGCTTCGAAGGAATCGAAGGCGAAACGTTGCTGCTTTTGCTTGATCAGGAGGGAATCTTCGCCTCTTCGGGAAGCGCCTGTAGCGCCGGTTCACTGGAAGCAAGTCATGTGCTTCTTGCTCTCGGCAGGCCGCGGGAACTGGCCTTTGGATCGCTGCGCCTCAGCATCAATGAAGAGAACAACGAGGAAGAAATCGATCAAATCATAGAGGTTGTTACAGATAGCGTCGCAAAGCTACGGGAAAGCTCGCCCATGTGGCATGACCGGCTATCAGGAAGAAAGGGGTATTACCTATGAAAGCGCTGATTGCCATGAGTGGTGGCGTGGACTCCAGTGTCGCCGCAGGACTGATGCAGGAAGCTGGTTTCGAATGCATTGGCTGCACCATGCGCCTGTTCGAAAACAAGGACGCCGGTCTATGCAATAGCAGAACCTGTTGCTCCGCTCGGGATGTAGAAGATGCCAGGATCGTGGCAGGGCGGCTTGGTATGCCGTATTATGTGTTCAACTTTACAGATGACTTCCGCACACAGGTCATCGACCGTTTCGTTAGAGAGTATTTAAGCGGCCGTACCCCCAACCCATGCATCGATTGCAACATCCATCTGAAATTCGCCAGACTCATGCGTCGCGCCGAAGAGCTGGGATGCGATTACATCGTCACCGGCCACTACGCTAGAATCACCTTCGATGAGGCCTCCGGCAGATACCAGCTGCGCAAGGGGCTGGACGCGTCCAAAGATCAGAGCTATGTGCTCTATGGTATGACGCAGAAACAACTGGCGCACACGATTCTGCCTTTGGGAGAAATGACTAAAACAGAAGTTAGAGCAAAGGCAGATGTCTGGAGGTTAATCAACGCAGGGAAGCCGGACAGTCAGGATATCTGCTTCGTCCCGGACGGCGATTATGCGAAGATGATCCGGCGGTACACAGGTGAGGATTCCGTTCCCGGTGATTTCCTCGACCTTGACGGCAATGTAATCGGAACGCACAAGGGCATCATCCATTACACCATCGGCCAGCACAAGCGGCTTGGACAGGCGTTTGGCGAGCCACGATACGTTTGCCGCATCGATGCCGTTGCCAACACCGTGACCCTCGGCGACCCCGACGACGTTTGCGCTGATTTTGCAAAAGCTTCTGACTTCAACTGGATTTCCGGAAAGGCTCCGGATAGTGAGATTCGCTGCAAAGTAAGACTGCGCTATAAACAGCAGGAACAGTGGGCAACTGTCAGGCCGGTCGGGCAGGAGTCCGGATGCGATGTGGAGATTCGGTTCGATGAACCACAGCGCGCCATCACACCGGGACAGGCCGCGGTTTTATATGATGAAGATATCGTACTAGGCGGTGGTACAATTACAGGAGGAGAAAGATGACAACGACAGAAAAACCAAATGAATTGCTGTTGGCAAAATATGAACAGTTAAAAGAATACCTGGCGTCACTGGGCAGTGTGGCAGTGGCTTTTTCCAGCGGCGTTGATTCCACATTCCTGCTCTTTGCGGCAAAAGAGGCGCTGGGGGATCAGGTCATCGCAGTGACAGCATCATCCTGTTCGTTCCCTGCGAGGGAGCTGAACGAAGCGAAGGAATACTGTAAGGCGCAG
>JBGUKV010000108.1:0-4277 GCA_045114655.1 Candidatus Allocopromorpha sp. | reverse complement strand
TCGCCAAGATATACGGTATTGAAGGAGGAACGGATTCAGACAACCTGATCCGGATGCTGGTGGAGATGGGCACCGCAGGGGTCGTCGCCAAGATGATTCTGAACGGTCTGAAGGCAGTGCCTGCGATCAACATCGCGGCGGATATCCTCAACGCCATCGTCGCAGGCAGCATCGTAGCAGCCATCGGCGAAGGCTCCCAGATCATCTTTGAACAGATTTATCTGGGCAACAAGTCCATCACAGATACCGAATGGGTCAAGAATCTGATGGAAACGACCATGGGCAAGACCATTGCGGGCAATGTAGACGAGATCGTGCGTATCCTGCAGAACAAAGGCAAGATTGGCATGTCAGACGTGCTGGTGATCATCAAGAAGGTATTCATCGACAAGAAGTAATAACAGACTGATAATATGGACTACATAGTAAAACGCACCAAAAGAAAGACATTCGGTCTGGCAATCACGAGTGAAGGCCTTGTGGTCCGGGCGCCGCTGCGCGCTACGCAGCGCGAGATCGAGAACGTGCTCCGGAAGAACCGGACCTGGATCGACAGGCATATGGCGAAACAAATGCAGGTAAAGGCGCAGGCACAGCAGAAAGGCCTGCTGTCTCAGGCGGAAGTCCGCGCGCTGGCGGACCGGGCCCGCGTATACATCCCGCAGCGCGTTGCGTATTACGCGCCGCTGCTCGGCGTGCAGCCCGGCAGGATCACCATCCGCAAGCAGAAGACGAGATGGGGAAGCTGCAGCGGCAAAGGCAACCTGAACTTCAACTGCCTGCTGATGCTGACGCCGCCGGAAGTCATAGACAGCGTGGTGGTGCACGAGCTCTGCCATCTGCTGGAGATGAATCATTCCAATAAATTCTATCAGCATGTGCTGCGCGTGTTCCCGGACTACTACAAACATCACGCCTGGCTTAGGAAACACGGTCCGGAGATTATGGCGAGAGCGCACAGTATGGTATAATCCATACAAACAACAGCAACTGCACAAAGGGAGAGGGTATACCATGCGGGAAAAACTGTACCACATCATCGAACCGCAGTCGAAGCACTCACGGTTGAGCAATACCTACGATATCGTGATGATGATTGTGATTCTCCTGAGTTTCATACCGCTGATATTCAGGGACGATTATCCGATTTTTGGACCAATCGATGTTTTCTGTGTGATCATTTTTATCATCGACTATATACTGCGGTGGATCACGGCGGACTTCCGGTTCGGGAAGGAGAGCGCGTTGTCTTTCGTCCGGTATCCGGTATCCGTGATGGCGATCATTGATTTGATGTCGATCCTGCCCATACTGGTAGATATGAGCGGCGCCTTCAGAGCGTTCAGGGTCGTCCGCCTGATCAGGGCCCTTCGGGTCATCCGGGTATTGAAGATATTCCGGTATTCGACGAACATGGAAATTCTGGCCAGTGTTTTCAGAGCACAAAGGAGACCGCTCATACTAGTGATGCTGCTCGCGGTCGGTTATATCCTGTTCTCCGCAATGGTGATTTTTCAGGTCGAGCCAGCCACCTTCGGCACCTACTTCGAGGCCGTTTATTGGGCGACGATTTCACTGGCAACCGTCGGGTACGGAGATATTTACGCAACTTCATTTGCGGGGAAACTGGTCAGCATGATCTCTGTTCTGGTGGGAATCGCTGTTATAGCGCTGCCGGCAGGTATTATAACGGCAGGTTATATGGAAGAAATGAATAAAAGACATAGGCACAACGATGACGAGGAGGAATGACATGAACCACAAGGTAATACTGCTCAACGGCAGTCCCCACGAGAAGGGATGCACGGCGCGGGCGCTGGAAGAAGTTAGCAAAACCCTGAACGAAGAGGGCATTGAAACGGAAATCATTCAGATCGGCAAGGAGAATATTCCGGGATGCAAAGGCTGCAACTACTGCGTATCCCACGGCAGATGCGTCTACAATGACCTGGTGAACGGGGTTGCGCCGAAGTTCAAGGAAGCCGACGGCCTGATCATCGGAAGCCCGGTGTATTACGCTTCACCGAACGGAACGGCGCTGGCCTTCATGGACAGGCTGTTTTTCAGCGCAGGATACCCGAAGCATATGAAGGTAGGCGCAGCCGTCGTCAGTTGCCGCAGAGGCGGGAATACGGCGACCTTTGACGCGCTGAACAAGTACTTCACCATCAGCGGCATGCCGGTGGTATCCAGCACGTACTGGAATATGGTCCACGGATTCACGGCAGAGCATGTTGAGAAGGATCTGGAAGGGCTGCAGACCATGCGTAACCTCGGCCGGAATATGGCGTTCCTGATCAAGGCCATCGCCGCAGAGAAAGCACGCAGCGGACTGCCTTTGGAAGAAACGGAAGATTTCACATGCTTCCATCAGGGGAAATAACCGGGGAGTAATCAGCAGGTATGAACATCACAGTATATCTCGGATCCTATGAGGGAAATGACCCGTCCCTGCGGGAAGCCGTGCAGGAACTCGGAAACTGGATCGGCGAAAGCGGGAACGCCCTGGTTTACGGCGGCTCCGGAATCGGGCTCATGGGTGTGCTCGCAACAAGCGTGCTGCAGGCAGGGGGCGAAGTCACGGGCGTCGAACCGTCGTTTTTCATAGAACAGGTGCTCCAGAAGGATGATCTGACGCAGCTGATCGTCACGAAGGACATGCCCGAGCGAAAAGCGAAGATGATCGAGCTGGGCGAGGCGTTCATCGCTTTTCCCGGAGGCACCGGAACGTTGGAAGAAATAACAGAAGTTATGTCAATGGTGTCTCTGGGGCACCTAAATGCTCCGTGCATCATCTACAACCTCAACGGCTACTACAATGACCTGAAAAAACAGCTGCAGCATATGATAGCGATGGGCCTTTCGACCGAAGAGAGGCAGAACGGAATCTATTTCGCAGAGGATCTGCGACAGATAAAGGAGATTTTGCATAACAGTAAGTAGGAGAGTAGAGCAATGAAAAACATCAAACTACTGTGCGGCACACTGATGTTTTTGCTAGTTATGGTTTTTGCTTTGTGTGGCTGCGGAGGCACAGGAGATACTGCCTCAAGTGAAGATCCTGTAAGTGATGACAGTTATGTAGCAGAAGAAGAAACAACAACAACCGAAACCACCACCGAGGTGCAGCTGGAAGAGCAGGAAATGCCCGAGAACGAGCACATCTTCGTAAACAAATTCGACAGCAGACCCAGCAAGGTTATTGTCGAAAACCCGACCGATACGGCGTATTACATCAAGTTCGACAATAAAGACGGAGATACGATGTTCGCCTTTTTCGTCAGACCCCAGAGCACCACGCCGATGTACATGGGCGTTGGGACCTATGAGATGAAGTACGCGTGCGGTGATACCTGGTACGGCGAAGAGCATCTGTTTGGGGAGAATACCCGCTACGCAAAGGATAAAGACGATTGGGTGTTCGAATCCGGAAAGGGCTGGACGCTGACCCTGCAGCCGCAGGTGGGCGGGAATGTATCAACAGAGACACTCAGTGAGGATGAATTCTAGACGAGGAGATAAAACAAAATGCCACTGAATATCATACGAAACGATATATCCAAAGTCAGCGCGGACGCAATTGTCAACACGGCCAATCCGCAGGTAGCGATCGGGTACGGAGTAGACAAGGCGATTTATGAGGCTGCCGGAGCGGAGCAGCTCCTGGCGGAGCGGGCGAAAATCGGGCCGATGAGTCCGGGACAGGCAGCGGCAACGCCTGCTTTTGCGCTGGATGCGAAATATATCATTCATACAGTGGGACCTGTCTGGGAGGGCGGCGGCTGCGGCGAACGGGAAGCCGTCGCATCCTGTTACAAAGAGTCGCTGCGGATCGCAGACGAACTGCACTGCGAGTCCATTGCTTTCCCGCTGATTTCCACCGGGACCTATGGATTCCCGAAGGACGAAGCGCTTCAGATCGCTATCCGTGAAATCAGTTCATTCCTGTTTACCCATGATATGACCGTCTATATGGTCGTCTATGATAAAAGTGCCTTTGTCATTTCCACGAAAGCATTTGGGGATGTGAAGTCATACATTGAAGAGCGGGATGTGAAACCGCCGGTTGCAGCGAGTTATTCCAGTCAAGAAAGAAGCATGATCGGAAGACGGCTGGAGGCTGCACGCGCGCGGCGAAAAGACAAGGATTCGGGCTCCGCGCTGCCAAAAGCAAGTTCGGTGGGTCGCGGCTGGGCCCGAAAGAAAGCGGAGGCGCTGGAGCGGGAGTGGCTCGAGGAGATGGCAATGGCGGAAGAGGACGAAAGCGAAGTCATATC
>JBGUKV010000107.1:0-12367 GCA_045114655.1 Candidatus Allocopromorpha sp. | reverse complement strand
TGTTCTGTCCGCGATCACCTTCGCGATGTCAAGGCTTGCGCCGGGAGATCCGCTGATCTCTTACTACGGGGACAGAGTCGAGAAAATGAGTCCGGAAGAGCACGCGCAGGCAATCGAACGACTCGGTCTCGACGGGCCGATCACCGAGCAGTACGCCGACTGGATCAAAGCTGCGGCGCACGGGGATTTCGGAATCTCTTTTAAGTACAAACAGCCGGTGATGACCGTGATCTCAGGCAGGCTGTTCAATACGCTGCTTCTCGGAGGCCTGGGGTTCGTGCTCACATTCTGGCTGGCACTTTTGATTGCTGTCGCGTGCGCTTTCAAGGAGAACACGCTGATCGACAGGATCATATGCAAGGTCGGTACGATCACCAGCTGCATCCCTGAATTCTGGCTGTCCCTCGTGCTGATTTTGCTCTTTGCTGTTATGTGGCACCTGCTGCCGAGCAGCGGCGCGTATGACCTGGGAATGGAAGACAGCTTTACAAGCAGAGGGGTGCATCTCATACTTCCGCTCACTGTTGTAGTGCTCAGCCACCTGTGGTATTACGCGTATATGCTGCGCAACAAACTGCTCGATGAAATCCGGCAGGAATATGTGCTCCTGGCGAGGGCGAAGGGCCTGTCGCGCCGACAGGTCATGTGGAAACACTGCGTCAGGAACATCATGCCGACCATGGTGCAGATCATGGCGATATCGATCAACCATATTCTCGGCGGAACATATATCATCGAGATGGTTTTCTCGTATCCCGGAATCGGGACACTGTCATTTGAAAGCGCGAAGTACCACGATTACAATATGCTCATGGTGCTTGTCATCATAACGGGAATCATCGTGATAGCGGGGAATATGCTGGGGGAACTGATCAGCGAGCGTATCGACCACCGCATGCGCGCTCCGGAGGAGGTGACTGACTATGCGTGACGAAAGACTCTTTGACATAGTCGGTCCAGGACCGATCTTAAAATCCCCGGACCGCAGCAAAAGCAAAAGCAGGCTGCCTGCGGGTTTCCCCAGACTTGCCTCAGCCGTTCTGCTGATCATTATTCTGGGATGTATTTTCTGCGGATTCTTTACAGGTGATGATCCTTACAGGATGGAGCTCACGCAGATCAGTCAGGCGCCGTCCGCAGAGCACCTGTTCGGAACAGATACATTAGGAAGAGATATTTTCACGCTGATCTGGTACGGCGGCAGAAGATCACTGTTTATTGGAGCTTTTGCAACACTGATCTCTACAGCGATCGCCGTGATTTACGGAAGTATCAGCGGGCTTGCGGGCAGGACAGTCGACAGCATTATGATGCGGTTTTCTGAGATCATGCTGAGCATCCCTTCGCTGCTGCTGATTATTTTCATGCAGGCAGTGATAGGCCAGAGGAACGTCGTCGGAATATCCATTATTATCGGAATCACCGGCTGGATGAGTGTGGCCAAAATGGTCAGGACCGAGGTCAGGAAGATCCGTGATTCCGAATACGTTCTGATTTCCCGCATGATGGGCGGAAGCTTCATGCACATAATGACAAAGCATCTGGCTCCGAACTTCATAAGTACCATCATGTTCATGGTGGTCATGAACATCCGCTCTGCGATCGTTGCCGAATCGACACTGAGTTTTCTCGGGATAGGACTTCCGGTCGAGATCATAACATGGGGAAGTATGCTGTCGCTTTCAGAAAAGGCGCTTCTGACCGGCTCGTGGTGGATCATTCTGATCCCGGGAGTCTTTCTGATCGTGACGCTGCTGTGCGTTACAGCCATCGGCAACTACATCCGGGGAAACAAGATCAGCTCCCATGGGAATCTGTGAAAAAAGGAGAGAACCGTTGGAAATCCCGGCGGTTCTCTTTTGTTGACGTATATATTTCTAATAGAGGTGGTGTATAGTGTTTGTCAGAGTTAGTCCCATGGATGCAGCACGACCTTGATCGCCTCGCCGCTTCTTGTCAGCTGGATGCCATTGTTGATTTCATCCAGCGGAAGGATGTGCGTGATGAATTTCTCTGTCGGGAAAATCGGGGATATCGCCAGGTTGAATGCCGCTTTGGACTGCTCATAGGAAGCGCCGAACTGTCCCTTGATCCAGATGTTGTTGTAGTGGACCAGGTTGGTGTCGAGCTCTGTGAGGGATCCCTTGGGAACGCCGCCGTGGAATACGACGAGTCCGCCCTTGCGGACCATGTGGATGGCCTGCGCCTGGTTGATATTTGCCGGGGTCGCGGAGATGACCTTGTCAGCTCCCTTGCCGTTCGTAAGTTTCTTGACTTCTTCGATCGGATCGACGTCCGTGTTGTTGATGATGACGTCCACGCCGAACTGCTTCGCCATTTCCAGTCTGTTCTGGTTGATGTCGATCATGATGACCTTCTGAGCGCCGCGGAGCTTCGCGAGCTGCGCCATGAAGTCGCCGATCGGGCCTGCGCCGATGATGACGATCGTGTCAGGGAATCCTACCTTCGCGTTCTCCATGGTGGAGTAGACGGAAGTCAGGGGCTCTGCCAGGCTGGCTGCCTCGTAGGATACGCCTTCCGGAATCTCATAGATGTTGCCGTAGTGGATCTTCTCGCCGCCTACAGCGATATACTGAGCGAATCCGCCGACACCGGCAAGCTTCGCAACGTGCTCGTTCTCGCAGTTCTCACTGTGTCCGCTTACGCAGGCTTCGCACTCCATGCAGTAGGTGCCCGGGTGCAGGAACAGTCTCTGTCCGACCTGGTACTTGGTGCATTCCGGACCAACTTCGTCCACGACGCCAACGATCTCATGACCGTAAATGAACGGATAGTCGCCTTTTCTGGAATCGGTGGTCAGGTTGCGGATATCGGAGCCGCACAGTCCGACAGACATGATCTTCAGGATCAGACCGTCCTTAGGGCAGGCTGGTTTTTCGGTTTCTTCTACACGGATATCATTTGGGCCGTACATCATTGCAGCTTTCATTGTTTCGCTCATGGTTCATTCCTCCTGTTATTCAAATACTATTTCATAATTTGCATTGTTGATTTTGCGTTATTGTTTGGATTTGCATTTCCTGCCATGAGTGTAATATGCGGAAGAGACGGCATGCAACAATTCTTTTTCCGCTTATAAGAGGCATTTTGCGCAAGGTGATCAGGCAAAAGCTGGTGCCGGGCGCATTTCCGAACGTTGCCTCTATATAGAGGAAAATGATGCTTTGCGCGCGGGTGCCTTTGTTTGATACATTTATATTGCGGTACGTTACGCCGTACCGGGAAATGTTATACATAGTAATCAGGCGCATGAGGTGTATTATGAAAAAGATCGAAAATTATCTGTTGGGAATGGATTGCGGCACAACGAATATCAAGGCAGTCATTCTGGGAGAAGACGGGGTAGTGGTCTGTGAAGCCAGCCGCCCCAATCAGTTCATCAACCCGGGACCGGGCATGCAGGAACAGGACGCCCGCAAATGGTGGTCCAATGCAGTTGAGATTTTCCGGCAGATCACAGACGAAGCAGGCACCGATATCGTGAAACGGATCCGGGGGATCTCAATCAGTTCGCATACCGTGTCTCTCCTGCCTTTGGATGCGAATGGAGAGCCTCTCAGAAACGCCATCACTTATCAGGACGGCAGATCTTCCGCACAGCTGGATGAAATAGTAGAGAAACTGGGAAGAGAAAAATATGTCGATATCGTCGGTGCGCAGCCGTCAGTGGCGTTCCTGCCGTCGAAGTTGTTATGGTTCAAGACCCATGAGCCGGAACTGTTTGAGAAGACGGATGCTGTCCTTCAGTGCAGCTCTTATATAAACTATAAACTGACCGGCGTACTGAGCTCGGATGTGGACCAGGCTTCCCGCACCCAGTGCATGGACAGAACAACACTGAAGTGGTCTCATGAGTTTGGCGACGCTATGGGGATCGATCTGGATTCCATCCTGCCGCCGCCGAGACCGGTAGATGATATCATCGGTTTTGTTTCTGCAGATGCAGCGGAGGCGACCGGCCTCCTGGCTGGAACGCCGGTGATCGCGGGATGCTCTGACGCGATGGCGTCTATGTACGCGACGGGAATGAGCAGACTGGGAGAAGCAGGAGAAGCCTCCGGCACCACATCCCTGGTATTTGTCGGCAGCACTGAGCCCAGCGCGCCGGACGTACCTGTCGTGACACGGCCCTGCGGCATCGAAGGAGTCCCCTGGATTTTCGACGCGCCGATTCAGGCCAGCGGTGCATCTCTGAAATGGTTCATCGACACCATGGCTGCTGAGGAGAAACGGACTGCCGAATCAGAGGGGAAAAATATATATGAGTATCTGAACGAACTGGCGCTGGAAGCGCCCGCCGGATGCAGAGGGCTGTTCTATTTCCCGTATCTGCTTGGGGAACGCGCGCCGATCTGGAACAATTACGCCAAGGGTATGTTCATCGGTCTGGGCATGGACACCAGCCGGGCAGAGCTGACGAGGAGCATCTTTGAAGGAACTGCTTTTGCATTACGTCATGTCATGGAAACCATCAAGGAGTCCGGCGGTTCGGCAAGAACGCTGCGCGTCTGCGGCGGCGGAGCGAAAAGCAGAACATGGAACCAGATCAAAGCTTCTATGCTGAAGATGCCGGTATACATTCTGGCGGATGATTCCGGAGATGTTCCGGTAGGCGACTGCATGATCGTCGGCCGCAAGGTTGGAGTTTTCAGTTCCTTTGAGGAAGCATCCAACCGCGCTATCCGCGTGAAGGAGATCGTACAGCCGGTGGATGAGTGGGTCAAGGCCTACGACAAACTCTATCCTTATTATGTGAAATTCTATCAGGATCTGGATAAGGATCTGTGCGCTCTGAAACAGACACTGGAAGGATAGGCTCCAGGCATCTGCACCTTACGGCCTGCGGATATGCAGCATATGGGAGTTCCTCACGTAAGCGAGGATCTCCTCTTTTGTTTTCAGGTTTTTAATAACCTCATAGTCATAGGCGTCCTCATAAAGGAAGTTGGTAAGCTGCAGAAGCACCGGCATATCTTCTTCGGTTAGGGCAGCTGCAACTACGATCCGCACCTTGTGCGAGTTCCAGGTCATCCTGTGTTCCAATGTGGTGATCGACAGCTGCGACCCGTTGGTGGGCACCAGGGAATAGATCAGGACGATTCCCGGGAACACAGCATAGGTCGAGAGTTCTTCGTGATGCAGGATATCCTCCTGATAGGCCTGGTCTGCTACGCCTGTATCGATAAACTGCTGTGTCGTACGCCGCAGGAGATCCTCCGGCGTCTGGAAGTTTTCATTCTGGTGCCACCAGGCCTGCCGCAGAAGAGTGACCAGAGATACTTCTCTGGAGTACAGGGGGCGCAGCGCTTCGTTCATTATATAGTTGTTGATCAGATCATGATCCTTATCATCGAAGAAGGGGGTGATGTAGAGGGTCGTTGTTCCCGGATGTGTTGTGATCTGCTTCTGCACGGTGGTCAGCACAAGATCGACATTGGAGAAATCATAGGAATTCTTCTTGTACACCGGGATCAAATCCAGAAAATCCAGAGCGTCGCCGTAGAAATACTGCGCCCTCCGCATCATGGCCCAGCTGACCGGCATGTTCATGTGGCAGGCGATGACCGTGCGGATCCTGTGACCGGGATGGTGTTTGATGTAGTAGTCCAGACCGCCGGCAATGATAAAGGAAAGATAGATCAGTTTCACTTCATTCATTTCACGCCCCAGTTTTTCCACAGCCAAAGGTTGGAAGAGGCAGGCGATGATCATGGAAATGCGATGGTAACGCTTGACGAGATCCGTGCTGAACTGTTCGAAAAAAGTATTCTGTTCCTGAAGGATCGACTGCACGTACTGAAGCAACGATACGTAAAAATCTTCATCACGGGAGAAGTCGATATGAAATACTTCCTTGATGCGCAGGATGTATTCGTCGCAGGTCTCGATTGTCACCGGTCCGAAAAAATCGGCGTAATCCAATATGATGAACTCATTGGGCGCCATGTATTTCAGGGATTTGATCTGAAGATAAATGGCGTCGCGTTCTTCCGGACCGATAAAGAATTCCAGTTCGTGCTCCATAGCGTCCAGAATGTCGTTGGTAGCCTGATAGATGATGGGGTCGAGCTTGGGGACAGGAGCGGCATAACTCAGGAAATGATCCGAGAGGATCCGGTAATACATGATTGCCAGAGTCAGATTCAGGGAAACGATGCAGGGGTCTTCCATGGCGATGTGGTAGCGGTCCAGGGTCAAGGAGACTGTATCAATGATGAAATCCAGCACATCGTCTTCAATGAAGTCGTCTTTATAGTACGCGTTGCTTCGCGCGTGGTAATTCCAGCTTTCCCGGAGCAGCTGATTCAGCACTGCCCGGCGCTTGAGCTCATCTTCTTCAAAGGAAATAAAATCTCTTTTTCTGTTCAGTTTGATAAAAGGATGGTTCTGGGAGTACAGATCCGTCATGCCTCGCAGGGCGTGTTCCAGTGTGGTGTGGCTGATGAACATCTCATCCTCCAGGTCGTAGAGGTTCAGCGGTTCATCGGACAGGCACAGGCGGAAAGCCAGATACCGGATGCGGTTCTCCTTTGAAAAAAACGCGTTTTCGATCTGATTCAGAGATTCGATCAGCTGCGGATCGGAGGACTGGAACAAATATCCCTTGCTCTTCAATGCGGCGATGGACGCCCCGTAAGGCGCAAGCTCTTCGTTGATTTTGACTACGTCGTTTCGAATTGTCCGGGAAGACACGCCCAGCGTTTCGGCAAGTTCAAGACCGGTTCTGGGAGAGGCGCTGTGCTGCATTGTGTGAAGCAGCTTTTTCTGTCGCAGAGTAAGATCCAGGGATTTCATGGAAAGCCTCCTTATCATCGTCAAATCTATATCAGATCAACCTTAGAAAACCTGTCTATATTCTATCAGTTTTCGTTTCCACTACAAAGAGGAAAAAGTCAGTTTGTGGTAAAAAAATCAGTGGGTTACCATATAGTCACGCAGAAAACATTAAAATGGCAATTACAGTTATCAGTAAAAATAGGGAGGAAATATAATGAAATACGAAAACATCAGAAATCAGGTACTCGAGGCGATTCTTCAGGCAGTAGACATGGGACTGATCCACGGAACATCCGGCAACATCGCGATGAAAGACGATAAGGATCCTGTCGTAGCTATCACGCCGAGCGGAATCTCCTATGCACATATGACAGCAGATCAGATCGCGATCGTTGATCTGAAAACAGGAGAATGGCTGGATGGACCGTTCAAGCCGTCTTCAGAAGTTCCGATGCACCTGGCAGTGATGAACGCTCGCCCGGACGTGACTGCAACAGTTCACACCCACGGCATGTTCGCGACGATCGCAGCTATGGAAAAGTTCGGAGAGCTGAAGGCTGTCACACCGCCGCAGGCTGAGTTCGTTCCGGTCGGTATCGTACCGTTCACAATGCCTGGTTCCGATGAAGTCGCAGAGAAGGTCGTAGACGCTCTGGGAGAAAACGGAAAAGCAGTCGTCATCAAGAATCACGGTATGATGTGCTGTGGCAAAAATATGAAGGCAGCCATGTCTGCAGCAGTTTATCTGGAAGAGATGGCACAGACAAATTACTATGCTAAGCTGCTGGGCGTTTTCGAGCCGATGCCGGAAGAGGCAGTTGCGAAGATGCAGGCTCTGATCGCTGCAGATCAGGCAGTATAATCGATCCGTAAAAAAACAGACTATTCGTGCCGCTGGCAATGCCAGCGGCATATCAACAATATGGAGGCAATCATTATGAGCTACAATTTTTTCGTAAAGAGCAACATTGATTTTGGAAGAGGCGCACTGGGAGATCTGGCGCAGATTCTGCAGGGATACCAGATGAAATCCGCGATGATCGTCTACGACGGCGGCGTGAAGGCTGCCGGAATCGCAGATAAGGTCGTTGCGGAAGTCGAAAAGGCCGGCATTGGTTATTGTGTATTTGACGGCGTTATCCCCAACCCCACCAATGAAGTCGTAGAAGAAGCTGCTGCAAAAGCAAGAGAAGCCGGCGTGGACGGTTTCGTTGCCGTAGGCGGCGGATCCAGCATCGACCTGGCCAAGGCTGTGAACGTGCTGATGACCAACCCGGGCCGCATCGGCGAATACGGCGGCATGAACATGGTCAAGAATCCGTGCCTGCCTCTGATCGCGATCCCGACAACAGCCGGAACATCCAGTGAGATCACAAACGTAAGCGCGCTGATCGATACCGAGAAAGTTATTAAATATGTAGTAATCGATAACAACATCGTTGCATCCGATGTTATCGCAGATCCGGAACTGACTAGAACCGTACCTCGCAGTGTCACTGCGGCGACCGGTATGGATGCCATCACCCACGCTGTAGAAAGCTATATTTCCAATATGGCGACGCCGCTGACCGAGTACAATGCGCTGAAGGGTCTGGAGATCCTGTATCACAACCTTCCGAAGGTCTGCGCTGACGGAGATGATATGGATGGCAGAGAGCAGATGATGCTGGGCTGCATCATTACCGGCTTCAGCTTCTCCAACGCCAACCTGGGTCTCGTTCACGGCATCGCCCACACACTGAGCGCCCACTTCGGACTGCCCCACGGCATGGCAAACGCGTGCGTACTTCCGTACGTTATGCGTTACAATGCGGAAGCTTGTCCTGAAAAGATGGTGGATCTGGCCAAGGCAATCGGCCTGCAGGTCAGCGGAGATCTCGCACAGGATAAATATCTGCTGGCGGATGCTCTCCTGGCTCTGACCAAGGAACTCGGCATCAAGACGCTGCAGGAACAGGGCATCTCCAAGGACGACTTTGACATGCTCGCAGGCGATGTGCTCCACGAGCCTGTACTTGGCTTCAACCCGCGTGAAAACATCACCAAGGAAGATGTCCTCGGCATTCTGGAGCAGGCATTTTAATGGATGAAGTAAAGCGGCCAAAGGGGATCAAGGCGCGTGTCATCATATCCATATTCGCCATTTCCCTGGTGAATGGACTGCAGCACGTGCTCTCTCCTGTGCTCTCCAGTGTCAGGGACCATTATCCGGACATCAGTGTCAGCATGATACAGATGCTGGTGACGACGCCGATGCTGATCGCCATCGTCTTCGCTCTTCTGACCGGATGGATCGCTCTCTATATCAGTAAGAAAAAGATCTTTCTGTTTGCGGCAGCTGTGTCCGGTATTACCGGACTGATGCCGCTGCTGTCGGACAGCTTCGGACTGCTGCTCGCATCAAGAGCCCTCTACGGGATCGCACTTGGCATCGTGGTATCGCTGGTCACTGCTCTGGTAGCAGACTTCTTTGACGGTGAAGAACGAATCCAGGTCATGGGGATCCAGGGAGCGTCTGTCGGCGCAGGTCTGATGCTGGTGACCGCTTTGGCGGGCTTCGTCGGCAGGAGCGACTTCCATTGTGCCTTCTACATCAGCATTCTGGGATTTGTCGCGTTTGCGGTATTGCTGTTCCTGCTTCCGGACAAGCCTGTTCACAGGGAAAAGACAGGAACAAAGAAAAAGATCCGCCTGAACCGGAAAGTCTGGATCCTGGCGGCGTTCCTGTTCGCAGAAGGATTCTTCATCATCATGTTCACCACCAATGTAGCCATGCACCTTGCCGGGCCGCTGAAAGGGGACACGGTGGCAGCGGGAACGATCACCAGCGTTTTCTCCGCGGCTCAGATCGTGATGGGGTTGCTGCTGCGCAGGATCACAGCGATAACGAAGAAGTTCACGCTGCCGGTAGCCATGTTCTTCATGGCGGCAGGGTATCTGCTGATGGCAGCCTTCCCGGCAAGCTTCGTTCTGCTTCTGATCAGCGCTGTGCTCTGCGGCTATTCCCAGAGCGTATACTGCGCCGGGGCCATGGCTGAGGTGACAACGCTGGTAGAGCCGGAATCCACGCCGATGGCCGCGTCGGTCCTGACCTGCGCCCTCTGCATCTCCCAGTTCGTATCGCCGGTAGTGATCAACACAGCGTGCAGGATGGTCTTTGGAGAAACTTCGACCACAGGGGTATATCTCCTTGGGGGAATCGGAATCGGTCTGGTTGCAGTCATCGAAACCATATACAGAAAGAAAACAAAAATAAGTAAGCATATACCAATTGTTATAGTTTGAAAAAACCAAGAAAGGAACTACCAAAATGAAGAAAGCAGCAGTATGTACTCCGCTTCCCGGTGATGTCATCGAGAGACTGGAGAAAGAATGTGAAGTCGTGATCTGTGGCGAGTTGAAACACGGTAAAGGAAATGTAACAGAAGAACAGACCAAAGAAGAATGCATGGGATGCGAGATCATCGTTCTGGGTGATGAAGTAGCAGGTGCGGACACCATCAAGGCATGGGCAGACGCAGGAATGAAGTTCATCGGCGTTGCGAAGGGAACTCCGGTAACAGTAGACTTCGATGCCATTCAGGATGCAGGACTGGAACTGTCCTATACGCCGGGAAGAAACAGAGTCGCTGTTGCGGAATTCTGCATCGGTCTGATGCTGGCAGAGTCCAGAAAGCTGGCGGCTGCGGCTACCGGTCTTCGTATGGGCGATCATCTGGGTGAGCCGATGGACGATGTCTATGATGTTCCGGATGTGAAGAACGTGACTTGGGGTCCGCTGGACGAGAACCATCCGTTCAACGACTACGGTATCGGATTCGAACTCTACGGCAAGAAGCTGGGTATCGCAGGATACGGCGCCATCGGACGTGAGGTCGCTGTCAGAGCGAAGGCCTTTGGTATGGAGATCCTGGCTTATGACCCGTACATGCCGGCAGAGAGAATCGAGGCAGATGGAGCTACTCCGGTAGATCTGGACACCATGCTGTCAGAGAGTGATGTCGTCAGCATCCACCTCCCGGTGCTCCCTTCAACCAGAGGCATCGTAAACAAGGATTGGTTCAATAAGATGAAGCCGACCGCGCTGGTTGTCAACACAGCAAGAGCGGCCGTCATCGATCAGAAGGATTTCGTCGAGGCACTGCAGAACGGCACCATCGGCGGAGCAGCACTGGATGTTTACTGGAAGGAGCCGATTCCGTCCAACCATCCTCTGCTGAAGATGAAGAACGTTACTCTGACGCCGCATATCGCGGGACTGACCACCGACGTGGACAACTGGTCCGGCACCATGATGGGCTCCGAAGTTGTGGCTTATCTTGACGGCGCGCAGAGACAGTATCTGTGGAAGGTAAAGAAATAATGAGATATCCAGGAAAGGAAAACTACCCGCATCTGATGAGTCCCATCCGGATCGGGAACCTCCGCCTGAAGAACAGGATCATCGCGGCGCCTACGAGCCCGGCCATGATCAGCGCGGAAGGTCATATCACGCCGGCTATGATCGCTTATCTGGCGGAAAAGGCCAAAGGCGGCGCGGCTGTTGTAACTTATGGCGAAGCCATCGTCCATTCCGCTACAGGCAAATCCCACAACAAACAGCTTCAGCTCGACTCCTTCGGCGTCAAGCAGGGGCTGGCGGAAGCGGCGAGGGCCATCCACAATAACGGCGCCTATGCGAACATTCAGCTTTCCCATGGCGGCAAATACGGAGGGCTCGCCAGCGTCGGCGGAGATTACGGCAAGGAAGTGACCGCCTATGGACCCAGCGAAGAGGATACTCCGCAGGGACATGTAGAGGAGATGCCAAAGGAACTGATCCGGGAGATCGTTGCGGCCTACGGAAAGGGCGCGGCTCTGGTGAAGGATTGCGGCTTCGACATGGTCATGTTCCATGCAGCCCATGGATGGCTGTTTTCACAGTTCCTGTCGCCCGTGATGAATCGCAGAACGGACGAATACGGCGGCAGCTTCGAGAACAGATGCCGGTTCATGCTGGAGGCGCTGCAGGCAGTAAGAGATGCTGTCGGGCCGCGCTTCCCCATCGAGATCCGGCTTTCAGGAAATGACCTGACGTCTTCCGGGCTTGACATGGACCAGTGCGTGAAGGTGGCCGAGATGGTGGATGATAAGGTGGATCTGATCAACGTTTCCTGCGGGAATCACGAAGATCCGGACGTGTTCTGCCGCACCCACCCATCTTCCTTCTTTGAGCGGGGCGTGAACGTTGTCTTTGCAGCAGAAATTAAGAAGCATGTGAAGACACCGGTGTCCTGCGTCGGTTCGCTGATCGATCCGGATCAGATGGAAGAGATCATCGCTTCCGGCAGAGCGGACTGCGTTGAGATCGGCAGAGGAGAGCTTGCGGATCCCTACATCGCCACCAAGGCGCTTGCAGGGAAAGCCGACGATATCACTCCATGCCTGAGATGCTACGAGTGCTTTGCTGAAACAGGAAAGAGCGAAACACTGAAGTGCACCGTCAATCCGGTCACCGGACAGGAACTGTATCAAAAGGAAATCCGCCCGGCGCAGAGCGCCAGGAAAGTGCTCATAGCAGGAGGCGGTC
>JBGUKV010000106.1:0-17659 GCA_045114655.1 Candidatus Allocopromorpha sp. | reverse complement strand
CAGGCTTCGGATTTCGATCCGGAATTTCTCGACGCTATGAGCGAAAAAGGCGTGACAGAGTTTTTGGGACGCGTGCCCGAAGACATGTCTGCTTTTGACATGCTCGTGCTCTCACCGGGCGTGCCCCCGGCTCTCGGCTTTATTGCAGATGCAAAAGCCTCCGGCGCAGAGGTGATCGGAGAGCTGGAGCTGGCGTACAGATTGTGCGAAGGCCGGTTTGTAGCGATCACAGGCACCAACGGGAAGACCACGACCACCACGCTGGTAGGGGAAATCTACAAAGCAGCAGGCAGAGACACGATCGTTGGAGGCAACATCGGAAATGCCATCGCTGTAGACGCCATGAATGCGGGGAAGGACAGTTGGATGATCACGGAAGTCAGCAGCTTCCAGTTGGAGACGATCCGCGACTTCAAGCCTGTCGTTTCATCCATCCTGAATCTGACGCCGGATCACATGGACCGTCACGGAACCATGGAAGAGTACGGCAGAGTCAAAGCGCAGATTTTTGCAAACCAGACAGAGGACCAGTACTGTGTCCTCAATGTCGACGATCCGGCGAGCTTCGAACTGGCCGAGCGGGAAGGCTGCAAGGCGAAAGTCGCAGGCTTCAGCAGGAAGCAGGAACTGGAATTCGGGGCTTTTGCGAAAGACGGAAGGATCGTCGTCAGAAACGAAGCAGGTGAAACGATCGATATCTGCGGCGTTGACGAACTGCAGATCCCGGGCTCCCACAATCTGGAGAACGCGCTGGCGGCGGCTGCCATCTGCTATTTCGGCGGCATCGAACCGGCAGTCATCGGCGAGGCCATGAAGGCCTTCAAGGGCGTGGCCCACAGGATCGAACTGTGCTGCGAGAAGAACGGAGTTCGCTTCGTAAACGATTCGAAGGGCACGAACACCGACGCGGCGATCAAGGCCATCGAGGCTATGAAGGAGAACATCATCCTCATCGCGGGCGGATATGATAAGAATGCGTCCTATGAGGAATTTATAGATGCGTTCCCGGGCAGGGTCAAGGAACTGATCCTCTTGGGAAAGACAGCGCCGAAGATCAAAGCGGCGGCGGAAGCGGCAGGTTTTACGAACATCACAATGGCTTCCGACATGGAAGAGTGTGTTGCGGCCGCATGGGAAAAGGCGCAGCCTGGTGATGTGGTATTGCTGTCACCGGCGTGCGCGAGCTGGGATATGTACGATAACTTCGAACAAAGAGGAGATCACTTCAGAGAATGCGCTCAGAAACTCTAGAAACAATTAAACAAAAAAACGGACTGATCGATCAGATCAAGGAAGTGGATTTCTGGATGCTGACCATGACCGTCGCACTGGCAATGTACGGTCTGATCATGGTGTTCAGCGCCAGTTACTATTTCTCGATCAATGAGAACGGAAACCCGTTTTACTATCTGATCCGTGACGGCATATGGGTCATTCTGGGAATGGCGCTCATGTGTTTCGGAATCGTTGTGGATTACAGAACGTGGAACAACAAAGTGCTGATCCTGGGACTCCTTGGTGTCTGCTTTGCGCTGCTTTTGCTTGTGTTCACCCCGCTGGGGCATACAGCCAATAATGCGACGCGGTGGATCATTGTAGGTCCGATCACCATCATGCCGGGCGAGATTTCCAAGATGGGGATGATTTTCTTCATCGCCTGGTTCTGTGCGGAAAACACGAGAAAAATACGATCGTTTACCCGGGGCATGCTCCCGATTCTGGTCGTGGCCGGCGTGTTCGCGGCGATGATCATCAAACAGCCGAATCTGTCGACTGCCATCACACTGGTGGGTATCGTCCTGGTCATGATGCTCGTGGCCGGCATGCGCTGGATCTATATCTTTGTGCTGACGGGCGCGGGCGTTGCCGGAACTCTGGCGCTGATCGCGTTCAAGGGCGGTTTCTGGCAAGACCGGTTTGATACGTTCACGCATCCGTTTGACTACGCAGCGACAAGCGGATATCAGATCGTGCAGGGTCTGCAGGCATTGGGTTCAGGCGGACTATTCGGCGTGGGCCTGGGCAAGAGCGTCACCAAGAGCCTGTATCTGCCGTATCCGCACAATGACTTTATCCTGGCGATCATCGGAGAGGAAACCGGCTATCTGGGCGTGCTCCTGCTCCTGGTCATGTACACGGTCTTCATCTGGCGGGGCGCCAGCATCGCGCTTCGGTGCAGGGACGAGTTCGGACTTCTGATCGCTTCCGGTACAGTCATGATGGTAGCGATCCAGGTGGTGCTCAATCTGCTGGTCATCACATCATCCATGCCGGCGACCGGCGTAAATCTCCCATTCGTAAGTTACGGCGGCAACGCCTTGATGATATTCATGTTTTTGGCGGGCGTGGTGCTCAACATATCGCGGCATCTGCCAAATGAAGAAATCGAAGCAATGGCGGAGGTGGCAGAATGAGAGTGATCATGACAGGCGGAGGAACCGGCGGGCATATCTATCCCGCCATTGCCATAGCAGATGAAATCAAACGGAGAGACCCGAAGGCGAAGATCCTTTTTGTAGGCGCCGAGAGGGGACTGGAGAAGACTCTGGTTCCGAAGCGCGGCTACGATATCCGGCTCATTCCCGTTGAGGGTTTCGACCGGAAGCACCTTGCCAGAAATGTGAAGGTTGTGCGCAAACTCATGAAGGGAAACGCACAGGCGAAGAAGATCATCCGGGATTTCAAGCCGGATGTCGTTGTGGGCACGGGAGGCTATGCCAGCGCGCCCATGGTCAAGACGGCCCAGAAGGAGAAGATCCCGACATTCGTCCATGAACAGAACGCTTACCCGGGAGTGACTAACAAGCTCCTGGAGAAGGGCGTGCGAAACGTGTTCCTTGGTTTTGCGCTGGCGGCAGAATATTTCAAGGACCAGGCTAAACTGATCGTCTCGGGAAATCCCGTCAGAGACGAATTCAAAGGCAAAGACAAGGCAGCATCCCGCGCTGCTCTCGGACTTAAGGAGGACGCCTTCGTTGTTCTGGCTTTTGGCGGAAGCCAGGGGGCAGGCAGGATCAACAAGGCGATGATCAGCGTGATCCGCGCCATGAACGGACGCAGCGATGTCAGCATCGTGCTGGGCGCCGGAAGCTACTATTACGATGGCATACTGGAATCCTTCCGGGAAGAAGGATTCGAGCCAGCGGACAACATCAGGATCATCGAGTACATCGACGATATGGCGTCTTACCTGGCCGCGGCCGATCTGGTCATCAGCAGAAGCGGAGCGCTGACAGTCGCGGAGACAACCGTCAGCGGAAGACCGGCCATTTTCATCCCGTCACCGATGGTCACGGGAAATCATCAGTATTACAACGCGCTGGCAGTCGCAGAGGCAGGCGGCGCGATCATCATCGAGGAGAAGGATCTGGAAGACGCGAAGCTGATCGCGGAGATCGAACGACTCAGGGAAGACCCGGAAACACTGGCGCGTATGGCGGAAGCAAGCCGCGCCTGCGGACCGGACCGGGCGACGGAGATCATCTGCGACAGGATCCTGGAGGAAATCAGGCGTGACTGAGAAACCGGTTACCGACACAACTGAAAACACCGAGGCAACGGGGGCAGAGGAAGCAAAGGCAGCGAAGGAAGCAAAGGCAGTTCAGCCGGTAAGCAAACCGCCGCATCCGGAGGTTCCGCACAGCAAGCCGCCGCACAAACGGAAGCACAAGAAGAAGCACTATCTTTTGCGCATTTTGATCGTGCTCGTGCTCATCGCGGGTGCGTATCTCGTTTCGCAGCTGGATTATTTCAACGTGGACGGCATCGCGGTCATCGGAAACGAGGAAGTGACGGATGCGGAAGTCATCAAGCTTTCGGAAATCAAAATGGGCGAGAGCGTGTTCAATGTGCATCCGCTGCTGGTGCAGCACAAGATCAAGAAGAATCTGTACATCGAAAGCGTCAATGTGAACAGGAAGCCGCCTGACAAGGTGGAAATCATCGTCAAGGAGAGGAGTCTGCTGGCACAGTTCCATAAGGACGCGAAGTTTGTGGTCACCGACTCCGAAGGCATGGTGCTGGACATCACGAAGAAAGAGCATCAGGCGACACTCATCGAAGGCGTGACGGTCACAGGCGCGGAAAAGAAGAAAACCATCGAACTGAAGGAGACGCAGGGGCTGGAGCGTGCTCTGGATCTCCTCAACACCACTGACGAAAACGACCTCTTCTTCAAGAGGGTGGTGTTCAAAGGCAGCAAGGTCGACGCTTATATCTACGATGAGCTGAAATGCGCGGGGAAATACGATAACGTCATGTCGGCCATCAAATCCGGAACGCTCAAGAAAGTCGTCTACGATCTTTACCAGAAAGGTGAAGAAAAAGGCACAATAAATGTATATAACAATGATTATTGTTTCTTTACGCCAAAATAAAACTATGCTATACTTGCAACAGATATAACTACATTATGCGGAGGTACCCTGATGTTACAATTTGAAACGAATGACAATACATTACAGGAAATAAAAGTTATCGGTGTCGGCGGCGGCGGCTGCAACGCGATCAACAGAATGATCGAGTCCGGAATGAAGGGCGTGACCTTCATCGCGGTCAACACAGATAAGCAGGCACTGTCAAAGAACAGCGCAGAAACAAAGATCCAGATCGGTGAGAAACTGACGAAGGGACTGGGCGCAGGCGGCAATCCTGAGGTAGGCCAGAAGTCAGCAGAAGAAAACCTCGAAGATCTGGAGAAATTCGTCACCGGAGCCGACATGGTGTTCATCACCTGCGGTATGGGCGGCGGAACAGGTACCGGAGCTGCGCCGATCATTGCTAAGATCGCCAAGGATATGGGTATCCTGACGGTAGGTGTAGTAACGAAACCGTTCAGATTCGAAGGCAGGAAGAGAGGCGAGCACGCGGAACTGGGCATCAAGTTCCTGAAGAAGTATGTAGACTCACTCGTCGTGATCCCGAACGACAAGCTCCTCGAGACAGTTGAAGAGCAGACATCACTTCTGGAAGCATTCTCAATGGCAGACGATGTTCTGAAGCTGGGCGTACAGTCCATCTCAGACATTATCGTAGACGACGCGCTGATCAACCTGGACTTCGCGGATGTCACGACCATCATGAAGGACAGAGGCATCGTACACATGGGCGTCGGCCACGGTGCAGGCGACAACAAGCTGGACGATGCGGTACAGGGCGCTGTCAACAGCCCGCTGCTTGAGACAGAGATCAGCGGCGCCAAGGCTGTCCTGATCAACATCACCGGCGGTCTGGGACTGACCATGCTGGATGTTGACAGAGTTGCGTCACAGATCGACGAAGCAGCAGACCCGAACGCTATCATCATCCTCGGTACTTCCATCAAGGAAGAGATGCAGGACGAGATCGCGGTTACAGTAATCGCTGCCGGATTCGAGAAGGGAAGAGAAGAAGCACCGGTAATTCCGGAAAGACCTGCCATGGAAGCGCAGCCTGAACCGGTAACGAAGGCAGCTGTTCCAAGACACACAGCAGACTTCAGCAAAACGGCTGACTATGATATTCCGGACTTCCTGAAACAGAAATAGTATGAAAGATCAGCAGGTAGCCGGTTCAGCGCCGGCTACTGCTTTTTTATGAAGCACAGGCTTTCCGGATGAAAAGGATCAGGTCAAAGGACAATCAGACATACAAGGAAGCCCTGCGGCTTCTCAGAAAGAAATACAGAGATCAGACAAGGCTTTTCCTTCTCGAAGGTCCAAGGCCTGTTATGGATGCGCTGAAATCGGGCGCGGGTCTCGAAACAGTGTTCATCCGGGAGAGCGCGGCAGCAGAGACTGCAGGGACTGACGCAGAAGAACTGGCGGCGCTGTGCAGCAGTGCAGCAGACGGCCCGCAGTGTGTGTTTCTGGCGGATGAACTGTTCGACAAGCTGTCGGATACGGAGCATTCCCAGGGCGTGCTGGCGGCAGCGCGCAAGCCGGACGGCGGAGCACGGAAGATCGGATCACAGTCGAAGGTCCTCATCCTGGACCGGCTGCAGGATCCGGGCAACATCGGAACGATCATCAGAACGGCTGAAGCAGCAGGCTTCGGTACGCTGATCGCAATAAAGGGTACGGGAGATATATACGCACCAAAGACAGTCAGAGCAGCGGCAGGTTCACTGCTCAGAGTTGATGTTTTTGAAGGATATGAAACAGAAGAGGCCGTAAGCCTTTGCAGGCGCATGGGTCTTCGGATCATTGCCGGCGATCTGGACGGCGCCGCGGATTATACGCAGGCGGACCTGACAGGCGGGATTGCTTTTGCAATCGGCAATGAAGGCCGTGGCGTCAGCGACGAGCTGAAGGCTGCAGCCGATCTCAAAGTCAGGATCCCCATGGAGGGTGACATAGAATCATTGAACGCAGCAGTGGCCGCGGGCGTTCTCATGTACGAAGCGTACAGGCAGGAACGTGAGAGACGCGCATAGGCCGCACAGGCGTGAAGAAAGGTAAAGGAATGCAGGACCAGTTAAACAGAATTTTGGAAGAAGCGAAGTCCCAGCTTGAGAAGGCACACGACAGGGCGCAGACAGAAGAAATCAGAGTGAAGTTCCTGGGCAAAAAAGGTGAGCTGACGCAGATCCTGAGAGGGATGGGCAAGCTCAGCCCGGAAGAGAGGAGGACAACAGGGCAGAAGGCAAACGCCGTCAGAGGACAGATCGAAGAGATGCTTGAGAAGCAGTTCGAGGAACTGAAGGCAAAGGCCAAGGAGGCCCAGTTTAAGATCGAGCGGATCGATGTGACGGAGCCGGGCAGAAAGCCGAAGATCGGCGTCAAGCATCCGCTGACGATCACTATGGAAGAGATTTCAAGAGTCTTTATGAACATGGGATTCTCGATCGTCGAGGGTCCCGAAGTAGAGACTGTTTTCAATAATTTTGACGCGCTGAACGCGGCGCCGGACCATCCGGCAAGGGATATGACGGATACGTTCTACATCACCGACGACGTGCTGCTCAGAACGCAGACATCTCCGGTACAGGTCAGGACGCTCCTGAAGCAAAAGCCCCCGATCAAGGTGATCTCACCAGGCAGATGCTTCCGCTGCGATACGCCGGACGCCACCCACTCACCGATGTTCCATCAGATCGAAGGTCTGGTGGTCGATGAAGGCATCACCATGGCGGACCTGAAGGGAACCCTGGACAGCTTCGCCAAGCAGCTGTTCGGACCGGAGACGAAGACCAAGTTCCGGCCGCATCACTTCCCGTTCACAGAGCCGAGCGCCGAGGTGGATGTGTCCTGCTTCAAATGCGGAGGCAAAGGCTGCAGAGTCTGCAAGGGATCCGGCTGGATCGAGATCCTGGGCTGCGGCATGGTTCACCCGAACGTGCTGAAGGTCGGCGGACTGGACACAGAGAAGTACACAGGATTCGCCTTTGGATTGGGCGTAGAACGTGTGGCGATGCTGAAGTACGGAGTTGACGACATCAGACTGTTCTATGAGAACGATATGAGATTCATCGAGCAATTCAAATAGGACAGTGCAAATAAAGGAGAAGGAAGTAGGAGAAGGAAATAAATGTTAGTACCAGTAGAATGGATCAATGACTATATAGATTTAAGCGATGTTGGCGTAGACGAGTTCTGCGATAAGATGATCATGTCCGGATCGAACCTGGAAACCTGCGACTGGTTCTGCGAAGAAGTGGAAAACGTGGTTGTGGGAAAGATCGAGAAAATCGAGCCCCATCCGGACGCGGACAAGCTCGTGATCTGCAGGATCAACATCGGAGACAAAGAAGCAGAGGGCAAGGATGAAGACGGACTGCTCCAGATCGTGACCGGTGCTCCGAATGTTTTTGAGGGAGCATATGTACCGGTGGCGCTGCATAACAGCCTGATCCCGGGACCGCTCCACGGTCAGCCGAAGCAGGAAGGCGGCGTGAAGATCAAAAAGGGCAAACTGAGGGGCGTTGTGTCCTACGGCATGCTCTGCTCCTGCGGCGAAATGGGATTTGAGGACAAGGTCGTTCCCATCGCCCACAGAGACGGCATCTGGATCCTGGATCCTGCCGTTTACGAGGGAATCGAAGACAAGATCGGTATGGATTTTGTGGAAGCTTTGGAGCTGAAACAGGCCGTTGTGGATTTTGAGATCACACCGAACAGACCGGACTGTCTGGCGCAGGTGGGCATGGCCAGAGAGGCCGCCGCCACCTTCAGCAGACCGTTCAGCTATCCGGACACGGACATCCAGAGCGAAGACGGCGAGGGCGCGTCAGCAGACTACGTCTCCGTAGAGATCAAGAATCCGGAAAGCTGCAAGCGCTATGTTGCCAGGATCATCACGGACGTCGTGATCAAGCAGTCGCCGTGGTGGCTGCAGAAGCGCCTGATGTATGCAGGCATGCGTCCGATCAACAATATTGTAGACTTTACCAACTTCGTCATGCTCGAGTACGGCCAGCCGATGCACGCCTTCGACATCAAGGAGGTCCACGGCAACAAGATCGTCATAGAGAACGCGGCGCCGGGCGAGAAGTTCGTCACTCTCGATGAGAACGAGAGGACCATGGAAGGCGACATGCTCATGATCAAGGATGCGGAGAGAAGCATCGGCATCGCCGGCGTCATGGGCGGCCTCAATTCCGAGATCGAAGAAGATACGAAGACTGTCATCCTGGAGTCCGCAAACTTCCTGGGAAGCAGCATCCGGACCACATCGAAGAAGCTGGGCCTGCGGACAGAGGCGTCCGCCAGATTCGAGAAGGGCATCGACCCGAACCTGGCAGAAGCAGCTTCAGACCGCTTCTGCAGACTCGTCGAACTCACCGGTTCAGGCAAGATCTGCAAAGGCAAGGTAGACTGTTATCCGGAGCCTGAGAAGGCGAAGACCATCGATGTCCGCGTCAGCAGGATCAACTATGTGCTGGGCATCGAGCTGAGCCGTGAAGAAATGGTCGCGATGCTCGAAGGGCTGGAAATCAAGGTGGAAGGCGAAGGCGACATCATGACAGTCACCCCGCCGACCATCCGTCAGGACCTGCTCGAGGAAGAAGACTACATCGAAGAGATCGCCAGAATGTACGGCTACGACAAGATGCCGGTCACACTGCCGAAGTCCAATACAGAGGCGGGTATGCCGGAGGAGAGACACCTCAGAGATATGGCCCGCGAAGCGCTGTGCAGCATGGGACTCAACGAGATCCAGACATACTCCTTCGTGAGCCCGTCAGGAGTGGACAAGATCCGCATCGATGAGGACTCCTGGGAGAGGGCTTTTGTGAAGCTCATCAATCCGCTCGGCGAGGACACATCGGTCATGCGGACCGTGCTGACGCCGAACATGCTGGAAGTGCTGGCCAGGAACTACTCCAGAAATATCGAGACCGTCAAGGCCTTTGAGATCGGCAACACCTTCATGGACAACCCGATCAGCCAGGACAAGTTGCCGGATGAAGATTACGCCCTTTGCATCGGTATGTACGGCAAAGGCTGCGACTTCTACGCGCTCAAGGGCGTCGTTGAAGAGTTGCTGGAGAATCTGGGCATCAAGAAGACTGTATTCGTGGCTGAGACGGAATATGGTCCATACCATCCGGGACGCTGCGCCAGAGTGCTCGTAGAAGCCTCCGATGCCATGAAGGCAGCAGGGGAAGAGTTTGAAGAACTGGGCATCATGGGTGAGATCCATCCGGACGCCGCAGCGAACTTCGGACTTGACGGCGTGCGGGTATACTGCTGCGAGCTCATGTTCGGAGCAGTGGCCAGAAAAGCCAACACAGAAATCGTCTATACTCCGCTTCCGAAGTATCCGTCCACATCCAGAGATATCGCTCTGCTCGTAGACGAAAACGTGGAAGTCGGTAAAATAGAACATGTCATCAGAATGCACGGGGAACCGATCCTCGAACGAGTACGCCTCTTCGACGTTTACAGAGGTAAGCAGGTCGAAGAAGGAAAGAAGAGCGTCGCGTTCAACCTGGTGTACAGACACAAAGACAAGACACTGACGGACGAAGAAGTAAACAGTGTACACGAAACAGTTCTGAAGAAACTGAAAGAAGAACTGAACGCAGTTCTGAGAGACATATAAGTTATATCTGTATGAGGAGAATTCATCATGGAAAACAACAAAGTAAACGTAAAGATCTACGGCCAGGAGTACACGATCTCCGGTGATCTTCCGAAGGAAGACATCATCAGACATGCAGCCCGTGTGGATGCTAAGATGTATGAGATCGCGGACGCAGCGAAATCCGCCGGCGCTTCCCCTCAGAATATTGCGATCCTCGCGGCAGTCAACATCGCCAGCGAGCAGGCAATGAGCGCGAGCGAGATGGCAGAGCTCAAGAGCATGAACATCCAGCTGGAGAAGGATGCGCAGCACTATGTCCAGCTCTGGGACGAGACAAAGAAATCGTTCACGGAGTACAAGGAAGAGACGCAGGCCATCGTTGCGCAGAAGGACGATCTGATGCAGCAGCTGCATGAGAAGGACGCGGAAATCGAACGTCTCAAGGCGGCGGCAGAGGAGTCCAAGGCGCAGATCCAGAGCGGCATGGAAGATGTGATCAAGGAAGTCGAAGGCAAGTGCAGAGAGCTGGAAAGCAGCTTCTTCGATCTTCAGATGGAGAATCTGCAGCTCAAGAAAGAGCTGGACAAGTACAAGAACGGTACCGGCGGATTCTAGGCGATTCCAGACAGACTAGATGAAAGAAAAGACCTTACACGTTTTAGAATACGATAAGATCATTGCAATGCTAGCTGACCGGGCGAGCTCCGAAATGACGCGAAATGTCATATCGGAGCTTCAGCCTGTCTGCGATGCGCGTATCATACGGGAAAAACAGCAGGAAACCACAGAAGCGGTAAAGCTCATCACAGCGAAGGGGCCTTTGCCGGTAGGTGGTTTTTATGATATTGCGGGACTGGCAGGATTCGCCAGAAAAGGCGGCGTTCTGACCATGGCCCAGCTGCTGCAGATCCTCTACAACATGAAGGCTGCGGAGCGTACGGTCGCCTTCCTGAAGGGAGACGACGTGCCGGCGCTGCCTCTGATCGAATCCATCGTCGAGATCATTGCCGTGCATAAGGCTTTTGCAGCGGAAATCGACCGCTGCATCATCTCGGAAGATGAGATGTCCGACAACGCGTCCGCGCAGCTTCGGACCATCCGGCGGGCCATCGTCCGCCAGAACGACGCGGTCCGCGCGAAGATCAATCACATCCTGAATTCCGAGCGGACGATCCTCCAGGACGCCATCGTGACCATCCGCAACGGCAGGTATGTGATCCCGGTCAAACAGGAACACCGGGCGCGGGTGCCGGGGATCATCCACGATCAGAGCGGAAGCGGGGCCACCGTGTTCATCGAACCGCAGGCCATTGTCAACCTGAACAATGAGCTGCGCCAGCTGGAGCTGGACGAGCAGGCAGAGGTGAACCGCATCCTGGGAGAGCTTTCGGCGGGCGTTTCGGAGCTGTATCACGACCTGGTGAACAATCAGAAGCTGCTCCTGGAACTGGACCTGATCAACGCCAAGGGCAGACTGTCCGTGGATATGTACGGAGAGGAGCCCGTCATCGGCGAAGGGGGAGAGCTGAGCCTCAAGGCGGCTTCTCACCCGCTCATTGATAAGAAAACCGTGGTGCCGGTGAATATCAGCATCGGCGGAGACTTCCGGACGCTGGTGGTGACCGGACCCAATACCGGGGGCAAGACCGTCACCCTCAAGACAGCAGGTCTTCTGACGCTGATGGCTCAGACAGGGCTCCACGTACCGGCGGCGACCGGAAGCAGGGTGCCTGTTTACGAAGAAGTCTTCGCGGATATTGGCGACGAGCAGAGCATCGAACAGAGCCTGTCCACATTCTCCTCCCACATGGCCAACATCGTGGAGATCATGAGAAGCGCGGACGATCGGAGTCTGGTGCTCTTGGATGAGCTCGGCGCAGGAACAGACCCCACAGAAGGAGCTGCGCTGGCCATCTCGATCCTGGAGAGCCTGGCGGAGCGGGGCGCCAGCACCATCGCCACCAAACACTATACGGAACTGAAGAAATACGCCATCTCCACCGACGGCGTCGAGAACGCCTCCATGGAGTTCGACGTAGAGACCCTGAGCCCGACCTACCGGCTGACCATCGGCTTGCCGGGCAAGTCCAACGCCTTCGAGATCTCCAGAAAGCTGGGACTGCCCGATGAGATCACAGACAGGGCCGCGGGACTTCTGGAGCGGGGGGATATCGTCTTTGAGGATATCATCACCGCCATCGAAGAGGACAAGAAGGCGGCTGCAGAGGAGCGGGCGGAAGCAGAGCGGATCAAACGCGAAATGAAGCTTTTGCAGGAAGAGCTCGATGCAAAGGCCAAAAAACTGGAAGAAAAGCGCGAGAAGGAGATCCAGCAGGCCAAGGAAGAGGCCAGAGAGATCATTTCCGAGGCGCAGGAGACGGCCGACGACTTCCGGGAGGAACTCAAGGAGATCGCACGGCTGGAGAGCATGGGCGAGCGGACGAAGCGCTTCGACGAAGGCCGCAGGAAGCTCCGGGCCGTTGAGAAGAAAAACAGAAATACGATCAAGCGGGAGACCAATGACAAGCCGGTCGATCCGGCGGCCCTTTCCCTGGGAGACCGGGTGAAGATCCTCACCCTGGGCCAGAACGGCGAAGTGTGCGAGCTGCCGGACGAAAAGGGAGACCTGCAGGTGCAGGTCGGCGCCATGAAGATCGGCGTCAATGTCCGGGATATCATGCTCATCGACAGACCGCCTGCGAAGCGGGCAGGCAGGAAACGGGCGTCCGGCTACGGCTCCATGTACCGGCAGAAAGCCCAGACCATCGCACTTTCCATCGATGTGAGGGGAAAAAACCTTGACGATGCAGTGATGGATGTGGAAAAATATCTAGATGACGCCTTTATTTCAGGTCTTCCGGAGGTCACCATCATCCACGGGCGCGGAGAAGGCATCCTGAGCAAAGGCATCCGGGCCGCTTTAAGAAAAAACAAGAATATCAAAGACTACCGCCGCGGTTCCTTCGATGAAGGAGGAGAAGGCGTGACGGTGGTGAAGTTCAAATAAATCATACGAATCAATCATATTAGAGAAAGAAGGAAAGAAAATGCTTCAGTATGTTGACAAAATCGCAGATCTTATAGCTCCTCAGGTAGAAGGACTGGAGAAAGACGAAATCAAGAAGATGATCGAGATTCCGGCTGACAGCAAGATGGGAGACTACGCGTTCCCGTGCTTCAAGCTGGCGAAGATCCTGAGAAAAGCGCCGCCAATGATCGCCAAGGGCATCGCGGAGGCGATTGCAGACGATCCTGTCTTCGAAAAAGTCGAGCAGGTAAACGCCTACGTGAACATGTTCATCAGCAAGGAACAGTTCGCAGGCGAAGTCGTTTCGGAAGTGGTCGCGAAGGGCGATGACTTCGGTAAGAGCGAAATTGGCGCCGGCAGACCGGTCGTCGTGGAGTATTCCTCCCCGAATATCGCCAAGCCGTTCCACATCGGACACATCAGAAGCACCGTCATCGGCGCGTCCATCGCCAGGATCTACGATTATCTGGGATTCAAGGTCATCCGCATCAACCACCTGGGCGACTACGGCACCCAGTTCGGCAAGATGATCGTTGCCTACAGACACTGGGGCAACAAAGAAGACGTCATCAAAGAGCCGATCAAGACGCTGCTCGGATACTATACGAAGTTCCACGAAGAAGCAGAGAATGATCCGTCCCTGGAAGATGAGGCGAGAGCCACCTTTACCAAGCTGGAACACGGTGAGAAAGAAGAAACAGAACTCTGGCAGTGGTTCCGGGATGAGTCCCTCAAGGAGTTCAGCCGCGTCTACGACATGCTGGGCATCACATATGATTCCTACGCCGGCGAGAGCTTCTATTCCGACAAGATGCCGCGCTTCGTAAAGGAACTGGAGGACAAAGGCCTCATAGAAGAGGACGAAGGCGCCAGACTGGTGCGTCTGGACGACTACGGCCTGACCCCGGCCCTCATCCAGAAGTCCGACGGGTCGACTTTGTACATCACAAGGGACATCGCAGCAGCGGTTTACCGTAAAGAAACTTATGACTTCTATAAGAACATCTATGTTGTAGCCTCCCAGCAGAACCTGCATTTCCAGCAGTGGATCCAGATCCTGGAGCTGATGGGCTACGAATGGGCACGCGACTGCGTCCATGTACCGTTTGGTCTGGTTTCACTGGCTGACGGCACCATGTCCACCCGTGAAGGCCGTGTCGTCTTCCTGGAAGACGTGCTGAACGGCGCGGTCGACAAGACCCGCGAGATCATCAAGGAGAAGAATCCGGATGCAGATCCTGAGATGGTAGAAGAGGTTGCCCACGCAGTCGGCATCGGCGCCGTCGTCTTCAACGAACTGTCCAACTACCGGATCAAGGACTACGTGTTCTCATGGGATCATGTGCTGAACTTCGAAGGCGAGACCGGCCCGTATGTACAGTACACCTACGCGCGCAGCTGCAGCATCCTCCGCAACGCCGGAGAAGATGTTGTCGCAAAGGCAAAAGAGGGCTTTGATCCGTCCTACCTGACCAGCGATAGCGCCCACGCGCTGACTTCACTGCTCTACCGGTTCCCGGATGTCGTTCTGGAAGCCGGCGAGAAGTACGAGCCGTCCATCGTCACAAGACATCTGGTGGACATCGCCCAGGCCTTCAACAAGTTCTATCACGACGAGCACATCCTGGTGGACAATGAGGACGAGAAGGTGGCTAAGGTGGCCATGGTCATCGCCGCCCAGACAGCCATCCGCAACGGACTGGATCTGCTTTGCATGAAGGCGCCGGAGAAGATGTAGGAAGACGCAGCCCGGGATACAGCCGGGACGTGAGGATTTTGCATGAGATACGAAGGTAATATTTACAGACCGCCCAGTGAGGCGTACAGTCTGCTGGTGCAGGTCACTGTAGGATGCACACACAACAAGTGCACATTCTGCAGCATGTACAAGGATAAAAAGTTCCACATCAGGAAACTGGAAGAGGTCCTGGAGGATCTCGCCTGGGCCCGCAGGGCCTACCCGAGGGTGGAGCGGATCTTTCTGTGCGACGGGGACGCGCTGGCTCTGTCACTGAACCGGCTGATGCCGATCCTGGACTACATCCGGGAGAACTTCCCGGAATGCGAGCGAGTCACCGCCTACGGCAGGGCGGAGGACGCTCTCCGCAAGACGGACGAGGAGCTTCGGAAACTGTATGAGGCGGGCTTGACGATGGTCTATGTGGGCGCCGAATCCGGCAGCGAGAAGGTCCTGAAGGAGATCAACAAGGGCGAGACACGTCAGGAACTCATCGACGGCGTCCGGAAAATCGAAAACAGCGGCATGAAGGCGTCCGTGACCTTCATCTCAGGTCTTGCCGGCAAGGCAGGATGGGAAGATCACGCCATCGAGACCGGCAAGATGCTCAGCGAGATGAGCCCGTCCTATGCGGCGCTCCTGACGCTCATGGTGGACCCGTCCGTGCCGATCGCCGAGGAGATCCGAAGCGGCAGACTGCAGCTTCTCACGCCGGAGGAAGTGACGGCGGAGACCCTTCTGATGCTGGAGAACACCAACGTCACAAAGAAGTGCGTCTTCCGCAGCAACCACGCGTCCAACTACCTGTCGCTGAGAGGCGATCTGCCTGACGACAAGGAATCGATGATGGCAGTGCTGCGCGAAGCTCTGGACAATCCGAACATGTTCAAGGACGAGAGATTTCGTGCATTGTAAGGCGGGCGCTGTGATATGTGCGCTGTAATACGTTGTAAAGGTAATTATTGAGGGTGTTATGAAAAAGAAAAAAAGTGCGAAAAAACAGCAGCAGGAACAGATGATCCACAAGGAGGACGGAAATATCCTCCAGGCTCTTGGCGTCACAAGAACAGTGATCCGTCCGAGGGAGGAAGTCGATATCCAGCTCCGTGAAGACCGGATCGGACGGTATTTCAAGAAGTACCTCAACAAATTCGTCTTCGTTGAGTTCTCCGAGGAGTTCATGGCCAGCAACAAGGCAGGGCACCTGATGAAGGGCGTACCGGTTCCCCTCCGCCGCAAGGAGGTCAAGGAATTCGCCGGCGGCAGAGGCATCGACTTCCTGGTCTTGGCCGAGAACATGGCCTGGGTCATGGGCTGCGATCCGCATTTCAAATACACAGAGAACTACTGCCAGATACTCCGGAAGCTGTACAACTACAAGCTGTACGAAGGAATGATGAAGGAGGGCAGAGACGCCGCAGAAAACGGCGAGATGGACAACGCCTGCATCCACTTCCGGGCGGCGCTTTGCATGAAATATGACTACATGCACGCTATGTACTCCTACGCCCGCGCCTGCCGCGTCATGTACGAGCACAGCAAAAACGAAGAATATATCGGCAGGTTTAAAGCCGAAGCCCTGGACTGGTTCGAAATCCTGACCGAGACCCACCCGCGTTTCGCCATGGGCTACTACTATCTGGGCTACTCCTACCTGAACATGGGTCTCTACGGCAAAGCCAAGCTGGCCTGGCAGGATTACCTTAAGTTCGGGCGCAACGGCAAAGACCGCCGCGAGATCACCAAGAGGCTGAACCAGATCGCTCATCCGGTCGCCATCGAGGACGGCTGCCTCAAGATCGGTGCCGGCCGCTACGAGGAGGGACTGGATATCCTGGAGCCTTACCTCAAGAGCCAGTTCAAGGATTGGTGGCCTTTGCATTACTATCTTGGCCGCGGCTACGTGCAGGCGGACCGCATCTCTGATGCTGTCGCCGAGTTCAAGAAGGTCCTGCAGATGAACGGCAGCCACCTGGAGACCATGAAAGAGCTTCTGCTCATCTACGAAGAGCAGGATGACCGCGCAAACATCAAGAAGTACTCCGAGAAGATCAAACTGATCGAGGAGGCCCAGGCGGCGGACCAGGCACAGCTCGTGGAGAACACCCAGAAGGAGAACAAGCGCCTGGAAGACGAAGAGCCTAAACCGCTTCCCGAAGAGGACCGCGAGAGCTTCGACACCAGCGAGCTGGACGAGTTCGAACCCGAATCCGCTCTGGCGGCAGCGCACGCAGAAGCAGAGGCGGCGGATGCTTCCGGCGGAGCTTCCGGCGAGGCTGATGGCGATGGTGAAGCAGACGTTTCCGGTGCAGATCAGGCGGGAGCAGCTGGTGACGCCTCCGGCAATACTGGCGCAGATGCTGACGGCGGTACTGGCGGAGACGCTCGCGGAGATGCCCGTGCGGACGGCAGCGAGAAGACTTTGCGGAAAGCCGTACGCAGAAAGAAAAAATAGAACAAAATAATGGTTGACATGCCCTGACGGCAGTTATATAATAATCATTGCCGTCAGGCGAGAAATTAATGATCCGAGGTAGCTCAATGGCAGAGCAACCGGCTGTTAACCGGTAGGTTGTGGGTTCGAGCCCCACCCTCGGAGCCATTATTTTTAAGGGAAATATATTGTGCCGGCGTGGCGGAATAGGCAGACGCCCGGGACTTAAAATCCCGTGGGTAGTGATACCCGTACCGGTTCGACCCCGGTCGCCGGTACCAATCACATCAACTTCATATCGTCGCGGGGTGGAGCAGTTGGTAGCTCGTCGGGCTCATAACCCGGAGGCCGAAGGTTCAAGTCCTTCCCCCGCAACCAAAAAATGCGGCTCTCGGAGAAATCCGGGAGCCTTTGATATCACTCATTTTCTTTGAAATTTCAACGATTTCGCCGT
>JBGUKV010000105.1:0-4039 GCA_045114655.1 Candidatus Allocopromorpha sp. | reverse complement strand
GTGCATGGAATGCGGCAGCTGCTCGTTCGTATGCCCCGCACACCGGCCGCTGGCCTTCATGAACAAGCTGGGCAAGGCAATGGTAAGGGAGGCGATGATCAATGGAAAGTAATACAATTCGTTATGACAATCTGACCGTATCCTCATCGCCGCATCTGGTGACAGATCTGGATACGACCAAGACAATGCTGTATGTCGTGGCTGCCCTGATGCCCGCCGCGCTCATGAGTATCGTATATTTCGGCATTCCGGCTCTCGTAATGATCCTGCTCTGCATGGTTTCCTGCGCGTTCTTTGAGTGGATCTATGAAAGGCTGCTGGGAAAGACCGTCACAGTGCGCGACGGAAGCGCTCTGGTAACCGGCCTGATCCTCGCCCTGAACCTGCCCGCGAACCTCACCCACCTTGGCGGGATCGAGTACCCGGTCTTCATGCCGTACCTGATCTGCATCATCGGCAGCTTTGTAGCGATCGTAGTCGTCAAGCAGATTTTCGGCGGCATTGGCCGGAACTTCGCAAACCCGGCGATCGTCGCGCGTATTACTCTGCTGGTGTCCTTTACCTCCTACATGTCCACCTGGCCTACAACAAGGTTCCAAAGGGCAGGCATTGAGGTGATGACAGGCGCGACTCCTCTGGCGAATCTCGCGGAAGGCAACATGGCTTACGCGCCGTCCCTCAGGGATATCTTCCTGGGTAATATCGGCGGAGCAATGGGTGAGACCTGCGCGCTCGCTATTTTGATCGGAGCGGTCTTCCTGATCGCAATGAAGATCATCTCCCCGATCATCCCGGTCTCCTTTGTCGGAACCGTGTTCGTTTTCTCGCTTTTATATTACGCGATCAGCGGCACCACTCCCGAAGGCCTGTCCCCTCTGTACATGGCATGCTTCCATGTATTCGCGGGCGGCGTCATGTTCGGAGCCGTCTTCTGCGCGACGGACTATGTGACATCCCCGATCATGCCGCTCGGCAAGCTGATGTTCGGCATCGGCTGCGGCCTCGTGACCATGATCATCCGCTTATTCTGCTCCTATCCCGAAGGCGTCTCCTTCGCGATCCTGTTCATGAATATCATGACTCCTCACCTCGATGAGTTCGCGCAGGACAGATTATACGGGATCTCAAAGCGCAAAAAAGAAGCAGCTGCAGCGGCAAAAGAGAAGAAAGCATAAGGAGGGCATGTGATGAGCATTAGTAAGAACAAATTTGCAGCCCCCGTCATCGTGCTCAGCAGCATCTGCCTGGTCGTTTCTCTTGCGCTGGCATTTACGTATAAGATCGCGAATCCGATCATTATTGAGAATCAGAATGCCGTAGCGGTAGCTGCCAGAAAAGAGGTCCTGGCCGATGCGGACGATTTCACGCAGGATGAGACCGTCACAGCCCAGACCGGCGCAAAGAGCGCGGATGGCAAGGCACAAGTCCAGGAAGTCTTCGCGGCGAACAACGGCGCGGGCTATGTCATGACCGTCAACACCACTTCTTTCGGCGGTGAACTGACCATGATGGTAGGCCTCAACGCTGAGGGTGCGATCACCGGCGTTAAGGTAACCGTACATGCGGATACTCCCGGCGTCGGCACCAAGAACATGGAGCCTTCGTATCTGTCCCAGTACAACGGGATCTCACAACTCACGAGTGCGTCCGATGTCAAAAAAGAGTCTGCGGAACTTGCATCAGGCGGCAGCTTCGCTTTCATCTCCGGTGCGTCCGTTACCGGACAGGCGGTCCATTCCGGCGTTGATGCAGCTCTGAGCCAATATGCAGCGATGGGAGGTGCACAGTAATGGAAAACAAAAGTAAAGTCTCTATTTTGACCAATGGTCTGATCAAGGAGAATCCGGTGCTGGTGCTGGTCCTCGGCACATGCCCTACTCTGGCCACAACGACTTCCCTCGTGAACGGTTTCGGAATGGGCGTCTCGGCTACAGCAGTCCTGATCTGCTCCAATATCGTCATTTCACTCCTGCGCAAGATCATTCCCGACAATGTCCGTATCCCCTGCTATATCACAGTCATCGCGGGCTTTGTCACGATCGTCCAGCTGATCGTCAAAGCGTTTGCTCCGGCTCTGGACGAGTCCCTGGGACTGTATCTGCCCCTGATCGTTGTTAACTGCATCATCCTGGGCCGCGCGGAAATGTTCGCCAACAAGAACTCCGTCGTTGATTCCGCCCTTGACGGTATCGGGATGGGACTCGGGTTCACTCTGACACTGTGCATTATGGGCTCCATCCGCGAGCTGATCGGTGCCGGCACCATCGCCGGATTCCCGGTACTCTCCCGCATAATGCCCGGCATGAGCGTCCTGACACTCGTTCCCGGAGGCTTCGCTGTTTATTCCTTCATCATGGCATTTGTCCACTACATGACCGAAGACAAGAGCAAGATTCGCAACAGTTTCGGCTGCAGCGACTGCGCTATGCAGGACAATTGCGTCGACGGAAGCGGATGCGCAAATAAGGAGGTGGCGTAACTAATGGGTAAATACTTAATCATCATTGTCAGTATGGTCCTTGTCAACAATTACCCTTTGGCACAGTTTCTGGGCATCTGCCCCTTCCTGGGTGTATCTAAGGACAAGGACAGCGCGACCGGTATGGGCATCGCCGTCACTTTCGTCATGGTGCTGGCGACAGCCGTCACATGGCCGATCCAGCAGCTGCTCAACAAGTTCGGGATCGGATACATGCAGACCGTCGTCTTCATTCTCGTTATCGCTGCTCTCGTACAGCTGATCGAGATGTTCATGAAGAAGAACATGGTCGGACTTTATAAGTCACTGGGCGTATACCTTCCCCTGATCACAACGAACTGCGCCGTCCTCGGTGTCTGCATCAGCAACATTGACAGCGGCCTCAACTATGCCGAAGCTCTGTTCAACGCGTTCGGCGCAGGTATCGGTTTCCTGTTCGCCATGCTCCTTATGGCAGGCGTGCGCAGCAGACTTGAAGACCAGAGCCGTATTCCCAAGTCCTTCAGAGGTGTTCCGATCGTTCTGCTCGCAGCAGCGATCATGTCCCTGAGTTTTATGGGCTTCGGCGGCATGTTCTCGTAAGGAAGGAGGTCACAAGATGAGTGAGATATTGATTCCGGTCGGCCTGGTATTTGCCGTAGGCCTGATCGCTTCCATCATTCTTGCATATGCCTCCCAGGTCTTCTATATCCAGGAGGATGAAACTTACCTGAAGCTCCGCGCGGAGCTCCCCGGCGCCAACTGCGGCGGCTGCGGCTATGCCGGATGCGACGATTACGCTCACGCGCTGACAGACGATCCGGATGGCATTCCCTGCACCAAATGCGCGGTCGGCGGTCCTGCCTGTGCTGAAAAGCTCGCCGCGATCCTCGGCAAAAGCGCTGACGGCATGGAAAAAGAAGTCGCCTATGTCATGTGCAACGGCACGACGAACAACGCGAAGAAACTGTATGAGTACGCTGATATCAAGACCTGTAAAGCCGCGAAACAGCTCTTCGGCGGCTCCAAGGCCTGTCCGAACGGATGCCTTGGACTGGGCGACTGCGAAGCTGCCTGCGAATTTGACGCGATCCATGTGATCAAGGGCGTCGCTGTTGTAGACCGCAGCAAATGCACCAGCTGCAGTGCCTGCGTCAAGACCTGCCCCAACAAACTGATCAAACTGGTTCCTGAGGAAAAAGCCAAGGTCATCGTCCGCTGCCACAACACCCAGAAGGGCGCTGATGCGCGCAAGAATTGCACTACCGCCTGCATCGGCTGCGGCATTTGCGCAAAGACTTGTAAATTCGGCGCTATCACGATCGAAAACAATCTCAGTGTCATCGATCATGAAAAGTGCAAGAAATGCGGTATGTGCGTAGTGAAGTGTCCTACAGGCGCGATCCAGGATATGCTCCATTCGCCCGAACAGCTCGAGAAGATTAAAACGAGCGTTGCCGCAATGGAAGCCAAGGAAGCTGAGAAGAGGAAACAGGCTGCTCTTGAAGCGGCGGCTGCCAAGAAGGCTGCTGCAGAAAAAGCCGCCGCAGAGAAAGCGTAAGTTTTCCGGTCTATTGAATC
>JBGUKV010000104.1:0-3664 GCA_045114655.1 Candidatus Allocopromorpha sp. | reverse complement strand
GGTTCGAGATCCGCAAGATGAGAAAGACGCTCCTTGCAGCCATGTAGCGGAGGTGGTGTTCTTGAGGGACAAGAGAAAGAAACCGTTCTATATCGAGCGCGGTGATGTCTACATGGCGAATCTGGGATCGGAGGATGAAGTGATTGGATCAGAACAAGGCGGTGTGAGACCGGTGGTGGTGACCCAGTGCAATCATCAAAATGAGAAATCACCGACCATCATCATCGCGATTTTGACAAGCCAGCTCAAAAAAGAACGGATGGACCCGCACGTGATCCTGCCGAAAGTCAAAGGCCTTTGGAAATCGTCCATGGTCTGCGCGGAGCAGCGGCGTACCATTGACAAAAGCAGGCTGATCCGTTATTGCTGCACCTTGGATGAGGATACTATGAAGGAGATCACCAGGGCATGTCATAAGGCGGAAGCCCCGGATGACCAGAAAAAGAGATTCTGGTAGACAGGAATTCAGAAATCGCACGTTGGGCAAAAGAATGCAGACAGAGTAATATAGGCACCATACTGATGCAGATGGAGGTGAAACAAATGGAAAACACGAATAAAACACAGATGAAGCAGTTGATCTCAAGCGAGGTCAGATTCTATACCATCGCGGATCTGAAGAAGATGCTAGGATGGAGTGAGACCACGGTGCAGAAGCTGTTCAATGATCCGAAATTCCCTTCGGCGGATTTCGGCAGAACAAAAGTCGTAGAGAGTCACGCGCTGATCGAGTATTTCTCGAAGAGGCATGAAAAGGACAGAGAACGCTACTGGCAGTAGAGGAGATACAGGATGGGACGAAAGAAGAAAAAAAGCAAAAACGGCAACGGAGAAGGATCCTTCAGAATCCTGGCCAACGGAAGGATGGAGTACCGATTCACATATATTGATCAGTACGGTCTGAAAAACAGAAAATCCGTAACCGGCTACGATGAAGAAGAATGCCTGCTGAAGGAAGCTGAATGGATCGAACGTATCAGCAAACTCAGAAACGGAGTGGATCCGGAGGCTACGATCCCTGAACTGCTGTATCAGAAATGCCGTTCGGATTATGAAAAGAATTATGCGCAGGAGCAAGGTTATGCAAGAAACCTCGAGACTGTGAAGCGAATCGAAAAAAGCAACATCGGACGCATCCCGATCGCTGAGATCAACCGACATCACATGGAGGAATTCCTTCGGTCTTTGACGGAGTATTCCAACAGTGTCATTTCAAAAGTCTATCGGATGGTGCGTCTGGCCTTCAGCATTGCTGCAGAGAAGGAGATCATCGAGCAGAACATCATGCTCTCCCGCGATATGCGCTGCCCAAAGTCCAACCGGAAGGATGTCAAGATCAGGGGATTGACCGTAGAGGAACAGAAGCGGCTCGTGGAGACCATGGAGAAGAAAAAGCCGCCGAAGGGAAGAAATGATTATCGTCTGCAACTCTTTATCGAACTCTACAGCGGCCTTCGGATGGGAGAGATCAACGCGCTGAGGGCGAAGGATATCGATCTGAAGAAGAAACTGATACATGTCAGGGGGACTGTTTCCAAGGGAATCGACGAAAGAGCCTTCATAAAGAAAGGAGCCAAAACGGATACGGGTGTCCGGAATGTACCGATCAATATGAAACTGGAGCCATATCTGAAGGAGGCCCTGGAGCAGCAGAAGGAAAATCCGGAAGGACTCCTGTTCTATGACTACAATAAGAACGAGATCATAAAGACGGCCAAGGTCAACAACTATTATCACAGGATCTGCGAAGCGGCGGGCATTCCCTGCATGGGGCAGCATGCGTTGCGGCACACGTTCGCAACCAGATGCATCGAGTCCGGTATCCCCGCAGTGGTCCTCAAAAGCTGGCTGGGCCATAAGGACATCCACATGACACTCGATATCTATACGGATGTATTCAATTCCATGAACAACGGAGCGATCGACCGGTTCGCGGAATATGTAGACAAGTTATAACCGAAATCAATAATGAAAGTGAAGAGCCTGCTTCTGAGGAAGCGGGTTTTTTCTTGCGGAAAAGAAGGGGGTGATGAAATTGACTTCGGACGAGGAAAACAGAAATGCAAATGTAAAGACACATACGAGAGAGGAGGAAATTCATGATCCAAAAGAAAACATTTAGGAAGAGCGGACTGCTGGCGCTGGTCATGATCATGGCGCTGGGCATATGGAGCGCGGTGGTTTATGCGGACGAGACAGATGCCGGCAGCGTTTCTCTGAACATTACGGCAGGGGAGCACGGAACAGTCAACGGACATACTGGGAGCTTCACAGAGACTGTCACATCAGGCAGTGATCTGATCCTGGATTGTCAGGCGGATGAAGGCTATGTCATCGGATCTGTGATCGTCAATGATGCAGAGGTCGAGTCTGAAGATCTGAGCGGGATTCTGCAGCAGCTGAAGGGAAAACTGACCCTGGAAGAACTGACGACAGATTTAAGCCTCACCGTGAACTTTACGGAATCAGGTACTGATCCGGTCGCTCCTTCAGAAGATGAATCGGGTGCGGATATCGGTGCCGGTGACACTGAGGATACCAGTGATACGGACACTGACATCTCCGATGCCGGGGCCGAAGGGGCAGATAATGATAACGATGAGGATCCTGCGGACATCGATCTGGGAGATGATGAGGCAACAGATGCTGAGATCCAGGAAACAGGGTCCGAAGATGAACCGGGCAGTCTCTCTACAGGTGAGGATACCACAGAGGAGATCGATCTGGATGATTCCGGTGAGACGGGTGGAGAAGAAGTCCAGCCTAGACAGACAGAACCGGAAGTGACAGATGATGAGGATGCAACTGCAGAAGAGGATACCGGTAAGACCGAAGAGGAGAAACCGGAAGCTACTGAAGAGCATGCAAAGGAAAAGACTGATGACAAGGTTAAATCAGAGGAAAAACAGGAAGGCAAGGGAGATGACGACACCTATGTTTCGGATGAAAGTCCGAAAACCGGGGATGCATTTCATATGCCGGTGATCCTGGCCATGCTGGCCAGCCTTTGCACACTGGCAGGAATCGCCATTCGGCAGCTGCTGAGAAAACGTCACGAGGAAGTGTAAGGAGGCGATAAGATGAGGAAGAAACTGAGGATGAGCGGTCATGCGGCAGTCACTGCCATGGCCGCTTTTATTTGTCTGCTGTGTCTTACTGTGTGTGCATCAGCACTGTCAGTGCCGACGATCACGGTGGATTCAGGATGTCTGACAGTAAAGGATAAAGCTGCGGCAGCGATCACCGGGACAGTATCCGTAGCAAAAGGGCAGCAGGTGGTGCTGTATGCCAGTGATGGGAGCACGGTTCTGAATGAGGTCACTCTTAAGAATACCGGAAGCGAGACTGCCTTTAAGTTGCCGGTTCCGGACAGTAAGATGAAGCGCCCGGGATCCACCGCGTTCTGTGTTAAGAGCCTTCCGGCAGAGGGTGTTGCGGCGTCTTCCATGACAAAGGTAACGGTCAAGGCGGTCAAAACGCAGACCATCAGTGCTCCAAAGAGTGTGACACTGACGAACCTGAAGACAGCGGCAAGCCTGAAAGCCAAGGCAAGCTCCAAGCTTGGGCTGATCTATAAGAGCAGTAATCCGAAGGTGGTCACCGTCAATTCCAAGGGCAAACTGACCCGAAAGAAAAACGGTAAGGCTACGATCACGATCAGCCA
>JBGUKV010000103.1:0-4850 GCA_045114655.1 Candidatus Allocopromorpha sp. | reverse complement strand
TTGCCGTAAATGACATATTTTTTTGCACCGGAAACTTTCTTCCAGTTAATCTGCACGGATGTCTTAGTGACTTTGCCTGATTTTGCCTGCAGCAGAAGAAACCTCGTTCCTGAAGGATCGTCCTTTTTCGGAGGTTTGATGGATGCTGTTGTGACCGCGATGTTGCTGTTATTCCCTTTGAACTTTCCAGCCGCTGTTGTGCGAATCGGTACCAGCATGTAATTATAAACCGTGTAAATATCCGCAGATGTATCAGTATACGATGTCACTGTTCCAGTTGTAGTAAGCAGCGTCCTGCTTCCGGAAGCCCCCTTCCCGCGCCAGATTTCATAACCTGTGGCGCCGTCTGTCCTATCCCAGCTCAGTACATATTTGCCGGTATTTTTTACATTAAGTTTCGTTGTGCCGCTGAATACTGGCGCCGCTTTTATTACATTGCTCGCATCGCTGTAAACATCATAATCAGGAATCGCGGACCTCACATAGTAGGAATATTCTCTGCCGGTGACAAGCCCGGAATCCTTAAATGAGGTATTCGTTACATAGGATATTTTATCGTAGTGTTCGCCATCCTCGGATCTGTAAATTACATAACCGGATGCTCCGGAAACTCTATTCCAGGAAAAACTGGACGAGTCGTAGCCGACACCTCCCTCCCGGATCGCAGGAGGCTCCAGCACATGGGCCAGTTTGATGATATTGCTTCTTTCTCCGTGAGCTTCCGCTCCGGAGGAACAGTTTCTTACAGGCTCGATGGTGTATTCCCAGGGCTCGCATGGAATAAGCTCGTTATGATCGAATGAAGTCGTACTTGTAGTTGTAAGAAGCGTGAAACTGCTTTCTCCTTGTTTCTTTCCGTACACTTTGTAGCTGGTTGCGCCATCTGATTGTGTCCAATTCAGATGATGGCTGTAGGTGTCGGCCGTTCCGGAAAGCGTAACCATCCCCAGTTCTTTGACGTTAATATCAAATGCGGTCGTCTTTGTAAGACATTTCACCTGTACTTGGTTTACATCAGAAGATAGATTAACGTCAGGCGACGGATTCAATGTGAACATATCCGTATGCGTTTTATATGTGAGAGGCGCCACGGATCCGTCTGCGAATTTCACGTTGAGAACGAGATTTGCCGGATCATAACGGTCTCCAACGTACAGTTCTCCGGTCGGAGCAGATTTGATACTGATTGAATCGACCTTCTGGAGCACAGACTTTGAAGATTTTGCACCGGAGTTGCTGAGAATATATCCCGGATCCTGATTGAAGTGGACTGTGCCATCCGAAGGTGAGGAGATCCAGATATCGCCGGCCAGAGACGCAGGATTTGACGAAGAGACAAGATTCAAACAGGAGCCGCTGTCCATAACAAGTTTTCCACCCTTCATTTGCAGCGTTCCTTCTGTATAAATAGCATGATTGCTTTGTGAAGAAGCTGTTACAGTGCCGCTGTTGAGAGTGAACGAACCGATTGTATGGATTCCATGACCTGTCCCGCCGGACGCTTTCAAAACAGCATCGTTGTTTACTTGTATGTACTTTTGACAGGATATACCTGTGGATTTCGGACCAGCAGTTGCAGTAAACTGACCACCCTGTAAATATACGGTGTTATCAAATTGTGCTGCTGAATAATTGGTCTCAGGATTGTTGATTTCTGCCGTGATGGTACCTCCATTTACGATAGCTTCGCCGGATACGGAAATTGCATTCCCCACAGAGCCATTTTGAAATGCCTGCAATGTTCCGCCATCTACAATGAATTTGCCAACCGCTTGTAATGAGGCCTTATAATAACCTGTACCATCTTCCTCTGCAGTCGTTCTTATTCTTCCGGACCCGGAAAGTCTCAGATCGTTTCCTACGTACAGACCGCCTTTATCCACAGTCAGGCTGCCAGCAGATACATTTAAGTTTCCGCTGATGTGTGCTTTACCGGATTCTGCCCTTACAGTAGTTCCTTTCAGTGTCATATCACCTTTGCGAACGATAATATCTGTCTTTGCAGACAGCGAGCCGCCGCTGCCAACATAATCCCCATCGTAGAGAGTAACTGCACCATTTAGTGTCGAAATGAGACCGTTGCTTTGTGTAAGGTCATTAGAGCAATTGATCTCTCCTCCCGTAAGAGAGGCGTTGTCTTTGATTTCAAGCGGATTAAATATATTAACAGAATCGTACGCAATCACCTGACTTCGACTGATAGAAGAAGTTCCCGTCGATGCGTTTGCATAAAGGTATCTCGCAGCCCTTACACTGCTGTCCTTGATCTCAAATGTGCCTGCCGACAGTGAAGATGCATTAACTGTGCTGTTAGTTATGGCAAGATCACCGGTATAGAATACCCCGTATTCATCATTTTGACATGTTGATGTGAGTTTTATCGAATCGAACGAACCGCTGGATGCCATTATTGCCTGGCCGCTATCATATGTGGTTGTTGTAATGGTCAGGGATGAATCTCCGTTCCCCGAAACGGATAATGATCTAAAATCCCCTCCTTGTAAAACAATAATGCCTTCCGTCTTAGCCGTTATACTGTTAGTTCCTGTAGCAATAATTGTCAGCGGAGCATCAGAATAAAGACCTCTCACACCTTCCTGACTCGTCGAAAAGTTCAACCCGCTAATATAAAGCGTTGAAGAGTCTTGTGATAGCATATAACTTCCTGATGTCCATCCGCTGATAGTTGCGCCGCTATCGTTCCATCCGTGCTCTTGGTTATCGTTGATCAGCGTCTGTCCTCCAAGCTGGACATGTGAAGATGCTGCATTGGCAGCCTGTGGAAATGCAACGATCAAAAAACAAAAAAACAAGAATACTGCAAATATCCTTGAAATGTGCCTGCAAATGATTCTGTCCATCTATGTCTGCCTCTATTCGTTATCTGACTCTGCTGTAACCCTCAACGTCACTTGCATTGTAGCATATATTTCAGTATATATCAAAACAGGGCTGCCGATGCAGCCCTGCCTGAATGTTAATATCGTTATTACTTGCCTGCGTGTCCGCAGCAGGATGCGGATGCATTCTCTGCTGCAATCCCTGCAGAGATCTCTGCTGCTATTTCATCCAGCTCTTTTGAGGAATACTTGCAGCATTCTCCTGCATAGGGACAGCCGACGCACTTGTTCCCCTTTCTCTTCTCTTTTATGATGTACCGCAGGGCCAGGCCGACGATGATGATCAAAGCCAGCGAAGCGATTACTGTTGCGAGATTCATGTTTATACCCCTTTCTGCTGCAAATGCAGTCTCTGCATACTATGCAGCGCTTGCTGCTGCCGCGTGCAGGTTGTACTTCTCGTTGAAGTGTGCGCGGATCTTTCTGGAGATCATGATGACTGCGAAGATCATCACGAGGATCGCGATGGCTCCGGGAACAAATCCTGCTGCGAAGTGACCGGCAGTGACCAGGGTTCCGATCTGGTTGATCAGGAATGCGAGGGTGTAACCGACGCACATCTGCAGTCCGATCGCGCACCACAGCCAGCCTTTGCTCTGCATCTCGGAGTTCATGGCGCCGATCGCAGCGAAGCACGGCGGAGTGAACAGGTTGAAGAACAGGAATGCCATTGCGCTGATTCCGGTCAGTCCCATGGTCATAGCGATATCGCTCGCGCCGCCTGTCATAGCCAGTTCATCCGTATCGATGAATCTGGTGAGTCCGTATACGACGGCCAGTGTACCAACAACGTTTTCCTTCGCGATGAAGCCTGTTACGGCTGCTGCCGCCAGCTGCCATACGCCGAATCCCAGCGGAATCAGCAGGAATGCGAACGGTGTAGCGATGGTCGCCAGGATCGATGTGTCCTCCATTCCTTCCGGTACGACCTGGAATCTCCAGTTGAATGTCTGCATGAGTGTTACGATCAGGTTGCAGACCAGGATAATGGTCGCAGCCTTGATGATGTATGCCTTTGCACGTTCCATCATGGACCAGAACGCTCTCTTAAGGCTCGGAGCCTTCCACTTCGGCAGTTCCATGATGAAGAATGATTTTCTGAATTTCGCTCCTGTGACTGCCTTGATCAGAAGTGCGCACAGGAAGATGAGCATCAGTCCGGAGAAGTAGCTTACGAATGTTACCCAGCCGGCGCCTGCGAAGAATGCTCCCGCGAAAAGCGCGATAACAGGGATCTTAGCGCCGCAAGGAATAAATGTGGTCAGCATCGCTGTGGCTCTTCTCTCACGTTCATCACGGATGGTTCTGGAAGCCATGATGCCCGGAACGCCGCAGCCGGTTCCGACAATGATCGGAATGATGGACTTGCCGGAGAGGCCGACACGCTTGAAGATCGGGTCAAGCAGCGCCGTGACACGCGCCATATAACCGCAGTCTTCCAGAAGCGCGATCAGGAAGAACATGACCATAATCAGAGGCAGGAAGCCTACGACAGCGCCAACGCCGCCGATGATTCCGCTGCCGATGATCGTGGAGAGTAATGCCGGGCTGTTTTCCATAGCGCCTTCCACAAATCCCTGGAAGGCCTCGATCCATCCTACAAGCCAGTCTGCGATCCATGTTCCAAGATAGGTCTGTGAAATCGCGAACACGCACCACATAACTGCCGCGAAGATGATGATGCCGGCGATCGGATTCGTCAGCACGTTGTCCAGCTTGTCAGCCTTTGTTGTTTCACTGGATGCGATTTTCCGTGTTTCCACTGCCTTTACAATATCGTTTACAAAAGCAAAACGTTTCCTATCTTCGGCGTCAACTGCTTTCTTATCGTGCAGATCGATATCCGCCTGCAGATACGGTGCCTTCTGGCCTTTGCCTTCAAGTGCTGCCGCTGCTTCGACGACTGCTTTCACGCCGCTGTCTTTTTTATCCGTCGAAACGGTTTTGATG
>JBGUKV010000102.1:0-17863 GCA_045114655.1 Candidatus Allocopromorpha sp. | reverse complement strand
TGCAGGGAGACAAGAGAGGCGAAGCCTCAGAGAATAAGTTACTAAAAGGCATCTCATAGGGAGATGCTTTTTCGTATATTACGCATACCTCGCGGCAAAGAGGGAGAAAGGAGCCGATATGGCAGAGTTTACACCAATCACGACGCAGGAAGAGTTCGAAGCAGCCATGAAGGACCGGCTGGCCAGAGAGGCGAAAAAGTACGAAGGATATACATCGCCGGAAGACCTGGAAAAGATCAAGACTGACCACAAGTCCGAAGTCGACAAGCTGAACGAGACGATGACTGCGAAGCTGAAAGAAAAGGACGACGTTATCGCTGAACGGGACACACAAATCAAGGGCTACGAGACCAGCTCGGCAAAAATGAGAATCGCCCGCGAGACAGGCCTCAGCTATGAGGCGATGGATTATATCCAGGGCAGCGATGAAGAGGCCATGAAGAAGAGCGCAGAAGCGCTGAAGGCTCTTATAAATAGCGGCAAGCCTGCGCCGCCGCTCGGGGATCCTGAACCGGCACCACCGTCAGATCCCGCAAAGGCAGCATGGGCGAGCTTATCTAAAAGTTTAAGTGAAGAGTAAAGGAGAAACAAAATGGCAACAAAGACTACAGCGACAGCAGCCCAGTTCCCAGCGCAGCTGGTAGCGGAAATGTTCAATACGGTCGTAGGTCACTCTGCGATCGCAAAGCTCAGCGGTGCGAAGCCGATCCCGTTCGCGGGTGAGCAGGTATTCACATTCGCAATGAACGGAGAAGTATCCATCGTAGGCGAGGGCGCCAACAAGCCGGCCGGAGACGCTGGATTCACTCCGAAGACCATCAGACCGATCAAGATGGTTTATCAGCACAGACTGACGAACGAATTCGTATCTCTTTCTGAAGAGGCGAGGATCCCGTATCTGCAGGCATTCTCTGACGGATTCGCAAAGAAGATGGCAAGAGGCCTCGATATCGCAGCTCTGCATGGAATCAACCCGGCAGACCTGTCCGATGCGTCCTTCAAGGCGACAAACAGCTTCGACGGCCTGATCAGCAATACTGTGACCTATGCAGCCGCGACTGTCGACGACAACATCGACGCAGCCGTTCAGATGGTAACTGGAGCAGACAGAGTCGTCAACGGCATCGCGATGTCTCCGGATGCAGCTGCAGCGCTGGCGGCGATCAAGGTGAACGGAGTCGCACAGTATCCGGAATACAGATTCGGACAGAACCCGGAAGCGTTCTACGGCATGAAATCTGACGTGAACAACACCGTCAACAAGACCGGCACTGCGACCGGATCCGTAACAGACAAGATCATCGTGGGCGACTTTGAGAATGCTTTCAGATGGGGATACGCAAAGGACATTCCTCTGGAAGTCATCGAGTACGGCGATCCTGACGGTCAGGGCGATCTGAAGAGAACCAACGAGATCGTGCTCAGAGCAGAAGCGTTCATCGGCTGGGGAATCCTTGACAATGCATCCTTCGCGATCATCAGATAAGGAGGGCGTCATGAAATACGTGAACGCAAGGACCGGCGTGGTCATTGACACAGAGTGCCAGATCACAGGTGCCGAGTGGGTAGCGGAGAAACCAAAGGCCGAGAAGGCTGAACCCGAGAAGAAGAAAGGCAGCAAGAAAAAATGAGAAGCTATGCGACTGTAGATGATGTCCGCCAGCTCTGGCGTGAGATGACGACGGAGGAAACCGACAGAGCCGGGCATTTGCTGGGCGTCGTATCTGCGAAGCTCAGAACAGAAGCCAGGAAGGTCGGGAAAGATCTCGACAAGATGATCGATGCGGACGAAGATCTGGCGGTCGTGGCGAGATCCGTGACCGTGGATGTGGTCGCAAGGACTCTGATGACGTCAACGGATCATGAGCCGATGACGCAGCAGTCAGAATCCGCTCTGGGCTATTCGGCATCAGGAACATTCCTGGTGCCGGGTGGCGGCATATTTATAAAAAAATCGGAACTGGCAAGCCTGGGACTCAGGCGGCAGAGATATGGGGTGATGGATCTGTATGGGTATGATCAAGGGGATAACGGTTAAACTCTTTGAAGAGGTGAAGGTCGGAGAAGATCCGTTCGGAGCACCGGTGTATGAAGAGACGCCTGTCGAGGTGGAGAATGTACTGGTCGCGCCAACATCGTCGGAGGAGATTATCACAGAACAGAATCTGTACGGAAAGCGGTCTGTGTACACGCTGGCCATCCCGAAGGGAGACACTCACGACTGGAGGAATAAGAAGGTCGAGTTCTTCGGTCAGACCTTCCGGACGTTCGATATGCCGGTGTCGGGGATCGAGGATCTGATACCGCTGTCGTGGAATACAAAAGTAAAGGTGGAACGATATGAGTAGAATGAGGTTCAAGCTAAACAAGGCGGGAGTCCGTGAGTTGCTTCAGAGTGAAGAGGTTGCTGTCATGTGTGAAGACAAGGCTTTCTCCGTTGCGGGGAAATGCGGACCTGGATATGAAGTGACAACTTACAGAGGGAAAACCAGAGTCAATTCATCCGTGCACGCTGCGACAGTGGAAGCAAGGCAAGAGAATGCCGAAAATAACACCTTGCTGAAGGCGGTGAGTAGCTCATGATCGAGATTCTCGTAAGAGACTATTTAAAGCACGAGTTGGACGTACCGGTCTACATGGAAAAGCCAAAAAATGAAGAACTGCCAAAGAGGTGTGTATTCATGGAAAAGACGGGGTCGTCGGAAGCGGACCATGTATGCAGAGCTACGATTGCAATACAGTCGTATGCAGAAAAAATGCACGAAGCGGCAGTGCTGAACGAGTCGGTGAAGGAAGCCATGAAGGGGATCGTCGCCTTGCCACAGGTAGGAAAGGTGAGGTTAAACAGCGACTATAACTTCACGGACACAAGAGAGAAGAAGTATCGGTACCAGGCCGTCTTTGACCTGGTGCATTACTGAAAGGAGGGATGAAGATGTCAGTAGACGCAAAGAAAGTAACTGTCGGTAAGCCAAAGGTAGGCGGATCGGTGTTTAAAGCACCGTTAGGGACGCCGTTGCCGGCTGACGCTGTGGCGGCACTGAATGAGGCGTTTAAAGACGCAGGGTACATCAGTGAGGATGGTGTCTCGAACGACAAGAGCAGAGAGAGCGGAGAGGTTAAGGCCTGGGGCGGAGACACAGTCCTGAATCCGCAGAGCAGCAAGAAAGATACATTCAAGATGACGTTCATCGAAGCCATGAATGTGGAGACACTGGGGGTCGTCCAGGGTGAGGACAATGTTTCTGGGGATCTGGAAGAGGGGATCACTATCCGAGAGAATTCGGCAGAGCTGGATCATTACGCTTGGGTGATCGACATGGTGTTGAACAATAACTGCGTCAAGCGGATTGTGATACCGGATGCACAGGTTACCGAGCTGGCTGAGGTGGTGTATAAGGATGAGGATCCGGTTGGCTACGATGCAACACTGACCGCCTATCCGTCCAGTGCGATGGATGGCGACACACATCGTGAGTACATCAAGAAGGTAGCATAGGAGGAATCATGGTAAAGGGTAAGACAAAGGCAGGATTTGAATTCGAAATCGACATGGCAAACATCGAAGACATGAGGTTCATCGAGGATCTCGCCGATGCGGATGAAGGAGAACCGAGGGCGCTGAGAAGGGTGTTAGACAAGATGCTCGGGAAAGCGCAGAAAGAGAGACTTTATGAATTCTACCAGGATGAAAAGGGAAGAGTCCCGGTAGATTCCATCCGGGATGCTATTGGAGAAATGTTTGCCTCGATTGGAGACGAATCAAAAAACTGATTACCCTCGCCCATATGATGGCGGTCGACGAAGAAGCGCTCATATGTGATTTCGCGGAGACCTACCACATATATGACTTTAAATCGCTGCCGGCAAAACTGGCAGCGATTTTGGCTATGGGAATGAGGGATGATTCGAGGATAAAAAAGAGACTCCGGGGAGACAGATTATCAAGGGAAGAAGGGATTATGGCTATGATCTATGACCTGCTCAGTGAGTATATGTGGGCTCTAGGCGGTAAGGAGAATCCGGCGCCGAAGTCCATGTATTTGATGCTTTCCGGAGAAGAGGAGCCAGAGGAAAAATCAGCGGTTAGAGGATTCTCAACGCCGGAGGAATATGAAGAGGAGCGAAAAAAGCTCATAGGAGGTTAATATGCCGGACCTAGGAAAAGCATATGTGCAGATAGTCCCGTCAGCAAAAGGCATCGGGGACATGATCCGGAAAGAGCTGGGAGCGGACGCAGATGCGGCAGGCACAAAGGCGGGAGGATCAATTTCGTCGGGCATAAAGAAGGTAATCGGGGCAGCTGCCATCGGTGCTACGATTGGAAAGTCGCTCACAGAGGGAGCAGCACTGGAACAGTCGATAGGCGGCATTGAAACCTTGTTCGGAAATAGCGCGGACAAGATGATTAAGAACGCTGACAGAGCGTTCAAGACGGCAGGTCTATCAGCGAACCAGTATATGGAGCAGGCCACGTCCTTTTCGGCATCCTTGCTGCAGTCTGTTGGTGGAGACACACAGAAAGCGGCGAAAGCGGCGGATCAGGCAATCATCGATATGTCCGATAACGCGAACAAGATGGGTACCAACATTGGGGACATCCAGAACGCCTATCAGGGCTTCGCAAAACAGAACTATACAATGCTCGACAACCTTAAGCTGGGCTACGGTGGCACAAAAGGCGAGATGGAAAGACTTCTGTCGGATGCGGAGAAGATATCCGGTCAGAAATATGACATTTCAAATTTAAGTGACGTGTACGAAGCGATACATGTGATCCAGGGGGATCTCGGTATCACAGGTACAACGGCGAAAGAAGCGGCGTCTACTTTGTCAGGATCCTTCGCTTCCATGAGAGCGGCTGCAGAGAACTTCCTTGGGAATCTAACTCTGGGAAGAAACATCGGGCCATCGATGGTGGGGCTCGCAGAAGCCGCAGGAACGTTTTTGTTCAACAACCTGATTCCAGCTATAGGAAGAATATTCCAGTCGCTTCCTGAGGCGATTTCGGCGCTGATCAGGACGGGTCTGCCTGCGCTTGCACAGAGTGGGAGCACGCTTGTGGAAGGAATGGCAAACGGAATAAGAACAGGTGTCCCCCAGATCATAGCGCTTGCGCCAGGGATGCTGCAGGGGCTGCTGAACGGAATTACGTCTAATTTGCCAGGCCTTTTGGCGAAGGGAAGAGAGATCATCGGGAGCATCATAACAGGTATCATATCGAACCTGCCGGCATTTATAGGTACTGTGGGACAAATGATCTCGCAGTTTGCTTCTTTTTTGGAAGCGAATCTTCCAGTGATTGCGCAAGAGGGCGTGGCGTTGATCTCACAGCTGGCGCAGGGAATTGCCTCAAATCTACCGGCGATTCTGGCCGCTATCGGGAGACTGATGGTCAGTCTGGTTGGAGCAATCCTGAAGGTTGCGCCTGTCGTATTGAAAGCGGGAGCGAGTCTTATAGCAAGCTTGGCGAAGGGGATTGGAACAATCGCATTGTCCGCAGTACGGGCGGCGGCGAGTAAAGTGGCATCCGCGATCATGGCGCCGATCAGAGCTGTGATAGGGAAGGTCAGAAGTGTCGTGAATTCTATTAAATCGGTATTATCATTCAGCGGACTGGCCAGTAAAGTTTCCTCTGTGTTCCATGCGGTTAAGTCAGCGATAACGAGGCCGATTGAGTCTGCCAGATCAACGGTACGCAGCATCATGAATAAAATCAAAGGGATTTTCCCGCTGCATATCGGGAAGATTTTCAGCGGGCTGAGCTTGCCGCACATTTCGGTGTCCGGAGGTAAAGCTCCGTTCGGAATCGCTGGAAAGGGGTCATTGCCCAATTTCAACGTAACTTGGCATGACAAAGCGATGAAGCAGCCGTACATGTTCGGCAAAGCGACGCTCTTTGGCGCCGGAGAAGCTGGTGACGAAGTGATGTATGGCCGAAGGAATCTGATGAGAGACATCAGGCAGGCAACGAACACAAGCGAGGAACGGCCAGTAATAGTAAACAATTACTTTACCATAGACGGATCGAAAGACCCGGAGGAAACAGGTAAAGAAGTTGCCAGGATTATAAGAAGAGAGATGAGGATGGCATAATGGCGAGTACAATAATCCCAACAGGGTTGAGTATAGCAAGGAACGGAGACCGGTTTACGTTAAGCTGGAAGATCGGTGACAAGGATTATGAGGGAGGTCAGCAGTTTTCTAGCGCGTTTGGTGTAGCGGGCCGTAAAGACAGCTGGAGTGCAGCGGTGAAACTGGGGCCGAAGGTTACATCGCGCGCCATAACTGTAAACAGGGCTAATTATTATCCGAACAAAGGGAAACCGAAGCTGTTGGCCGTGAAGATGCGGATCCGGGGAAAGCGCAAGGCATATAAGACTACGAAAAAAGTCAAAAAGAAAAAGAAAACAGTGACCGTGAATCCGGATTGGTCTGCGCTGGCAACGAAGACCTTTACGATCAACGTTCCAGTCGCACCGACTCTTACTGCAGAACTGGACGAAACGCTGACAAATAGGACGAAGTTTAAATATTCGGTAACTGTGTCTGCCTCGACCTCTCAGATGTTCACGGATATGGTCTTCCAAACGATGCTTGTAAAGGACTGCAACGTAACAGATGGATCGAAGCTGACATGGAAGGACACGGGGACGAATAGCTGGCAGGAAGGAGTAAAAGCCGGAACCGGAGAAATGGTGATCACAGAGGATACGACAACCTTGGCTTCTGGATCATACACAAGATGGTTCCGGATTTGTTCGAGAGGTCCGGCTGGCAATTCGGTCTGGAGATATGCCAAGCACGTATATGCGAGATCGCAGCAGGCTAAGATCCAGGGAGAGCCACAGGTAAGCGAAACTGAAGAGAACGGACTTGTGATTAGAGTAGATTGGATAGTTGGGAGTCCTGACTCAGCGCCGATCGATCGGACGACGGCACAGTACTGTATGGTAGTACCTAATGCGGGGATAACATGTCCGAACGGAGCTAGTTGGAGTGATGCCAATATATCGGCAGATACAGGCGGGACGGACTCGGCAGTAGTGACTGTGGATGATCAACTGGATGATGATCAGTGCTTGTTCGTAAGAATAAACACAAAGCATGATTCGTATACTACATATGGTCGTCCGACGCTTGCGCTGGCAGGGGACGTCAAAAGCCCCTCGGCGCTGTCCGTGTCTACAGACAATGCTACTCATAGGGCCACAGTGACAGCCACAAACAAATCCGATATTCCAGACGCATTTCTGGAAGTGCTTTATAGAGCTTCTTCGGATGCGTCCGAGGATCTGGTGGTAGGAATCATTCCTCCGGGGGCCGGGAGCGTGACTGTCCAGTGCCCGGACTGGTCTGAAGAAGATGCGGTAGCCTTTGGTGTCAGAGCTGCAGTAGGAGACTATAGCATCATCGAACGAGAGGATGGGGTTTCCGCATATGCTGTAGTCGAAAAAATGAAGTCGGCAATCACTCTGTGGGAAGGAGGCAGCGTGCCGAAAGCCCCTGCAGGAGTGAGGGTTGCTACGACAGACGCACCGGGGACGGTACTGGTGAACTGGGACTGGTCCTGGGGAGATGCCGACAGTGCGGAAATATCCTGGGCAGATCATGAGGATGCCTGGGAGTCGACGGATGAGCCAAGCTCCTACAAGATAAGCAATCTGCACGCATCGAAGTGGTACGTCTCTGGGCTGGAGACAGGACAAAGGTGGTACATAAGAGTGCGCCTGCTGAAGAGTATCGATGACAATAAAGCGACTTATGGTCCGTGGTCTGATATTCAGGAAATCGACCTGTCGTCAGCTCCAAGAGTGCCATCGCTGGTGCTGTCGGAGGGAGTGATCACAAAGGACGGAACACTGGTTGCCTCCTGGGCCTATGCGGCGGAAGACGGGACCACGCAGATGTATGCGGACATATGCGAAGCGACTGTATCGGAGAGCGGGATCGAGTACGGAACTATCATTGCGCATACAGAAACAGCGCAGCGGATTGAGCTCCGCGCGAGTGAGCTGGAGTGGATGGCGGGAGAAACGCATCTTCTGTGCGTGAGGGTGATGTCATCTGCCGGAAAACTGTCAGACTCGTGGAGTGAACCGGTGGCTGTGACTGTAGCAGAGCCTCTGGTTGCGACTATCGCAGACTCCTCTCTTGTGGAGAAGACCGTAATCGAAGATGAGGTGCAACGGCAGACTTTGTCGCTTACGGAGATGCCGCTCTCTGTGACTACCCAGGGAGCTGGGGAAGGCGGGGAGACAATCGTAGCGATCGAGCGTGTGGGGGATTATCACATGGCTCGACCGGATGAGACGAAGTACGATGGATTCGATGGAGAGACTATCGCGAAAGTGGAGACGATCGGAGACGGTGCGATAGAAATCGACACAAGCGATCTGATCCTGGCACTGGACGATGGAGCATCCTATAAAGTCGTGGTGACGATAAAGGACGGTCTGGGACAAACCGCAAGTGCGGAACAAGAATTTGAGGTGCATTGGGATCATCAGGCTGTAATACCAGAAGCGTCCGTTCGTGTTGATCAAGAAAACTATGCTGCTATCATAGATCTGCTGGTGCCGGAGGGCGCCATTGGGACGGATCGTTGCGATATCTACAGGCTGTCGATGGATAGACCAGAGCTGATAGTAAGAGATGGCATTCCGGGCCAGACGTACGTGGATCCGTATCCAACCATAGGATCGGTGGGTGGCCATCGTGTGGTGTTCAAAACGAAGAATGGGGACTACATCACAGAAGATAATATGCCTGCATGGGTTGATTTAGGGGTGGAGGAAGATGACACTCTCGACATTAACGATAATATCATTGATTTTGATGGAGAGCGAGTCGGTTTCACGTACAATGTTGATCTGTCCAGTAAGTGGAAAAAAGACTTTGAGAACACCTCATACTTAAATGGGGCGATCCAGGGAGACTGGAATCCTGGGGTCCAAAAAGAGACTTCAATCAATGCGATAGCATTGGCAGAAGATGAGGACGCAGTAAGAGCATTCAGACGGTTAGCGGAGTATACGGGGCAATGCCATGTGCGGACGTTGGATGGGTCGAGCTTTACAGCGGATGTACAAGTGCAGATGGACATGAAGTCCTCGGAGGCTCATAAGCTGGCGGCGTTCTCTCTGGCGATCACAAGAGTAGATCCGGAGAGATTGGATGGAATGCCATTTGAGGAGTGGGAGTGATGGATTGGACGAAAGGGTTTTCTGCGTCGTATCGGATGGATATTGTTGATCCTGAGACATGGAGAGACGTGGAAGAGAAGAGCGTTATGAAAGGCAGCATAGATAAGACGGAGGACGGTCTCAGAGAATCAGCGGATATAGAGTGCCGAGACTTTGAAGCAAATACTGAAAAATGGATCAGAGTCTGGCTTTATGCCAGACAGGCTGGGAGCGCTGCAAGGGAAGCATTGTTTACAGGAATCGTGAGTTCTCCCTCAAGGGAGATCTATGGAACAAGGGAAGTGACGCCATTGGAGTGCTACTCGGTTCTAAAGCCTGCAAAAGACGTTCTCCTGCAGAGAGGTTGGTATGCGCCGTCGGGAGCGAACGGCGCAGAGCTTGCTAAGAGCCTGCTGTCGGTCACGCCAGCTCCGATATATATCACTGGTGAGTCGAGGGACCTGCAGAAGGCTATAGTCGCTGAGGATGGAGAGAGCCGGCTATCGATGGCGGACAAAATTCTTGCCGCAGTAGGAATGAGGATCCGGATCAGCGGCATGGGGGAAATCGAGATCTGCGAAAAAGCGAGAGAATCGGTTGCAACGTTCGGTGCAGGCGAAGATGTCATAAAGCCATCAATAAAAGTAGAAAAGGACTGGTTCGATTGCCCGAACGTCTTCCGGGCGATCGCAGATGACGTGGCTGCAGTTGCAAGAGATGATGCTCTGGATAGTCCTTTATCGACAGTTAACAGAGGAAGGGAGGTCTGGGCAGAAGAGACTAATTGTGAAATGAATGACGGAGAATCAGTGGCTGAATATGCGATTAGAAGATTGGGAGAGCTGCAGCAGGAAGGGGAAAAGATATCGTATGAAAGGAGGTTTGATCCACGAGTCAATGTCGGAGATTTGATCACACTGCATTATCCGAGGCAGGGCCTACAGGGGATATACATGGTCAAATCGCAGACGATTGAGATCGGCCTAGGAGCAAGAGTATCAGAGGAGGTAGCGAGTGCATGAAAGAGTTTGCAAAGGAGCTTAAGAAGATTCTAGACGAATTTAAAGGGCCTTCGCCGTATGATACAAGTGCAGTGGTGAAGAGGGTTGAAGATGGAACCGCATGGGTACACATTCCAGGTGGGGTAGACGAAACGCCTGTCGACCTCACATTAAATGCAGCTCCGGGCGACAAAGTGATGGTACGAGTGTCAAGAAGTGGAACATTTCTGATCGGCAACGCAAGCGCTCCTCCGACAGATGATACCAAAGCAAAGCAAGCTGTTATACAAGTTGAAAAAGCTGAGCAAAAAGTTGAAGAAGTAAAAGAGACTGTTATTGAGGTGGAGCACGCTGTACAGGAACAACAACGTCGAATTACTATTATAGATGAGACAGCCGTCACTGATGTTGTAGTGCAGTATGCTAAGTCAACGTCTCCGACAGTAGCACCTACCAGTGGTTGGTCAAGTGCCTCTCCCACATGGGAGTCTGGCAAGTATATCTGGCAGAGAACCGTGACCACCATCGCAGGTGAGCAGATCGTTAGCAACGTGTCCTGCATCCAAGGGGCAAAAGGCGAACAGGGTCAGAGGGGAGAGGATGGCACATCAGTTACTATTCTCGGACATTACGACACAGAAGCAGAGCTGATAGCGGAGCACCCTACTGGATCTCCCGGTGACGCATATCTTGTAGGCGGTGACCTGTATGTATGGAATGGTAATGCATGGGAGGATGTCGGGAGCATACAAGGCCCTCAAGGCGAACAAGGAATCCAAGGCCCTAAAGGGGACAAGGGGGATAAAGGCAACACAGGGGGCCAAGGACCAAGAGGTCCACAAGGGGAACAAGGTATACAGGGTATTCAAGGAGAAACTGGAGCGCAAGGGCCGCAAGGGGAACAAGGTCTTCAAGGTGAGCAAGGCCCGAAGGGCGATACTGGAGAACAAGGGCCAAAAGGAGACAAAGGCGACAAGGGGGATAAGGGCGATAAAGGGGACACCGGAGCTGCTGGTGCGAAGGGAGATAAGGGTGATGATGGTATAACTTATTATACATATTTCGCATACGGTACAAGTTCTTCTGGTGCAAATTTCAGTCCTACGCCTTTTGAAAATAATACATACATAGGTGTTTGTATAACGACAGCTTCTACGCAGCCTCTTACGCCTGCAAGCTATACTTGGTCACTTACCAAAGGTGAGCAAGGAGCTCAAGGAGAAGCAGGAGCCAAGGGAGACAAGGGAGAAGATGGTATCACGAGATACACATACTTCGCATACGGTACAAGTTCAAGCGGAGCTGATTTTAGTACAACTCCATTTGCTTCGAGCACATATATTGGTGTATGCACAACAACTTCAAGCACTCAGCCTCTAACTCCTGCAAGTTATACATGGTCTTTAACTAAAGGCAATACCGGAGCACAAGGCCCACAAGGTATTCAAGGAGTACAGGGCGAAAAGGGAGATAAAGGTGACCGTGGGGAACAAGGAATCCAAGGGGACCAAGGGCCACAAGGTGATACAGGTGTAGGTGTGACTGCTCTTCAAGCTGAGTATTATCTTTCTACGTCTGAAGACAGCCCAACAGGAGGGTCATGGCAAACCACACCACCTTCCTACGTGGAAGGTAGACACTACTGGACAAGGACGAAGATAACATGGTCTACTGGTTCGGTCAGTTACACAACAGAGGTGTTGGATCAGGGAATAACTAACGCCAATTCTGCGGCACTTCAGGCACTCAGAAAAGCCGGGAATGCTGAAGAGATCGCAGAGGCCACTGGTCAGCACTTTTGGGCAGATGATGACGGTCTTCATGTATCTTCAGAGCCTGATCTCCCTGCTGCAACGAGGAACACAATCTGGAATGCTCTGGGTATGCTGTTCAGACGTGGCCTGAACCCGATTCTTGGTGTTTTGACCGGAGACAACCCCAGAGTGGCAATCTACGATGGGCAGGGGAGCGGCGAAGAACATGAGGTGGCGAGTTTTGGTTCTACTGCTCGCATAGGTGGCAATAGTGAGTATGCTGCAGTTGTTGGAGCTGGCAGATTTGGAATCGAAAGCGGAGACAATGTTTCGCTTTTTGACATTTCTCCCAGTGGCAATCCCACATCTGATACATATACTGTACGCAAAGACATACCGCCGAATACAAAAACATACACGTTAGAGCACACTCCAATCAATGGAACATCAATACAATGCAATTATGCATATGATGCAAGAAGCGGCTCGGGTGTTCCTATAGCCATTGGAAAGATAATGTTTACTGCTGGTTCTTTTGGTACGAAAACCAAAACCGAAAGAGGGACTACTGTAACAATCACATACAGTTCGCCTCAGACTTTCACCATGTCTGTTAGCTACTCCCTAGGGAATGAAGGGTTTAGGTTCTTTTCTTATAAAATACTGGGGGAAAGTGTAGACCTAGGGATTCTCACTTTTGGTACACGCAGAGACGGTTCAACTTTTGGAAATAATTCCGCTACCATAGGAAATGACTTACTTGCCTCACGCAATTATCAAACAGTTGTTGGTAAAAGCAACAAAGACTATAACGGTCCTTTTGTGGTGGGAAATGGTGATGCAGGGTCATTTAGTAGTGCCTTTGCTGTAGATTGGGAAGGAAATGTAAAAGCCAAAGGCGATATGTATATTGAATCCGGAAGTGATTTAAGCGGTGGAACTAAATTAATATCCTATAGCGTGACTACATATCAAGGATGGAGGTGCAAATTTTTTACAGATGGTACTTGTGAGGCCATATATAAGGGGAACCCAGGGGCATACACCTGCGGAACCGCACGTGGACATCTCTACACTGGGGCGTATATCTCATACTTATATCCATCCTCATTCGTCGATACTCCTAGTGTAGTAGTCGGTGCCCAGCTCACGACAGACTCATATGTGGTGTGGGCGCAAGCTTCTTCTATCAGTAATTTGGGTGTCGATGTGAGAATAGTGTCGTCTGCGAGCATTGCGCAAAACAGTAACTATATAATTAGCATTCATGCCTTTGGAAGGTGGAAATAAGTGAACGCAGAGAGGGGTGCGATGATGATACACAAATTGGCAGAACTTGTCACAGCGCAGCAGATAACCACCGGACTGGTTATTCTGCTACTGGTTGGCTACTTTGTATATAAGGAGTGGCCAGAGTTTCACGATCGAATGACATCCGGCACGTTGAAAGCGCACAAAGTGAAGGAGACAGCAGAGACTTTAGCACACAGGATCAGCGGTGTGGAGTGTGAGCTCCAGCAAGTGAATGAGAAGCTCGACAATGACTACAGGCGACTGGATGAACTGGAGAAGTGGCAGAAGCGCACACAGTCCATTGTGGAGGAATCTGCAGAAGAAAGGGAACTGATGATCCGGGGGATCCTCGGATGTATCGATGGCCTGCAACAGTTAGGCGCCAATGGCGAGACATCACAGGCAAAGAAGGCCTTGCATGATTATTTGTACAAAAAAGCTCATGATATAAGTTGAAGGAGGAAACCATAATGAAAGAGAGAGTAATCGCAATCGTGAGGATCGTTGCACTGTTCGTTACCGCTATCAATGCCCTGCTCGTGGCGAAGGGGATCAACCCCATTCCGTTTGATGAGAATCTGGTAGCGGAGACCGCCTGCTATGTGGTGGCAGGTATCACCGCCATCTGGGCGTGGTGGAAACATAACTATGTTACCCAGCGTGCGCTGAACAGGAAGAAGCGTGCGGACATCCAGTATGACGAAGAAGTGGATGCGTCTGGTGTGGACGAGATCAAGGAAGTTGAGGTGCAGTAATGGGAAAGAAGAAGATCGAGCCAGTAAGTGTCTGCATTGGCCACGGCAAAGACACCGCAGGAAGGTTCGACAGCGGCTGCACCTACACGAAGCGTGGCAAGGTGTATACCGAAGCGGCATTGATGAAGCCAATCACCGGAGCCTGTGTAGCCTATCTCCGTGGAAGCGGCGTAGAGGTGGTCACAGACTATCCGAAGAACAAGATCAACATGATCGCCCAGGTCAGCAAGGCCAACAAGAAGGTGGCGAAGATCCACGTTGCCTTCCACTGTGATTATAAGTACTCCCCTTCCGGCACCCTGCCACTCTATGTGTCCAGTAATGGCCGGAAACTGGCCACTCTCATGAACAAGTACGTCATGGAGGAAGTCGGGATCAAGACCAGAGGTGTCGGCCTGAGGACGGATCTTTATGAATTGAATTGTACCGATATGCCGGCAGTTATCTTCGAGTGCGGATCCATCAAGAAGGATCTCAAGAGGATGCGTAAGAAGTATGATGAGTACGGCAAGGGTGCGGCAAAGGGGATCTGCGAGTATCTCGGAGTGCCCTTCACCGGAAAGAAGGCATAGGATGAAACTTCTGAAAAAGAACATCAGGAAACATAAAAGTTATGTGGTTCCGCAGGGAGCTTGCACAGACGGTATCCATATCTACTGCGTATACGAGAAAAAACATAAATACCACATAATCGTCAAGTATAATGGAAATGGGAGGATGCTGAAGAGGTCGAAAAGACTGAGCGTAGGCCACGGGAACGACATGACTTTTCGCAATGGAAAACTGTACATTACACACAGTAAAAGGAAAGATGTGATCCATGTGGTGGATGCGGGAACTCTAGAACAGATGGAGGATATAAAGATCCCGTGGAATAAAAAGCGCGGGCTAAACGAGATCACAGCCATCCCGGGCGGCTTCGCCCTCAGGAGCATCAAGGGGAACCGGCTGATCATCACTGATGAGAAATTCAGCAAGAAAGAAGAGTATAAATTCGGAAAAGGATTTGGAACGGCGCAAGGGATGGATTATCACGCGGGCCGGCTGTACCGGGGTTTCTCACGACTGCAGACGAAAGGAGCGAATCATATCGGGATCTATGATCTGAAAGGGAGAAGAGTAGGGCATAGCAAGGTCAAGTACCGTGGAGAGCTGGAAAGCGTGTTCTGGTTTGCTGGGCGCCTAAGAGGGATTATCTTTCGAAAGAAGGAAAAGAAAGGTAAAAAGAAATACACAGCGAAGATGTTCCAGATATAAATTAGAGTCGAGATGATTTAGTAGAGTTGGCCCGTCGGTATCGGCGGGCCATTTTTTTATGAAAAGTTTCCTTAGATTTTTCCTATTTTTCTAGGAAAAACGAGGAAAAACGAGGAACTTTAGAGAAGTCTAACATCGGCTATTTTGATAAAAACACAACAAAACAGGAACCATAGAATCGTTGAAATTCCAATGGTTCCTGTGATGGTGCGCCAGGAGGGAATCGAACCCTCGGCCTTCACATTCGGAGTGTGCTACTCTATCCCCTGAGATTGTGATAAATGTTGAAATATCAATAAGAAACGACATTGTTTCCTGTGCTGTTTCCTTTCCCGTTTATCAAATCTCTTGCGCGCTCCATGGATTCCTCGTTGAAGTGGGTATATATCCTTGCCGTGATTTCAATGCTTGCATGTCCCATAAGACGCCTGGCGGTATTGATTGGTACACCGGCGCGTTCCAGGTCGGTACAGTAGGTGTGGCGAAGGAAATACATGTCAAATTTGTCGTCAAGAGGGATGGGCGGAAGGAGCTTGTTGTTCTTCACACGGCAGCCCATTGCGATGTTCATTTTCCGTTTGACGGACTTCCACATGGCTCGTCTGGCTCCTTCCGTGAAGGGCTTGCCACTGGCATTGACACAGACGCGCTGCATAGGGCCAGTGTAATGATCACGCAGCAAGGGGATCAGGTGCGCCGGGATCGGGATGGTGCGGACTCCAGCATCGGTCTTTGGATAGCCGATGTAACCGGAACGTTTGAGAGCCTTGTTCACCGTCAATTGCTCCTTCTGGAAGTCGATGTCTTTCCACTGAAGGGCCATCGCTTCTCCTGGCCGGATTCCAGTGTAAAGCATGAGTTTGCAGAAAAGTTCCCCGCGATGCCCGGGAAGAATCTGGAGGAGCACTTCGCGTTCCCGGTCCGTAAGGCTGCGGCCGGTACGGGAAGGGTGTCCTTTCGGCATTTCGATCAGCAGGGAGTAGTCCGTGGCCGTCAGACCATTCCGATACGCATGGAGGAACGCCTGGCTGGTGAGCTGGAACACTTTCTTGATATATCCATCTGAGTAGCCAGTGAGGGTATTGAGGAAGTCCTGAATCTGAAGAGGCTTGATTCTCGACACCTTGATGTCTCCAATGCCGGAGACGATTTTGCGGCTCAGGCTTTCCAGGTAGGAAAGTGTGTCGGGGGAAACGCGGCTCTTTTTGTAGGCCGTAAGGTATATGCGCATAAATGCTTCTAGCGTCGTGTCCGGATCGATCAGTTGGAGATCGATCTGTTTCCTTCTTTTCTCGACCTTCTCGATCAGATCCTTCATGCTGGAGGCCTTCACGTCGATTCTCTGATCCTTGTAAGTCTCCTGGTGGCGGAATTTGTATTTCTTGGCCATTAGATCACCTCGGTGGGAATATCCAATTAAGAGTTTGAAGCAGACAGTTGTTTTCTCATCAGCAAAGATTCTCTGAATTGTTCTGCGTCGGGCACATCAGTAAAGTCTACAGTCTTGTCAAAATTCTGCCGGATAACTTCTTTGATCTCATCAAGGGTGACATGGAAGAATTCCCTTCGTTGATTAACCATGTTTACTTTTCTATTTTCAAAGGCGTGGTGTAGAGCGTTTTCGAGAGATGGAGCGTCGTCGGAAAAAATCATAGCATGGACATCGAAGTTGAAAGGAACAGAGGCATCGCCGAGCTCATAGACACGGTCCATGGGATCTAGCCTTCTTGTCATACCGATTTTATAAACATCCTTGCCAAAAGATCCAATATTAGAAATAATATAAACGTATCCAGCACGTTTGTTGGCTTCTCTATAATCGAGGTCTTTCATCTTTGCATCGATATCGCCCAGGTGAGCTTCCAGTTCGGCCTTCTTAGCCATAAGCTCTGCAGTCTCTCCGTTTGCTTCTATTTGAGTGAGAAGTGCCTTTACAGCATTCTCATAGTGCAGGCGTTCTTTCTCGGCAGCCTTTCTCTGTTCTTCAATTTCCTTTTGTAATTTTGCAGCTTCGCGCATCTCTGCTTTAGCTTCGCGGATGGCCTCCTTTTCTTCCTGCTTTTTCGTGGCATACTCAAAGGCAAGGTACATCTCGGATAATTTTGAGTTGCAGTAGGCCTGCGAGATGGAGACATCCATAATCCGGCCGAGCTTAGATATCGCATCTCTGGACTTGAGAATCCTCTTCTGAGACGCTTCAAGGTTGTTGTACTTTACCTTATTTATAATTTCGTCACATTCTGTATTGAACGCGCGGAGTAGAAGTTTCTGCATGTCCTTGACCATGCGTTGACCCTGCTTGGCGCTATTATTCACAGTCCAGAGCATATTTCCGGTGACAGCACGGCCATTCTTAATCATCATCTTCTGATCTTCTCTGACTTTAGAAAGCCGTTCCTTGTACTGATCAGAATTGGCAAAGTTATAGCGGGGAGTATAGAGCCCGAATTCCTGCATAAGTATTTCCTCATTAGTCTGGATAAGATCGTCCTTTGCTTTCGCCAGCTCTTGCTGCGCGTTGTTGAGTGATGTATTGATTTGATAAAGCTCAGCCTGTCGATTTTCAATAGACATGTTTAAAGCATTAAGTCGATGCTGGAGTTGAATCGCATCAGCCA
>JBGUKV010000101.1:0-8079 GCA_045114655.1 Candidatus Allocopromorpha sp. | reverse complement strand
TCAAGGCGAAAGGCAACACCAACTACAAGGCAGGTGCCAGGACGACCACGTTCAAGGTGCAGGTCAAGTAGACTTAACCGGTTTGCTGATGAAAGGTGCATGAACAAGAGAAAAGGACGTTGCGGTGCAGCGTCCTTTCGTTATGCAATCAATGTGGTTCCGCCGAATGTGTCGGTGTCAGCGGGTCTTAAAGGTCTTGACCTTTGACCACAGTACCCATCTATATTTTCGATATTTTCTAAAAACATAATACCACACATTCCGCGGAATTTGATGGTATAATTCACGTATGTGGAAGGAGTGGCAAAATTGACAAATACTATTGAAACTTCAATCAAACAAAAGCTGCGTGAGATCGAGCAGGCAGAGGATGTCCGGGTGATTCTGGCGGTGGAGTCAGGAAGCAGGGCCTGGGGATTCGCTTCACCGGACAGCGACTATGATGTGCGGTTCATCTATGCGCGAAGGGAGGAGGATTACCTCAGGCTGAACCCTCCGCGCGATGTGATCGAGTGGCAGCTGGATGATATATATGATATCAACGGATGGGATCTCCAAAAGGCTTTGAAGCTTTTGCATGATTCGAATCCGACAGTGCATGAGTGGTGCAACTCACCGATCGTGTATATGGAGAGCGAGCTGGCGGATCCCTTTCGGACGTTGGTGCAGAGGCATTTTCTGCCGAAGCCGCTGATGTTCCACTATGTGAGCATGGCGGAGCGTAACTGCCGCGCGTATTTGACGGGCGAAGAAGTAAAACGCAAGAAGTATTTCTATATGCTGCGGCCGGTCTTGGCGGCAAGATGGGTGTCGGAGCGCAGGAGCGCGCCTCCGATGCTGTTTGAGCAGCTCGTGGAATCACAGCTGCCAAGGGAGCTTTTGCCTGCAGTGGAGGAACTGCTGGCGGCGAAGAAGACGACATCAGAGCTTGGAACCGGTGCGCATGTGCCGGAACTGGATGCGTTTATGCAGGAGCAGATAACGGAACTTCGGGTCCTGGCGGAGCAGGAGGAGAACAAAAGGAATACGTGGGAGGAACTGGATGCGTTCTTCCGAATGGCCGTCATGAAAAAATATCGGAGATGTGAAGAAATCTTCACAAAACGGCAACATTTTCGTGTATAATATTGACGTTGAAAACTAGAATTCTTCAAACCGGAAAGGAACACGTTGAGGATTAGAGGAATTAAAGGGTCATGACAACAATCAAACACAGATTATTGAGCATGTGGTATTGCAAAAGCAAAAGGCTTGCGGCGATTGTCGTGCTGACGACAATGGTTGTATTTGCAATGCCTGTTTTTTTGATTTCCGCGCCGGAAAACGTCAGCGGACTTACGGTTAAAAAGGCGACGTACGATACTGTCGAGCTCAGCTGGAATAAGGCGGGCAACGCCACGGAATACCAGATCTATCGTTCGACGAACAAGAAGGATTTTGAGAAAATCGCGGAAACCGATAAGACAACATACCGCGACAAAAACCTGAAAACAGGAGAAAAGTACTACTACAAGGTAGAGGCGAAAAACCTCATAAAATCATCTGACGTAGGCGCGAAGATCTCTGCAAAGACAGACCTCGAAGTGCCAAAGGTCAAGACGGATACCAAGAAGGGCAAACCAAAACTCACGATCAGCAGCGTGCCGGGCGCGAAGTCCTATGACATCTACCGCAACGGTGAGAAGATCGCAACCGAAAAGACCCCGGAAGGAAAGGACGTGTCCTTCGTCGACGAAAACATCGAGCCGGATAAGGACTATGAATACACTGCATGCGCAGTCCGGGGCGACGCAGAAAGCGAAGAAAGTGAAGCGGCGTCCGTTGAGATCAAATCCGTTGGCAAGATCCAGGCGGCCTTTGAAGGTAACACGCTTGTGTTCTCATGGGACGGAAACGACGCCTATACAAAGTACAAACTGTATAACGGTGAGAAGATGCTGGCGGAAACAGATGAGACATCATTTGTGACAGATATCAGAGAAGGGGAGTACGACCTGAAACTCACCGGAATCAGCGACGACGCGCAGAGCCCGACGGTAGAGCAGACCTTCAAGGTGAGCGAAGACAAGCTCCCGCCGGAAGAAGTCATTGAATCCGCCATCAGCTGGGGAACAGACATCGCCAATGACAACAGCTTCCACTACGGACGCAAATCAAAGGGCGCGCAGAATCTGGGCTGCTACTTCTGCGGAACGAACAAACCCGGAAAGTGCAAGAAGAGAATGCCGGCGGATGAGATGGCAAAGACCTGGGCGTGCTGTGAATTCGTGACAGCCTGCTTCGTCCACGGGGCCGGCGTGCAGGACATGGACTGCATGAAAGCATGGATCGGCACCAATTCAAACAGCAACGGTTATCTGAAAGGATCGAATAACTGGACGCATCTCGGAGATATATCCTATTCGTCCTTAAAGCGCGGTGACGTTGTCCTGACGAAGGGACACACCGTGATCTACATAGGCGACGGGAAGTGCCTGGAATCCCACGGAGGAGATGACGGCAAATACGGGTCCCATTCATGGAACTGGTCGATCGGCGTCCACGATTATTCCAGCGGCCGCTACAACAGCAGAAAGACCTCTGTCTGGAGGTATACGGGAGAAGGATCCGGCGCAGTAGGCATCACTCTGACAGAACTGGATCCGAAAACACGGGAGCCGCTCCCGGAGGAACCCGCTGACGGAGAAGCCGCCAACGGAGAAACCGCCGGCAACGAATCCGCTGATGGAGGATCTGCCGACAACGAATCTTCCAACGAGTAAAACGAACTGCTGAAACACCGTCTCCGGGGAGGGCATTATGACAAAGAGCAATCACGTACTGTATTTCGACAACCACTACACTGCTCCGGTCATGGTGCGCGGGGAGGGGCCTTACCTCTATGACGAGGACGGCAAAAGATATCTGGAAACATGCGGGGGCTCTATCAGCAACAGCCTGGCTTATGGCCGGGAAGACATGGCAAGTGTCATCGGCGATCAGGCCCTGAGACTCCCGTTCGCATATAACGCGCATATGGATTCCGCTGTTAAGCACGAAGCTGCAGACGCTCTGGCAAAAGCATTTCCTGCCTTTGCCAGATTCTTTTTTTGCTCGGGCGGAAGCGAGGCGACGGAAATAGCCACAAAGATTGCGCGGCTCCATTTTTATCACAGCGGCAGGCCAGAGAAGAACAAAATCATCGGCAGATGGATGTCCTATCACGGATACACGGAAGGCGCACTGGCGTATGGCGGACACCCCTCCAGAAGAAAAGAGTTTGTGGAGATTTTGCGCGAGGATGGTCATATTCCGCCCGCTTATTGCTACCGGTGCTGGTACGGCAAGTCCTGCGAAAACTGCAATATGGAATGCGCCTATGCCCTGGAGGAGGAAATACAGAAGGCAGGCCCTGAAACCGTAGCCGCCTTTATCGCGGAGCCGGTCGTAGGCACAGCGCTCAGCGGCGTCCCTGCGCCGGACAGGTACTTCGAAATCATCAGGGAAATCTGCGACAAATACGATGTGCTGCTGATCACCGATGAAGTGATGTGCGGCACAGGCAGGACCGGGACGATGTCCTGCATCGAGCAGTACGGCGTGGAACCCGACATCATAGCCCTCGCCAAGTCCTTAGGCGGATCCTACTTCCCGGTCGGCGCGGTGGGCATGAAAGAAAGCGTCGCTGCACCGATCATGGACAATGGCATTTTCCCGGTTCTTCACACCTGGACGGGAAGCCCTATGGCCTGCGCCGTCATCAAGAAAACACTGGAGATTATCCAGTCCGAGGATCTGCTTGCCAACGTCCGGAAAGTGGGCGGCTATTTCATGGACCGGCTTCGGGAGCTTGCGGAGCGCAATCCGTACATCGGCGATGTCAGAGGCAAAGGCATGATGATCGGTCTGGAATTCGTCAAAGACAAGGCAACAAAAGAAACATTCCCTCCTGAAAGGAAGCTCGGTGAGAAGCTCTATCAGAAGGGAATCGATAACGGTTTGATCCTTATGGAGTGCATGGGCATCGATCACGGCAAACAAGGCGACGCCTTGCTGTTTGGCCCTTGTTTCGAATTCACCGAGAAGCATGTCGATGAGACAATCAGACTCCTGGAGAAAACTATAGATGAAGTGATCTAGAACTCAATCGTATATTCTAAAACAGCTCTTTCAAGCGCTTCTGCGGCACTGGCCACAGAAGCGTTTCCGTTTAGTTTCAGCGTCTTAAGAATACCGTCTAATTTCACCGCGTCATCGACCGACATGCCATCGAGGATTTTGCACGGGATGGTGTTGGTTTCCTGTTCCACGTCCTGCTCGCTGTCCAGGCGTCTGTCGATCAGGCTGCTGATGGAGGGGTCGTTCTGCAGGTACTGAACTGCGGGCGCGGCCGGGGTCTCGCCGGCGTCATAGACATCATCTGTGAAAACTTCAGTGAAGCTGAATTCGGCAGGCTCGTCTGCTTTTGCATCGGTATCGACAAAGACCTTCCGGGCTTCTTTGTAGACGACCTTGATGTGCTTGGCGCCGAGATCCTGCGCGATGAGTTCCAGTTCATTGACGCGCACGGCGTTCAGGTAATCGAAATAGTCGTTGATGTCGATGTACAGATGATCATCGCAGGGGTCCCTGAAATACAAAACGCCGTCCGTGTCCGGATAGAACTTGATGCCGGGAAGACCGATGTACTTCGGCAGCAGGCGCATCACCTGCATGCCCTTGAGCTTTTCGATAAATCCAAAGGCACCCTTGCAGGCAGGAACATTCTTCAAGCGCTGATTGTCTTCCACGTAAATGACCTGGGGCATGTTGCCTTCGATCTGGTCCAGATCGAACACCGGGCCGAATCTCGCCTTGTCGATCCGCTCTTTCGCGTCGCTGGCTTTTCCCGCCAGGGCTTCCACGCCGTCACCGGCTTTGTCCACAGCAGTTTCGATCGCGTTGCCTGCCGCTTCCAGAATCTCCGCAGGGGATTTGATTTTGTTTGCCATGTTCAGCACCTCGCATTCTGTAGTTGTTCTTTGGTAAGATATTCGCTCTTTAGTAATATAATCGCTCTTTAGTAATTCATTGGTTTGAAGTGTTTCTATGGTATAATTGTAGCACCATATGTAATGTGACTGCAAGAAAGAGACTAAATAGAGAGGACGATAAGGATGCAAAAGAAAATAGTTGTTGTTAATGCAGGTCCGAGAAGGGGTTGGAATACGGATACTCTGGTCACAGAGGCGGCGCGCGGAGCGGAGTTTGCGGGTGCGGCAATCGAGCGGTTCGATTTGTTCAGGCTCGAGCGGTATACGGGCTGCATTTCCTGTTTCGGATGCAAGAAGGAACGGTTCAAGGGGATCTGCATCTGCAGGGACGGGCTGAAGCCTGTGCTGGATGCGATCCGGGAGGCGGACGGTCTGATCATCGGCTCTCCGAACTATCTGAGTGAACTGACCGCGTCGTTCAGGGCCTTGTACGAGCGGTTGATTTTTCAGAATCTGACATACACGGTGGAGAACCCCTGCTGCAATGAACACCCGATTCCTGTGCTCCTGATCATGACCAGCAACGCTTCGGATACGGCGTATGGGGAACTTCTGAACGGCTACCAGCAGACGCTGAGCACATTCGTAGGGCCGACGGAAGTGCTGGTGAGCGGGGAGACCCTGCAACTGAAGGATTACGGCGCTACGGATTGGCCGTGGACAATGTTTGATCCGGAGGCACGAAAAGAACGGCATGAGACCGTGTTCCCGGAGGAGTGCAAGAAAGCGTTTGAGATGGGCGCCGGATTGGTCAAGTGACTGAGTAACGAGGAGGACGGATTAACGATGGGTGAAAAACTAACAATCGTGATCCCGCAGTGGCAGGGCGGCGGACAGGACCTCTGCACTTATTACGGGGCGTTTGCGTTCAATGAGAATTATTTGGGCGGAGTGGCAGATGCCACAGTGGAAATCAGCACAGCGGATATCGGCCCGGTCCGCAATGGGATTCTGGGCTATGATGATATCCTGAAGAGCATGCAGCGGGTCAACCGGGAAGTGGAGGCTTTTGCACCGTCGAAGATATTCACGGTCGGCGGAGGATGCGACGCGGACACGCCCTGCGCGGCATGGCTGAACAAAGTCTATGACGGCGACATGGCTGTGGTCTACATCGACTCTCACGGGGACCTCAACACGCCGGAGTCATCGGAAAGCCACTTGTATTACGGCATGTCCCTGCGGGCGCTGGCAGGGGAGACCGCGCCGGAGTACCTGGAGAATCTGGCATCTGCGATCACGCCGGCGCAGCTGATCACGTGCGGAGCACGGAATCTGGACCCGGCAGAGCTGAAGTACAAGGCGGAGCACCAGGTCACGGACTTCACGGTGGCTTCGCTGGAAGCGGAGCCGGGACTGGTGGCTGCTGCGATCGCTGAGAAGGGGTTTGGGAACGTGTATATCCATATTGATCTGGACGTGCTGGATCCTTCGGAGTTTGCTTTGACGCCCCTGGAGGAGCCGGGCGGCATGACGAAGGAGACACTGCTGGCCATCCTGCGGGAGATCAAGGCGGCGGCCAATGTGGTGGGTTTCGGACTATTGGAGTACAGCGGGACCATGGAGGATAAGGACGATCCGTTCCTTGCGGCACTGGCAGAGTACGGGATGGAGGTATAAACGATGGATGACGTGAAGAGAATTACAGAAATGGAAGAAATCCTGGATGAGACCAGACAGGCGCTGGAGGTTTTGCATGGGGCGCTGGACCGTATGGAGGAGCTGCAGGACGATATGGGGCAGCTGTTTGCCTACTATGGCAGTGAGGTCTGGTTCGAGGACCTGGAGCGGGAACTTCCGCCGGATACCAAAGCCGGCGTGCTGTCGGAGGATCTGGTGTACGATACCATCACCGATGCCCGGGACGCCGCGTTCCGGATGCTGGAAGTTGGGACGGATATATTGAAGAATAGGATCTAAGGATCAAAATGCGGTTGGATTTCCGCGATTGGAATCTCAGTTGAGAATTTCAGTAGGTCACGATTTGGCGAAATGGTAGGGCACAATGACCCAAGGATTTGCGAAACCGTGACCTACTTTTTTGTTCGGGCAGGAGGAACTTCGGCAGATTGTCGCCCAATGGGCGACCACTCCGGCAACGGGCGATGGTATTTTGTATGTAGGAAGAGAGGGTCAATGAGAGGAAGGAGGATGAGATTAAGACAATCAGAATGAAACTGCATGATGCGATCATGTTCGCGACGGAGAAGCACGCGGTAGAGAAACGCAAAGGGACGGATATCGATTATATCTGCCATCCGATGGAAGTGCTGCAGATCCTGACGGAGATGAATCCGGAAGATGACGATCTGCTCATCGCCGGGGTCCTGCATGACGTGGTGGAGGATACGGGAGTGACAATTGAAGAGTTGCTCGAGAGGTTCGGTCCGAGGGTGGCCAACCTGGTCGCTGCCCATACACACTCCAAGGAAGGGACCTGGAGAGAGCGTAAGCATCACGCAATCGACGAGATCGCTGCGGCAGAAATGGATGTCAAGAAAATCGTACTGGCGGATAAGGTCTCAAATCTGAGAAGCATCTACGCAGATTACCAGGCCTTGGGGGATGAGCTTTGGGAGCGGTTCAACGCCGGCAAGGAGGATCAGCGCTGGTACTACAGCAACGTGCTGGACGTCTTCGAGCCGCTGCAGTACGACGATGACACCAGGGACGCCTACTGGGAGGCGACGGAGCTCTTCAAGGACATCTTCGTCAGGTATTTCATCGATGCAAAAGCAGGCAAGATCTGGCAGGTCTGCGGTGATGAAGCCTGGGTCTTTGAAAAGTACAGAGTCACATGGGTGGAATCCGATGAACCTGTTTCAGAGGACGCGGTCGAGGAGTCAAGGCTGGTCGCCGAGACATTGGAGGACCACTGGACCGAGGCCGCTATCATCGGCTAGGGATCGTCAGCCGTGGATTAGGGCGAAGGGATTAGGGCGGCCAGGGGTTGAGGTCAGAGGCCGGGGCCGGAACCGGGCCGTTGAATGAACAACTGATGCCTTGATGAAAAAGGTCTTCATCACGAGTTTTTTGAATTCAAGCCTCAAAATGCAGATTTGAGGCT
>JBGUKV010000100.1:0-26755 GCA_045114655.1 Candidatus Allocopromorpha sp. | reverse complement strand
CAGCTTCAGGAACTTGCCATTTCATTCGGCGATGCCCTGATGCCTATGATCAGGAAAGTCGTATCTGCGATCCAGGGTTTTGTGGATAAGCTCAACAACATGAGCGAGGGCCAGAGAAATGCGATCCTCAGAATTGGACTATTTGTTGCGGCCCTGGGTCCGGTGCTTGTCATCCTCGGAACGGTGATATCCAAAGTCGGTATCGCCATCCAGACTTTTGCAAAGCTCGGACCGGCCTTTACGAAGGTGTCCGGTGCGGTCAGTAAGGCAGGAGGCATGACCGGACTTCTGGGGAAAGCATTTAGCTTTTTGCTATCTCCGGTCGGGCTTGTGATTGCAGCAGTAGCCGTCCTCGTGGCGGCTTTTATTCATCTCTGGAAAACAAACGAGAAGTTCCGTAAAAACATAACTGCCATTTGGAATGGCATCAAAAATACGATCGGAAAGTTTGTGGATGAGGTCAAGTCACGCTTTGAGGATCTGGGCGTCGACTTCTCGAAGGTGGCCGAGACCATGAAAAAGGTATGGGATGGCTTCTGCAATCTTCTCGCGCCGCTGTTTGAAGGGGCGTTTCAGATTATCGCCACGGTGCTTTCTGCCGTGCTTGATGTCATCATCGGCATTCTGGATGTGTTCATCGGTATCTTCACCGGTGATTGGAAAAGAGTATGGCAGGGCGTAAAGGAAATCTTCTCGGGTGTCTGGAATGGTATCAAAGGAATCATTACGACAGCCCTGAACACAATCAAGCGAGTGACGAATGTCGTCCTCGGATGGTTCGGCACAAGCTGGAAGAAGATATGGAACGGCATCAAGTCATTCACGGCGAGCGTGTGGAATGGAATCAAGAACCTGGCCAGTAAGGTGTTCAACGGAATCAAGAACGCAATCCTGACACCGATACGTGCGGTCAAGAGCGGACTTTCGTCTCTTTGGAGCGGAATCAAGGCGACAGCATCTTCGGTATGGAGCAGCATGAAGAGTGCGGCAAGTTCAGCCTGGAACGGGATCAAAAACGCTATCACAGCACCGGCACGGGCCATCAAATCTGGCCTGTCATCCATATGGGGCGGTGTGAAATCCGCAGCAAGTTCCGCCTGGAGCGGAATCAAGAACGCGATGCTTTCTCCGATCAATGCAGCGAAGGACAAGATCAGCGGAATCATGTCCAAGATCAAAGGCTTCTTCCCGCTTTCGATTGGTAAGATATTCAGCAATCTGAAACTGCCGCACATCAGTGTGTCTGGTGGTAAGGCACCGTTCGGAATTGCCGGAAAAGGTAAGCTGCCGTCATTCTCCGTTTCGTGGTATGCGAAAGCGATGGACAAGGGCATGATCCTAAACTCTCCGACAATCTTCGGTGCGATGAACGGGAACCTTCTCGGTGGCGGCGAGGCCGGGTCCGAGACTGTCGTCGGGACTGACTCCCTGATGAACATGATTACATCTGCGGTATCCGGCATCGGAGACGACATTGTGAATGCGCTTCTTACCTCGAGTCGTAACCAGAGGACGGGCGATGTGAATATCAATGTCCAGGTAAACGGTGCCGAGAATCCGGAGGAATGGGGACGCAGGTTAGTCCGCCAGATGAAACTTGAAATGAGGACAGTGTGATATGGCAAAAAAGACAAGTGCAAAACCGAAAGGTCTATCCATAGCAAGGAGCGCGATGAAGTTCGCATGCTCCTGGAAGAAGGGTGAATCATATAGCAATAAGCAGCAGTTTGCCTATCTGGTGAACAGAGCCGGGAAATCTGATAAGTGGTCGAAGGCAGTAGACATAGGGAAAGCGGTAACGAGCAGATCGGTATCGCTTTCTCTTTCGAGCTACTTTCCGCATTCCGGCAAGCCGAAGATAACCGAGTTCAAGTTCCGTGTAAGGGGCCTTTCAAAAGATAAGAAGTGGTCAGATTGGGTCAGCAAGGACTTTGAAGTAAAGCTTCCGGCAAAGCCGAGCCTGTCTGCCAATCCGAGCGAGGAGAATTACAACCAGTGCACATTCAGCTGGAGCGTCGATACTTCCGACACACATAAGGTTTTTACCGATGTGGAGTTTCAGACAAAGCTCGTGACCAACTACGACTATGGCGGTAACAGCGGATGGAGCACAGATACCGGTGGAGCGAGTGGCAGCAAGACCTATACGGAAAGCGCGTCGACTATCGCATCCGGTGCTCACACCAGATGGTTCAGGGTGCGTGCAAGAGGTCCGAGGGGAGTAAGCGACTGGAGATATGCAAGCCGCGTGTATTCCAATCCTTATGCAGCGACAAATGTAAAAGGTGAAGTCACAAAGCAGGCCGGAGGAATGCAGACGAAGGTCACCTGGTCACAGACGAAAAACTCGTCCTATCCTGTGGAATCGCAGACCGCAGAGTATGCGATCCAGGTGCCGGGACCGGGCCTTTCCTATAACGGAAACCCTGATGGAACTATCGGAACGGTGACTGGAGCAGGGGGAGCGGCATCTGCATTTATCAGTGAAAACCTGGATAAGGACGAGTGCCTTTTTGTAAGGGTGACTTCCTCATATAAATTCAAGACAGCCAGCAGTGAATGGGTCGTTGCTGATACAGGATATCTGAAGGATCCGGTGATTACGGATGTGCAGCCTGATGAGACGACACACAGAGTTCTCATCACGGCATCTAATACATCCGATGTCACGGACGCTTTCATTGTTGTTTTGTATCGCGCTGGATCCGCACCTGACAAGGTTGCAACGGTAGGTATTATCCCGGCTGGTGAAACGCAGACAACTGTCCAGTGTCCTGACTGGTCTGAGGAGCCGTCTCACGAACTTGGCATATATGCTTGCGTAGGTTCCTACACAGAACTCGACCGAGAAGATAGTGTCGATTCATTTTCTGTGGATGCCAGGATGAAGTCAGAGAAACCGATCTGGCAGGGCGGGCAGATACCCAATGCGCCGACAAATGTATCGGTCAATGCGACGGCCATAAGCGGAACGGTGAAAGTTATCTGGGATTGGACCTGGACGGAAGCGCAAAGCGCTGTTATTGCCTGGGCTGATCATGAAGACGCCTGGGAGAGCACAGAGGAGCCGGAAACCTACACCATTAATAATACGCATGCGGCAGAATGGAATGTCTCCGGTCTTGAAACAGGCAAGCGATGGTACTTCAGGGTTCGTCTTGTAAAGGGCTCCGGTGAAAACGGAGTATATGGCGCATGGTCACAGATTGCGACGATCGATCTCTCATCGGCTCCGGGGATACCGTCACTTTCACTATCGCAGAGCATCATTCCAAAAGACGGAAGCGTATCTGCGTTCTGGGCATATGTTTCCGGTGATGGAACCGCTCAAGCTTATGCGGAGATCTGCGAAGCCAGGATAACAGGAGAAGGCATCCGGTACGGGGAGACAATAGCAAGCACCGAGACCGCACAGCATATCACGCTGTATGCAGAAGAACTCGGCTGGGATACGGGAGAGACACACTACTTATGCGTAAGGGTAGTGTCTGGCTCGGGAAGGGTGTCCGATGAGTGGAGCGATCCGGTTCCGCTTATCATTGCGGATGCTCTTGAGGCAAGCATTGTGAGCACCAGCCTTGTCGAGCAGCAGATTACAGTTGATGACAATACGAGAACCGTCCTGTCCCTTACTGCTATGCCGCTTACGGTAAGCGTCACAGGTGCCGGGACGGGAGGCACAACAACTGTCGTGATTGAAAGGGCCGAGGACTATCACATCGATCGACCGGACGAGACCGACTTCAATGGTTTTCAGGGTGAAACAATAGCGCTCTACACACAGACCGGTGAATCGGCTGTTCAGATAAACAAAGATGATCTCATCGGCATCCTTGATGACGGAGCATCATACAGACTGATCGCTACGGTAAAGGACGGGCTTGGCCAGAGTGATACAGATGCACTTGATTTTGAAGTCCACTGGTCACACCAGGCAGTAAAGCCGGAGGGAACGGTGGTCATTTTTAATACAGTTGCCTTCATCACTCCAATCATGCCGCAGGGCTACGCGGAAGGCGACACCTGTGATATTTACAGGCTTTCTGCTGATCGTCCGGAGCTCATCGTTTCAGGCGGCGAGTTCGGCACGGTCTATGTGGATCCGTATCCTGCCATCGGCGAGTTTGCTGGTCACAGAATCGTATTCCGTACAGCAGATGGTGACTATATCACGGCCGAGAATGAATTGGCCTGGCTCGATATCACAGCGGAAGATGGTGACTTTCTGAATCTCAATTACTCCCTTATCGATTTTGATGGGGAGCAGATCGAGTTTCGTTATGACGTCACACACTCTAATTCCTGGGAGAAGGATTTCAAGGAGACGAGGTATCTCGGAGGCTCTGTCGCAGGCGATTGGAACAAGGCTATCGGAAGGACAGCATCATTAAAAGGCTCGACCGTGACCATCAAGGACCAGGATACAATGCGTAAGTTCAGACGGCTTGCCTCATATCCGGGGATCTGTCATATCCGCACTGTGGACGGATCAAGCTTTGCCTGTGATATCCAGGTGACGGAAGACAGAAGATACGACACAGACACGGTACGTGCAGATTACAGCCTGACCGTAACAAGGGTCGATTCACAGGAGCAGGACGGCTTGACCTATGAGGAATGGATCAGTGAGGAGAGTGAGTGATGAACTGGAGCAGTGGTTTTTCTGCAAAATACTATGCCTATACGGTTGACCCGACAAGCTGGCGGGAAACGGAACGGCTCGATATAACTGGCGGGAACATCTCCAGGTCAGATGAGGGCCTGCGAGACTCGGCGGATATCGAGTGCAAGGCATATGCACAAGGCACGGAGCGGTACATCAGGATATATCTGGATGCAGAGCAGAATGGCGCTGCATCACATGTGCCGCTTTTCACCGGTCTTGCTACAAGTCCTTCGAGAGATATCGATGGCTACTATGAAACGAATAACGTGGAGTGCTATTCCGTGCTGAAGGCAGCGGATGATGTTCTCCTGGAGAGAGGCTATTACGTTCCGGCCGGAGCAAGCGGAGCAGCAGTAATAAAAGAACTGCTTTCATGCGTCCCTGCTCCGGTAACGATCAGCGGTAAAGCACCGGCTTTGCAGACTTCGATCATAGCCGGTGACGGAGAGACCAGGCTTTCGATGGCAGATAAGGTGCTAACTGCCATCGCCTGGCGGATGCGCATCGGTGGCGATGGGACGATAGAACTATGCCCGAAGCCGATAGAGGAAGTCGCGCAGTTTGATCCAGTCTCGCAGGACGTTCTCGAACCGACAATATCGGTTGACTATGACTGGTACAGCTGCCCAAATGTGCTGCGGGCAGTAAAGGATGATTTGTCTGCGGTAGCGCGTGACGATTCTCCGGACAGTCCGCTGTCCACTGTTTCTCGCGGCAGGGAGGTTTGGGCAGAAGATACCTCTTGCGAGCTGAACACCGGCGAGTCCATTAGCGAATATGCAGCAAGACACCTTAAGGAACTACAGAGGGTGCAGCTTAGCGCTGAATACGACAGGCGGTTTCATCCAGATGTTATGGTGGGCGATCTTGTGAGACTGCATTATCCGGCCCAGGGTCTTGAGGGTCTCTTTCGCGTGAAGAGTCAGAAGATCGAGCTCGGATTTGGTGCAAAAACAAGTGAGGAGATTGAAACGGTATGAGTGTAAGTAAAGATTTAATCGGTGTCATCAGATCTTCAGGTCAAAGAGAAGTAAAGGCTTACGACACCCAGGCCCAGGTCACAAGGGTTGAAGGCCAGACGGCATGGGTGCATATTCCTGGAGGTATTGATGAGACTCCAGTGAAGAGAACCATAAACGCGAAGCAAGGTGATGTGGTACAGGTCAGAATCTCTGACGGGTCCGCCTGGCTTATGGGAAATGCGTCCGCGCCTCCGACCGATGATACGCAGGCCTTCATTGCAAGTGGAATCGCAGAGAAGGCAGAAGTGGATGCAAAGCGTGCCCAGGATGCTGCGAACAGTGCCGAGAACGCTGCAGAGCAGGCTTGGACTAAAGCCGGTGAAGCGGAGACGGCAGCTGGGGAAGCAAGCCTATCTGCTGCAGCTGCCAATAAAGCAGCAAGCGGTGCACTCACGCAGCTTTCTGTTGTGGAAGACGTGGTAGGTACGCTCACCTGGATTTCGGAGCATGGAACTTACGTGCTTACCCAGGATACAGAGGTCGTACCCGGCAAGCATTACTTTGAAAAGCAGGGTGATGTTTATAACCTGATTATCAATCCTTCTGGCAATCCATCAACGGAAGGATACTATGAGCTCTCCGGCGTCGATGAAGCTGTGACTAATTATGTTGCGACGCACCTGGCACTGACGAATGAGGGCCTCTGGGTAGTTAACGACAGCGGGAGTTACAAGGTTCTTCTGTCCAGCGAAGGGATGAAGGTCTTTGATCCTGATGGTCTTCCGGTATCTACTTTCGGTGAGTCAATAGAGTTCTCATCTACGCGGCCACAGCACATCGGAGGCGATGATGCCTATATCACTTTCTATGACAGCGATAATGACGGTATTCCGGATGCCATTAATATCGGCGGCAGCAACGTCACGGTCCTCGGGAATAGAAGCCTTGCAGATATTGCATCAGCATGTGATGTAGCCGAAGAGGACCGGGACTACATTCGTCAGCATTTCAAAATGGATGAAGATGGCTTCACCGTTTCGGAAAACCTCAATGGCTCAGAGACTGGAGTGCGGGTTGTGCTGAAAGGAGACAGGCTGAGCTTTTACCACGGACCAGCGGAAGTTGCATACATTTCCGATCAAAGGCTTTACATCTCTCAGTCAGTCGTTCTTCAGCAGATGGATGTCGGTATAAAGCAGACAGAAGTCGATATCCACGGTGACCCAGGAAAGGGCCAGTGGTCCTGGAAGGTTCACGAGAATGCAAACGGTGAAAACAACCTCTATTTGAAGTGGTTAGGATAGGAGGGATTTCATGGCAACCATAACAAAAACCTTTAAAGAAAATGATCAGTCCAGTTATCAATCGACTTGGACAGTGGCGGTAACGGGAACGGACCAAACAGTCAGTGGGGATTTTACACTATCACTTCCAACCGTAACGGCTAAATTCGTGTACTCAGGAAAGACAAAGGGTACTGTAAGGCTTGGGTTGAATTTAAGTGTAGGGGGCGCCTGGGCAGAATATGATCGTCCAACGACTGGTGATTATGCTGCTATGACTTCAGGCACAAATTACTCCATCAGTAGAACAAGTTCAGCTGGAACTTCCATTCGTCTTGCTAATGTATTCAACGCAAACAACAAAACCAGCAAAACAGTTGATGTTCAGCTAACGAGCGATACCTGGGGGATCTTCCTAAGATCATCGAATGCTGACGAATCCATGTGCAGAGATTATTCAAACTCGAGCAAATATACCTGGGGCAAGATTGCAACGATTACTTTAAATGCGCCTCCGACTTTCAATGCGACAAACGCCACATCGGATACGAACGGGTTCTATGCCGGTATCTCTACGGCCAGGGTAACGCTTAGTAGCTGCAGCGCGAAATACGGTGGTGACATTACACAGACAAAACTGACTATCGGAAACCAGACCGCGACGGGAACAGGTAATGGAACGCTGTCGATCAAGCTTACGACGGCCGGTACGTTTACGCCAACTGTTACTGTCACCGATTCCAGAGGTCAGGTTACGACGAAGACACTTGCTGCAATCACTGTCAATCCCTACGCGCTTCCACAGGTTGCGATTCAGAAGGCGGAGAGAACTGCTGCATCAGGCGTTCCGGATGATGAGGGTACAGCAGCAGTCGTTACAGCATCTTTTTCATACACTGAGGCAATAACCGACTTGCTCCGGCCTATTGTGAGTGTTGGTGGTGAGGCGCAGGTTGCAGGCTTCTGTACGTGGTATGCGTCAAGAGCAGTCGATGGGACCTTATCTGATCCGGTTAACTGGAGTAGCTATCATCCAGGATCACCGGTTATGCTATATGGATTTATGGCAGGACCATTTAGTAAAGAACACTCTTATATCATCGGGGTAACACCGGAAGATGAGTACAATTTGGGTCATGAAATTACGCAGACGCTACCGCAGGCTTATTACACAATCGACGTGTATGCTGGAGGTCATGGTATAGCGTTCGGAGCACCAGCTACAGAAGATGGATTCAAGGTGGCCATGCCAGCAGTATTTACGGATGCAGTTGTGCTGCAGCCAGGAGTGATTCAGATGTTTGCAGGTGCATCAGCGCCAGCAGGGTGGCTGTTATGTCGTGGCCAGGCTATATCAAGAACAGCCTATGCTGCCCTATTTGCAGCAATTGGAACTACCTATGGAGCCGGTGATGGGAGCACAACATTCAATTTACCGGATCTAAGAGATCGATTCCCGGTTGGAGCAGGCTCAAGCTATGCTCTTAATGCTAAAGGCGGAGCGAACACAGTAACCCTGACAAAAGAGCAGAGCGGACTTCCTGCTCACGGGCATGGCTTTACTCAACCGAAGATTCCGAATCACGCTCACAGCATGGGCAATTTGTGGTCCAATGGATCAGGCTCGGAAACAGCGTACACTATGCAAAGCAGCAGGGTGCGCATGACGAGAAACACTACAAGTAGCGGAGGGGGTGGCGCTTGTACTGGTGGTGCTGTAACAAGCCACGCAGGAGCTAACGCATCACAGGCACACGAGAATAGGCCTCCATATATCGGGATCAATTTCATCATTTGCACAGGGAGGATTTAGAATAATGACAATTGTATATTTGCTCGCAGGAGTCTGCCTCGGCATTCCGCTGGGATGGGCTCTTTTGTTTTTGCTTGTAATGAGCGCAGGTAAACCGAAGGAACCGCCTACAAAAGAAGAATGGAAAGTCATGTAAGGAGGGAACTGCTATGAAGGAATTTTGGATTATGATCCAGGCCGTGTTCACAGGCCTTGGAGGATGGATGGGTTACTACCTGGGAGGATGTGATGGATTGCTTTACGCACTGATAGCATTCGTTGTAGTTGATTACCTGACAGGGGTAATGTGTGCGATAGCCGATAAGAAACTGTCGAGCAATGTGGGGTTCAAGGGCATCTGCAGGAAGGTGCTTATTTTTTTGCTCGTAGGTATCGCCAACATCATCGACATTCAGGTCATTGGCCAGGAGGGGATCCTGCGTACAGCGGTCATCTTCTTTTACCTGTCCAATGAGGGTGTAAGCCTCCTGGAGAATGCCGGTCACCTCGGACTGCCTATTCCGGGACAGTTAAAAGAGGTATTAGAGCAGCTTCATAAACGATCAGAAAAGGATGGTGATCAGTAATGGCATATTCGAATAGCAAGCTGGTGGTATATAAGAAACTCAGTCCGAACCACTCAGGAAAGAGGACGCACTCCATCGACCGGATCTCTCCTCACTGCGTGGTGGGGCAATGTACAGCAGAGGGCCTTGGATCCTGGTTTGCAAAAAGCAGCACTCAGGCTTCGAGCAACTACGGCATTGATAGGGATGGCCGTGTGGGTCTTTACGTCGAAGAGAAGAACCGCTCCTGGTGCACCTCGTCCAACGCCAACGACCAGAGGGCCGTCACGATCGAGTGCGCATCTGATACGAAGGAACCGTACACGATGAACAGCAAAGTCTATGCTACGCTTGTTAAGCTCTGCGTAGATATCTGTAAGCGTAACGGAAAGAAGAAGCTCCTTTGGTTCGGGGACAAGGCGAAGACGCTGAACTATACGCCGAAGTCCGATGAGATGATCATCACCGTCCACAGGTGGTTTGCCAACAAGTCCTGCCCGGGCAACTGGCTCTATAGCAGGCTTGGCAAACTGGCCACAGAGGTCACGAAGCAGCTCGGAGGTACGCCTGAGAAGAAAAGTGGGTCGTTTAAGGTCCGCGTCAGTATCGATGATCTGAACATTCGCAAAGGCCCTGGTACGAATTACGCCAAGACCGGCAAGTATACAGGAAAGGGTGTATTCACCATCACGGAGACCAAGAGCGGCAAGGGTTCTGATTCCGGATGGGGGAAGCTGAAATCTGGAGCCGGATGGGTTTCGCTCGATTACGCAAAAAGAATATAAACCGAAAGAGTGCCTGCGGGAGTACCTGCAGGCACTATTTTTTTTGTCATTTTTCGTTCCCAGATCCTTCCGATGTCCGAGGGAAGGTGAAGGAGGGATTGCAATGACAAACGAACAGAAGATGCTTATCATGAGCCTCCGCGCTGAAGGCCTCGGCTACAGAAAAGTGGCAGCCAAGTTAGGGCTCTCGGAAAACACAGTAAAGTCATTTTGCAGGCGGCAGAAGGAATCGACGCAGGTGGACGCGCCGGCAGGGAGCGTTTGTAAATGTTGCGGAGCTCCAATCCAGCAGACCCCTGGCCGGAAGGAGAAGAAGTTCTGCTCTGACAAATGCCGAAGGGAATGGTGGAACAGCCATCTTGATCAAGTAGACCGGAGAGCCATCTACGAAATGACATGCCCGGGATGCGGGAAGCGCTTTACTGTGTATGGGAATGCTAAGAGGAAGTACTGTAGTCATGAGTGCTATGTGTCTCATAGATTCGGAGGCCGTGATGGAGAATAGCAGATTCAGAGATGAGCTGCTCTTTCAGACCACCATGAACATGGCCAAGACTATGCTCGATAACGAGACAATCACAGAGCAGGAATACAAGGAGATCCGGCGTATATTCATTGAAAAATATAACCCGCCGTTAGGCACATTATTGTCGGAAATCAAGTTGACTTAAGGGGCCTTTAGAGTGATGTATAGTAGCGAAAGGAGGCTAATTTATGCGGAAGATAACGAAGATTGACACCTCGATTCCTGCTATAAGAAAACGGAAGAAGGTGGCCGCGTATGCTCGAGTGTCGAAGAACACAGAGCGAACGATGCATTCCATGTCGGCGCAGATCAGCTACTATAATGATCTGATCCAAAAGGACCCTGAATGGGAGTTTGCTGGAGTGTACGCGGACGACGCTATCACCGGAACTATTGCGGAAAAGAGGTCAGAGTTCCAGCGGATGATTTCTGATTGCGAGGCCGGCAAGATCGACATCGTCATTACTAAATCGGTCAGCCGGTTTGCAAGGAACACTGTCGATCTACTGGAGACAGTTAGGCACTTGAAGGATCTCGGCATCGAGGTCCGTTTTGAGAAGGAGCACATCAACACACTCACAGCTGACGGAGAATTGATGCTTACCATCCTGGCGTCCTACGCTCAGGAGGAAGTCGAGACGATGAGCCAGAATATCAAATGGACAATCAGAAATCATTTCAAGAACGGGCAGCTCAGTGGATGCTGCTCGTTTCTCGGTTATAAGTGGGATGACTCACAGAAGAAGCTGATCGTGGTGCCGGAGGAGGCGGAGACGGTCAGGCGGATATTCAACATGTACTTATCAGGAAGTTCGCTGAAGCAGATCGAGAGAACGCTTAAAGATGAGGGCATAGCTGGAGTTCGAGGCGGGAGATGGCAGAAGACAACAATAAGTCAGGTGTTGCAAAACATCACCTATACAGGAAACCTTCTTCTGCAGAAGACTTTCTCTCAGGATCCGATCACAAAGAAATTAAGGTGGAACAACGGAGAACTTCCTCAGTACTATTCTGAGGACACTCACGAAGCCATCATTGACATGGAAACATTCCAGGCGGTACAAGATCGTCTTGAGCACATGCGAGAGGTTCTCAATTCTGAATGCTACGAGTTGAGGCCGTTTTCCAGAAAGCTTGAATGCAGTGAATGCGGCGGTCACTATGCAAGAGGCAGGACCAAGAAGGACAATGGCAACGTTTTTTATTACTGGAAATGCTGGAAGCGTAAGCAGTACGGTGGAAAGGGATGTAAAGGTAGGCAGATCTCCGAAATAAAGTTGATGGCCTACTCATGCGATGTCCTTGGCTGGGACACATTCGACGGAGATAAATTCAGAGAAATCGTTGAGAAGATTATAGTACGAGAAGATGGACTTGAGTTCTTCTTATACGATGGAACGAGAAAGGAAATAGCAGATGTCAAACGTAACCATTATTCCGGCAAGAAAAAAGACAAATCTCAATAACCCGATACCTATTGCCGATGTCCGGAAGGTTGCTGGATACGCCAGGGTATCAACGGACCACGATGAGCAGCTGACAAGTTACGAAGCCCAGGTCGACTATTACACGAACTACATCAACAAGCATGATGATTGGGAGTTCGCAGGCATATATACCGACGAGGGAATCACGGCCACGAGTACAAAGCGAAGAAAGGGATTCAATCAAATGGTCGAGGATGCCCTGGCCGGAAAGATAGACCTGATTATCACGAAGTCGGTCAGCAGATTTGCCAGGAACACGGTCGACAGCTTAACAACGATCCGGAAGCTGAAGGAGCATGGGATCGAGATCTATTTTGAGAAGGAAAACATCTGGACACTCGATTCAAAAGGTGAGCTGCTTATAACACTGATGAGCTCGATGGCGCAGGAGGAATCCAGGAACATATCCGAAAACGTCAAGTGGGGCCATAGGAAGCGTTATGCTGATGGTAAGGTCAGCGTTTCATACGGCCAATTCCTCGGTTATGAAAAAGGCGAAGACGGGAAGATGGTAGTGAATCCCGAGCAGGCCAAAGTAGTCAAATACATCTACGGATGGTTCCTCGAGGGGATGTCGTACCATGCTATTGCAAACAAGCTGACTGAAATGGGAATCCCGACACCGGGCGGTAAGACGCAGTGGCGGCAGTCAGTCGTGAAGAGCATTTTGATGAATGAGAAGTATAAAGGCGATGCGCTTCTTCAGAAGTCATACGTTGTGGACTTCCTCACCCGCAAGTCAAAGAAGAATGAAGGCGAGATACCACAGTACTATGTAGAGAATGACCATGAGGCCATCATTACGCCGGAGCAGTTCCAGGAGGTCCAGGACGAGATTGCCAGACGGGATGCGAAAGGACCGAGCTATAGCGGTGCGAGCTTGTTTGCTTCAAAGATCGTATGCGGCGAGTGCGGAAGCTGGTACGGCTCAAAAGTCTGGCATTCCAATGACCGGTATCGCCGGGTGGTCTATCGATGCAATCACAAATACGAAAATGGGAAGAAGTGCAGCACGCCGCATGTCACCGAGGATGAGATCAAGGATGGTTTTGTGAAAGCGGTAAACACGCTGCTCGATGACCGCACCGAGGTTTTGGAGAACGCTAAGCTGCTCAAGGCCACAGTCGATGTCACGGATCGGCTGGGCCAGGAAAGAGACGAGGCGCTGCAGGAGATGGAGATCGTCGCTGGGCTTATCGAGAAATGCATCGGCGAGAACTCCAGGAAGGCCCAGGACCAGAAAGCCTACGAAAAGCGCTATCAGAAGCTCGCCGATAGATACGAAAAGGCCAGAGAAAAGAGCGAGACGTTGACGGTCCAGCTTGCTGAAACGCAGCGCAGACTCCGAGAGATCGATCGTTTCATAAAAGGGCTGGAGGATGCATATATAATAGAAAGCTTTGATGAGACGATGTGGCGAACACTCATCCAACAGGTAACAATTTATGCGAAGGATGATATACGTTACATTTTTAAAGACGGACAGGAAATCAAGCTGTAAAAGCCGGGCAAAAGATGGTAAAATAATAATGTTCAATCCGCCACCCAGTAGTAGGCCGGGTGGCGTTTTCTTATATTCGGAAAGTCAAATCTGAACGTGCACACTGTGCATATCGTTATCAGCGTTGTGTGTTCATCGTTAAGAGGGTTGTGGGTGCATCGTTAAATTGTATCATTGACCTACGGCTAACCGATGATATCTACACCACCGGCGCCACCGCGGACGCATGCAGCAAGGTCTTGCTCGACGCAGGTGCCTCCGCAGTTTATCTCCTGACCCTCTGCTCCGGCGGAAACCGCAGGCCGAAGGAGGACTAGACGCGCTCAGCCGCAGGGATTCTAGCCGTACAGGTTCAGTGTGATCGTGCTGACGATGATCAGAACCAGCCCAATCACACCGGTTTTGGTGAGCTTTTGCTTATAGAAAAGATAGCCGACGATGGGCGTCACGGCAGTGCCGATCGCACCCCAGGTCGCCCAGGCGATGCCGAGGTTCAGCTGCAGCAGGCATTTGCCGAACGCGGCAAAACAAATGATATAACATATGATGGCCAAGATCGTCGGTTTCCGGACTGTGAAGCCTTTTGTTGCCGGAAGCAGGGAGGTCGCAAAGACCTCGAATGCGATCGAAATGGCGAGAAGAATATAAGCCTGGATCATTCCGCCACCTCGCTTTCTTTTGTGAGATCGTGTTTGAGATCTTGCTTGAAATCTTCTGCAGGGTCGGGATCTTCCTTCGGGGTGCCGAAGCAATTGAGCAGAAATACACCGAGGATCATCCCCGCAATGGAGAGCCATCCGATGAGAGACATCGGCTGGCCGAACAGCCAGATGCCGATCAGCGTCGCGCCGACAGAACCGACGGCGCTCCAGGTCGCATAGGCCACAGCGAGATCGATCTGGTTGAGGATCTTGCAGAAAGTATAGTAAGTGAAAGTATACAGCAATACCGTCAGGACAGAGAACTTCAGGATCGTATATCCCTCGGATGCTTCCAGGCAGGCGGTTCCGATCTGTTCCGCCAGGATCGAAAAAGCCAGAACAAGATAAGAGTTTCTTTTGCTCAGATTCCATTCGCTGAACAGAAATGATTTCCCTTTGTTCATACTTCCCTCCGATACTCTTGGATACAGCCTTGGATAGGAAATAATATATTCTCAGGACAAGCAGAATGCAACCTGGGCGTGATATTGTGATGCAGCGTGATATATCGTGCTATAATAGTAGCGCAAACACAGAAGAGAAAGGAAGTGCACATATGATCAAGGTATATTGTTACGAGAGATGCTCCACCTGCAAGAAGGCACTGAAGTGGCTGCAGGAGCAGGGCGTCGAGCATGAAGTGATCGACATCAAGGCGGACCATCCGGATGAGAAGCTTTTGCGAAAGTATCATGAGATGAGCGGGCTGCCGCTGAAGCGGTTCTTCAATACGAGCGGCATGCTGTACCGTGAGCTGGAGCTGGCGAAGAAGCTGCCGGATATGCCGGAGGATGAACAGTTCAAACTGCTGGCAAGTGACGGCATGCTGGTGAAGCGGCCTTTGCTGATCGGGAAGGATTACGTCCTGCCCGGATTCAAACAGAAAGACTGGGAGGAAAAACTCCTGTAGCATTTCGCGCCCGAGTATGTTACAATGCGGGCACGATGAACAAAAACAACGAGCGAGAGCTACAAGCGAGAGCGCTCTGCATATGATTCGGGTCTGTGATTGAAAGGCCATGCCAGCTACGGGCGAAGGGCTCCACGTAAACCGTTGAAGGAGAGTAGGCGGCGATCATGGCGTAGTTTAGAAGTAAGTCCTCGGAGAAACTCCGGTCAAGGCAAGTGTGGGGGCAAAGATCAGGTCAGCCGAGTCATATGCAGAGCGCTCTTTGTTTACTTTGGCTCTGTAAAGTATGTTGGGGTGACGGATACTCCAAGGATTTCAGAGCCTCTTTCATTTGACTCTTGGTTCGAGAGATTCCGATTACCGCGGCATTTCTCTCAGACAGGCAAGCCTGCGAATAGAAGCGGGTGTCCGATGATCATCGACTTCAGGCGAAAGACAACTCATATTTCGTGAGCAACCCCAACATTTTTTTAGAACCTTTACTTTTTCGAACAAAAAACCGCGCATTTGTTTCTGTCTGGCGCTCTATCGTGGTAAAATATTCTTACTGGGAATCATTAATGTAAGTGAGGAGATTGGAACGATGAGTAACTCGTTGAAACAAGCAAAGGCAAGAATGGCGCTGGCAATGCTCCTGGCGCTGATGATGGTCATCGTATTCGTGCCGCAGATGTCCTTTGCGGACGGAACTGATACAGCGGAAGACTACAATGTCACGCGGGTCGTGAATGCGCAGAACCTGACGCACAGTGTCGAGGTCATGGATGACGGGACAATAGTCGGAATGACGGGAAGATCCATCGTCGGATTTGATGCGGACGGGGCCGAAAAGTTTGATATAGACATGCCGGCACAATGCACGAATCTGTGCGCATATAAGGACTATCTCTTCACCTCGGGATATACGCTCTCTTACGATCCCGACAATAACAAGAAAATATTCGTTGTGGAACCGAAGAAGGTACTGTCGTCGCCGGATGAACTGCCATACAAGACACTGAGCGCCGGAGAAAGAAGCGCGGCAGTCGCAGTAAGCAGCGACGGATATCTGTACAGTGTGAACAGCGCCGCTGAAAGAGCGGGAAAGAAAGCGACAAAGATCTCCCGCGCGAAGCTGTCGGATGTGCTGGCACTTCCGGACGGGGGAGTGATCAACTGGACAAATACATATGAGCCCGGTTATACAGCGCCCGCAAGCGATAAAAACTGCTACCCGCAGAGCATTGCGGTTGACGGAGCAGGCAACATCTATATTGCAGACAAAGGCTATTCAAGCGGAACGCCTGCATCGCTTAATGGAGTGTACAAATACGATCCTTCGACCGACGAAGTCACACCGATGTATTTTTCATCCGGCAGTGTGAATATCCTGTTTACCTGGATCTATGATATATGCGCAGACGATTACGGAACTGTCGCGGTTGCCGGAAGGAACAGTAATCAGGTGGCGATATTCAAGCACGGAAGCAACACGGCAGATGCGATCATCGATACCCCGACGAATGTGGAAGGCGTAGGGACAGACGCCGCAGGCAATGTGTACTTCAATGGATTGAACAATACCAATCAGGACAAGAACGGCATATACAGGGTCGACATGTCCATTGTCCCTGTTTCAGGAGTAAGCCTTCCGGGCAGCAAATCCATTGGCGTTGGAAAGAGTGCCGCATTGAGCGCGAAGATCACGCCGTCAAATGCGACGAACAAGGACCTTGTCTTCACAAGCGCGAATACGAAGATCGCGACTGTCTCCGCATCCGGTAAAGTGACCGGCAAGGCCGCCGGCAAGACGACGATCACAGTCCGTACCATCCAGGGCAAGTACACTGCCAAGTGTACGGTAACAGTCAATAAACTGACAAATCCGCTCAACATCGCCGGCAAAACAGCCACTGTCAAGCGCTCCGCAGTCAAGAAAAAGAAGCAGACGCTGAGCGTCTCTAAGGTGATCAACTTCAAGAACAAGGGTCAGGGCACGAAGACTTATGTGAAGTCCGGCGGCAGCAAGAAGATCACGATCGCCAAATCGACCGGCAAGGTCACGGTGAAAAAGGGACTCAAAAAAGGCACCTATAAAGTCAAGGTCAAAGTCACCGCAGCCGGAAACGCCAAGTACAAGAAGATCACGAAGACAGTAACGTTCAAAGTGAAAGTCAAATAGTGCATATTATAACCCCGGTGGCCCGCTGCGCGGCGGGCCGTTTTTCGTGCTTTTGCATTGTAAGCACTCCCTAACTGTGTTAAAATAAAGAAAAAGTGGCACAAGATATTGTGCCCGAAGGAGGTTGTTATTATGAAGACTGTTATTACCGGCAAGAATTACGCTCCTAGCGAAAAGCTCAAAGACATCATCGAAAAGAAGTTCGCGAAGCTGGACAAGTACTTCTCGGATGATATCACAGCAAACGTACTGACAATCAAAGAAAAGGGTACGTATAAGGTAGAGGCAACGATCAAGGCGAACGGAACGATCTTCAGAGCTGAAACAAGATCAGGGGATCCGTACGACTGCGTGGACAGATGCATTGAGAAGCTGTCGAACCAGATGAGCAGATTCAAGACCAAGCTCCAGAAGAAGTACAAAGGCCAGAAGGACGTTGGATTCGAAGATCTTCCGGCGGATGAATTAGAGGAAGAACAGGAAGAACTCAAGGTCGTCAGAGCCAAGAAGTTCCAGCTCGAGCCGATGGGCGAAGAGGAAGCGATCATGCAGATGGAAATGCTCAACCACGACTTCTTCGTATATCTGAACATGGAGACAGACTCCGTCAACGTCGTATATAAGAGAAAGGACGGAAACTACGGCGTACTGGAGACAACATATTAAAGATTATAAGCATCCTGGAGACCCATTCGGGTCTCCTTTTTTTATCTTAAAAACGTCTTAAAAAACATTAACAATTTGTAGTGAGCCGTTGAAAACGCACCACTAAATATAGTAAAATAAAGTGATAAATTCTGCGGAAAAAACAGCTGGCGTAACGAGGGAGCAGAAAGAGAAATGAACGAAATCATTCAGTTCTTTGCAAATACATTTTCAGACTTTGGATTAACAGATGCGATCGATATTATTATCGTCACTTTTGTTGTGTATTATCTGCTCAAACTCATTCTCGAAACGCGTGCGCAGCAGATCATCAAGGGCATTCTGGTGCTCGTCGCAGCTACGTTTATATCGGACGTGATGGACCTGCACACTCTGAACTGGATGTGCAAGGGGGCCCTGACTTTGGGTGCTGTCGCTGTGCTCATCGTGCTGCAGCCGGAACTGCGCCGTGCCCTTGAATTCATGGGCAGAGGCCGGATCGTGCGAGGCATCGGAGCCGGCGACAAGGAGAACAGCAAGCGTGTTGTCAATGCGATCACAAACGCCGTAGAAAAATTCAGCAATGAGAAGACCGGCGCACTGATTGTCTTCGAGCGGCAGACGATCCTCGAAGACTACGCAGAGACAGGCACGATCCTGGACGCAGCGATTACAGAACAGCTTCTGGGCAATCTCTTTTATGAGGGGGCGCCGCTCCATGACGGAGCCATCATCATCAGCGGCATGGAAATATACGCTGCCGGATGCATGCTCCCGCTCTCGAAGAACCAGACCATCAGCAAAGACCTCGGAACCCGCCACAGAGCAGGAATCGGCATCACAGAGAATTCGGACGCCGTCGTTCTCATCGTCTCTGAAGAGACCGGCATCATCAGCATGGCAGAAGACGGCAAGCTGGAGCGGTTCCTTGATACGAGAACAGTCGAGAAGAGACTGCTCGATATCTATCTCGGCGGCAGCAAGATCAGAAAGGGAATCACCAGGTTCTCAAGTGCCCGCAGCGCATTCGATAAAGCGGCGGATGAATCCGCCAAAAAGAGTGAGATGATTTACGGCAAGTCAGGCCCATCCAGACACAGAAGGGAGGATCGCGACGATGATAAATAAAAAAGTGCTCATGCTCGTATCCCTTCTGATTGCGATCGGACTTTGGATGTTCGTCATGGGAAATGTGGACCCTGAGGTGAGCGATCGGGTGAACGGGATCGAGGTCGAGATGCAGGGAACGAATTCGCTGGATGACCAGGGACTGACGGCCACACTGAACAAACCGAAGATCGTATCCGTGACCATCGAGGGCAAGCGGTCTCAGGTCAAGAAAGCAAAGGACAAAGGCATCAAAGCATATATCGACGTATCGACCTGTGAATACGGGAAGAACGAAACGGAAATATACATCAAGATCCCCGATAAAGCGAGGGGTGTAACAGTAGAAGAAATCTCAAGTGAGACCGCAGTGTTTACGGTCAAATAGGAGGAAAAGGTATGGGAAGCTTATTTGGAAATGGTGATGTCAGAGGCATCGCGAACACAGAGCTGACACCGGATCTGGCATTCAAGCTGGGGAAGGCGACAGGATATGTGCTCGGCAAAACCAAAGACAAGCCGGTGTTCCTCATCGGCAAGGACACGAGACTTTCCGGCGACATGCTGGAGGATGCACTGAGCGCAGGCTTTATGTCCACGGGCGCCAATGTCATCAAGGTCGGCGTGCTTCCGACGCCCGCCATCGCGTATCTGGTCAAGGCATATGGAGCAGACGCAGGCGTCATCGTTTCGGCATCACACAATTCATTTGAATACAACGGGATCAAGTTCTACAACAGCGAAGGCTTCAAGATGGACGACGCCTTCGAGGACGAAGTGGAAACGATTCTTTTGCGCAATATACATATGGACAGCCACGTTTCGGGAGAGGGCCTCGGCAAGTGCCTCGAAGTGGATGACGAAGCCGAAGACAGATACGCCAAGTATCTGGAAGGCACGATCGACGCGGACATCAAAGGCCTGAAGCTGGTCGTCGACTGCGCCAACGGTTCCGCCTACAAGGTGGCGGAGAAGGTGTTCACAGATCTGGGTGCCGACGTTGTCATGATCGGAAACGAGCCGGACGGACTCAACATCAACGCCCACTGCGGCAGCACCCATCCCGAACTCATCCAGAAACAAGTCGTGGAGAACGGAGCCTTTATGGGTTTTGCATATGACGGAGATGCAGACAGATTGATCGCCTGCGACGAGAAGGGAAACATCATCGACGGAGACAAGCTCATGTGCATTTGCGCCCACATGCTGAAAGAGCGGGACGAACTTCCCGATAACAAAGTGATCTCGACGCTGATGAGCAATGTGGGATTCCATAAGTTCATGAAGAAAGAAGGGTTTGAAGTCGGCATCACGGAAGTCGGTGACAGGTATGTCCTGGACAAAATGCTGGAAGACGGCGCAGTCTTCGGCGGCGAGCAGTCGGGACACATCATCTTCCTCAACCATGCGACCACAGGCGACGGGATCCTGAGCAGTCTGCAGCTTTTGCAGGCGATGATCAGCTCCGGCAAGACGGCCAGCCAGGCCAGCGAAGAAATCGAGCTGTACCCGCAGGTGCTCAAGAACGCCCGCGTCAGGATCGAGAACAAGTTCAAGTACGCCAGAGACGAAGAGGTCAATGCAGAGGTCGATCAGATCTGCGAGGAGCTCGGTGAAGAAGGACGTGTGCTGATCAGACCGTCCAGCACGGAGCCGCTCGTCCGTGTCATGATCGAGGGACAGGATATCGAAGATATTACTGCAAAAGCCCAAAAGCTCGCCAGACTCATTACGAAGCGTTTCAGTTAAGGAGGGTAGTATGTGCGGAATAGTAGGATATGTAGGCACTGACCACGCCAAAGAAAAAATCATCGACGGACTGAAACGTCTGGAATACAGAGGTTACGATTCGGCGGGCATCGCCCTTCCGATCAACGGGAAAATACAGGTTCAGAAGGCAGTCGGCGAGATCAAAAACCTGGAAGCCAAAATCGCTTCTCCGGATTTCGACGCGCCGGTGGGCATCGGTCACACACGTTGGGCGACCCACGGCAAACCGACGGAGATCAACGCCCATCCGCATCTGAACGAAGAGGAGACGGTAGCCATCGTCCACAACGGGATCATCGAGAACTATCAGGAGATCCGTGAATGGCTGGCAACGGAGTACGGTATCAAGTTCAAATCGGAGACGGACTCTGAAGTCATCGCCCACCTGATCGGGCTCTTCTATAACGGAGATCTGCTGGATGCAGTCAACAAGGCGGTAGCCGAGATGCGCGGCGCATATGCAGTTGCAGCCATCGCGGCGGACGAACCGGACAAGATCGTAGCCGTCAGAAAAGACGCGCCGCTGATCGCGGGCATCGGTGACGGGTTCAACTTCATCGCTTCCGACATCCCGGCGGTCCTCAAGTATGTCCGCGATGTTTATCTCATCGAGAACAACGAGACCGTCGTCCTGACGAAGGACGAGATCGTCATCTACGACGAAAACGGAAACAAGGTCGACAGAGAAGTTTACGTCGTCAACTGGAAAGCCGACGCCGCCGATAAGGCTGACTATGACCACTACATGCTCAAGGAGATCCACGAGCAGCCGGCGGTCATCAGCGAGACGCTCATGAGCAGGCTCAACCCGGACGATTCCATCCGGCTGGACGACATCAGCCTGACCAAGGAAGACATCGACAACATCAACAAGATCTACATCGTAGCCTGCGGAACGGCTTACCACGCTGGACTCGTCGGAAAGATGGTCATCGAGAAGATGGCCCACATTCCGGTGGAAATCGATGTGGCTTCTGAGTTCCGGTACAGAGATACCTTTATCGATGACAAGACATTGTTCATTGCGATCTCACAGTCAGGTGAGACCCTCGACACCCTGGCAGCGCTGCGCGACGCCAAGGACAGAGGCGCGCGGATCCTCAGCGTGGTCAACGCCGTAGGAAGCTCCATCGCCAGAGAGTCCCATGACGTGTTCTACACCCTGGCCGGTCCGGAGGTGGCGGTTGCTTCTACAAAAGCATACACGACCCAGCTGATCTGCATGTATCTGATCGGCCTGTATATGGGGAGCACCAAAGGCACCATCGACAAGGAGTACTACAACTACATGCTGGGCGAGCTCAAAGCCCTTCCGGCGAAGGTGAACAAGGTCATCGAAAGCGAGCCGGTTATCAAAGAGCTGGCTGAGAGATATCACTACAGAGATAACGTCTTCTTCATCGGGCGCGGACTGGACAGCGGCGTTTCCTATGAGGGCTCCCTGAAGCTCAAGGAAATCTCCTACATCCATTCCTTCGCCATAGCGGCCGGTGAACTGAAGCACGGAACCATCGCTCTGATGGATTCAGATACACTCGTCGTGGCACTGGCGACACAGGATAAGCTTTACGAGAAGATGGTTTCGAACATCGTTGAAGTGCAGGCGCGCGGAGCGCGCATCATCGGCTTGGCCAAGGAGGGAAAGACTGAGATCGAAAAGACCAGCGACGAGGTCATCTACATTCCGCAGTGTGCGGATGAAGTGGCGCCGGTCCTCGCGGTCGTCCCTCTGCAGATCTTCGCTTACTATGTAGCGCTCGAAAAGGGCTGCAACATCGACAAGCCGAAGAACCTTGCCAAGTCCGTTACGGTGGAATAATAAATATGAGCAAAGGAGTGCGGCGGATCACAGTATCCGCCGCGTCTTATAAATGTAGATATTACAGGAGGATCCAGGATGAACACAACTGAAATACTCAGCTGTTTCTTATTGGACAGCAGGCCTGTCAGCTGTGAGCCTTATGGGAACGGCCACATCAACAGCACGTTCCTGGTCACAACCGAAGAGGGCAGCCGTTACATTCTCCAAAGGCTGAACGAAGAGGCCTTCAAGGATGTCCCCGCACTGATGGAGAACATTTCCGGCATAGCGCAGTTCCTCGAAGCAAAAGCAAAAGAATCCGGCGGCGCCTGCCACGTGCTTCCGCCGGTGCAGACGAAGGATGGACTGACGTATGTGCACGTGACGGAGGATCCGGGTTCATGCGGCGGTGCGGATGCTGCCGCTGCAGATGCCGCTCTCGGCTACTACCGGGTGACGCCTTTCGCGGAGCATTCCATCTGTCTCGAAAAGCCTGAGTCCGACGAGGACTTCTATCGTTGCGCGGTTGCTTTTGGAACATTCATCTCCGAGCTGGCGGACTATCCCGCGGAGACGCTTCATGAGACGATCCCCAACTTCCACAACACACCGGACCGGTTCAGGATCCTTCACGAGACGCTGGACCGGGCGAGGAAGGATCCGGCGCTGACGCACAGAGTGCTGGACGCAGCCGGAGAGATTGCTTTTGCAATGGAGCGCGAAGCGAGCGCAGGAAAACTGCAGCAACTCAGAGACGCAGGCGACTTGCCGACGCGGGTCACTCACAACGACACGAAGCTGAACAACGTGCTTCTCGATGAAGACAGTCGGTCCCTGCTGTACGTGATCGACCTGGACACTGTCATGCCGGGACTGTCCCTCTACGACTACGGCGACTGCATCCGCTTCGGCGCTGCGACGGCGGCGGAGGACGAGCAGGACCTTTCGAAGATCCACTGCGACCTGCACCTCTTCGAAGTCTTCACGCGCGGGTTCCTGGAAAGCTGCAAAGGCCTCACAGACCTGGAAATCGAGCTTTTGCCTGAGGGCGCACGCACGATCACACTGGAGCTGGGCGTCAGATTCCTGACCGACTGGCTGGACGGAGATAAATATTTCGCAACGAAGTATCCGGGGCACAACCTGGACAGATGCCGAGCGCAGTTCGCCCTCGCCGCGGATATGGAAGCTAACATGGAAAAGATGAAGGAGATCGTAAATGAATTATCTGGGAATTGATTTAAACATCCGAAATCTGCCGGACCTCGATCAGGATTTCATCCCGATGGGGTCGTGGATGATCGAGTATGAGAAGGAAGCAACCAGGCCGATTGGCATCGCCATCGAACGGGAAGAAGGCAAGGTCTCTGTATTTGAAACGAAGCTGCGGGACGCGTCATTTGAGGAAGCGAACCTGCGCTATCTGGAGCGGTACATCAAGTTCTGCCTCTGGAGCGTGGGCGGCTGGAAAGTGACCGTATGCGGCTGCGATGAAGAGGCGGCCCGCGTGCGTGAAGAGTACGTGCTCGGCGGACCACGCGACTTCGACGTGAACTTTATGATGAACACTTACGAGCGTCCCTTCGAGTTTGAGATCTGCGCGCCGGACGAACTGCCGGCCGCAAACGATACGGATAAATCTGTCGGCGGACATCTGGAAGGCTGCAGGATCGGCTTCGACGCAGGCGGCTCCGACCGCAAAGTCTCTGCGGTCATCGACGGCGAAACGGTTTACTCCGAAGAGGTCGTATGGCATCCGAAACTTTCGGAAGACATTTCCTATCAGTATAACGGTATCGTCGATTCATTCAAGACGGCGGCGTCGAAGATGCCCCGGGTCGACGGCATCGGCGTGTCGACGGCGGGCGTATTGATCGGCAACGCGCCCATGGTGTCCAGCATCTTCTTGAAGATCTCGCGGGACAACTGGGACGAAGTCAAAACCGTTTATGACAGAGCGGCAAAGGAAATCGGCGATGTGCCGATCGTTGTCGCCAATGACGGTGATGTCACAGCCCTCGCTGGCGCTATGAGTATGGATGTGGCGCCGGTCATGGGCATCGCTATGGGCACGAGCGAAGCGGGCGGTTATGTCAACGCAGACCGGAACGTCCTCGGATGGTTCAACGAACTGGCCTTCGCGCCGGTGGATTTGAATGAGGATTCCATGGCAGATCCTTGGTCCGGCGATACAGGCGTCGGCGCCACCTACTTCTCGCAGGATTCCGTTATTAAGCTGGCACCCGCTGCCGGGATTCCGCTGGACGAGTCACTTGCCCCAGCCGAGAAGCTCAAAGTCGTCCAGAACATCCTGGAGGGCGCCGGCGCGGCGGCGGATGCGGACGCGGTGACAGATGCAGGCGGCGATCCGCAGCTCAAAGGCGCGGTCGATATCTTCAAGTCGATCGGCTGCTATCTGGCGCACACTCTGGTGCTCTACGGACTGTTCTATGATCTGAAGTACGTCCTGATCCTGGGACGTGTCGCATCCGGCACGGGCGGCGAGATCCTGGTCGAAGAATGCAACCGCGTGCTGGCCGAAGAATATCCGGAACTGAACGACAAGATCACAGTCATGCTGCCGGATGAAAAGATGAGAAGGGTGGGACAGTCAGTGGCTGCCGCCAGCCTTCCGGAGGTTACGCTGTAACGGCGGAATTACGCCACAACGGTGGAGGTGAAATAACATGATTTACAGAAATGCATTGGTTTTTATAGACGGACACTTTAGGGTCTGTGATTTCGAAGTGCGCGACGGTAAGTTCGCGGCCCTCGGCAATCCCTATCTGCCGGCGCATGAAGAGGAAGTTGATTTGGACGGATATTGTGTGATCCCCGGGCTCGTGGACGTGCACGCCCACGGCAGCATGAACGCGGACTTTTCCGACGGGGACTACGAAGGTCTGAAGTCCATGGCAGCTTACTTGGCTGGTTGCGGCGTGACATCGTTCGCCCCGGCTGGCATGACCTTGCCGTATGAAACCCTGGCGGCTGCTTTTGCAACAGGCAAACGCCTGCACGACGAGGCGCCTGCCGGCTGCGCGCGGCTCATGGGCATCCACATGGAGGGCCCATTCTTCTCTGAGAAGAAAAAAGGCGCACAGAACGGCGCGTACCTCAGGGATCCTGACTTCGACGCGTTCAAGGAGCTCTATGACGGCTGTGGGGGTCTTGTAAGGATCGTTGACGTCGCACCAGAGCTGCCCGGCGCGGTAGATTTTGCAGCAAAAGCATCCGAAATCACGACGGTTTCCATCGCTCACACTGACGCTACCTATGAAGAGGCCTGCGCCGTGCTTGACGCGGGCGCATCTCATCTGACTCACCTGTACAACGCCATGCCGCCGATCCACCACAGAAAGCCCGGCGTCATCGGCGCAGGGTCAGAGCGGGACGGCGGGGCAGCTGGCCGAGACGATGCTGCAGAAGGCCGCGGCGTTATCGCGGAGCTGATCTGCGATGGCTACCACGTGCATCCGAGTTCGGTGCGTATGGCCTTCAAGCTGTTCCCGGGGCGCATCTGCCTGATCAGCGATTCCCTCCGCTGCTGCGGCATGCCGGACGGGCAGTACGAACTGGGCGGACAAGACGTATTTCTGGAAGGCGGCGTAGCCCGTCTGGAGGACGGCACCATCGCAGGGTCCGCGACCAATGTGTACCAGTGCATGCTGAACGCCATCGAGTACGGGATTCCTGTTGAGACAGCCGTTGCGGCGGCGACCATCACACCGGCCCGCGAGATCGGCGCCGATGATCTGATTGGCTCCATCGCCGTAGGAAAGTACGCAGACTTTATTATTTGTGACCAGGCGCTGAAGCCGGAGAAGATTTTACTTGGCGGAGAAGAGATATGAATTACGACATCCGAGACATCAATCTGGCCCCTTATGGCCACACCAAAATCGAATGGGTCAGGAATAATATGCCTTTGCTGAGGGCCTTTGAGGAAGAGTTCCTCGAGACAAAGCCCTTCGAAGGCGTGAAAATCAGCTTGTCCATCCACCTGGAAGCGAAGACAGCTTACCTCTGCAAAGTCCTCGCAGCGGGCGGCGCGCAGATGGCGGCCACGGGCAGCAACAACCTGAGTACACA
>JBGUKV010000099.1:0-22036 GCA_045114655.1 Candidatus Allocopromorpha sp. | reverse complement strand
TCGGTCTGTACGATGAGAAGACCGGGGCGCTTCACGCGGAGGGATTCACCACCTTTGTCTCTGTAGATCCGGAGACGGGCAGCCCCGTTCCCCACGGGATCGTTCTCGACGAGCCCGCTGACGAGGAAGAAGTCAAGTGGAGAGAAGAAGCGGACAGCTATTTCAAAAAGTAAAAAACAGGAAGCCGGAATTTGATGTTCCGGCTTTTTTAGAAGCCCTCGTTGTGGTATAATATGCGATTGAGAATAACTCTCAAAGCGAGGAGAATAATATGTTTGACAAACTGGATTTCATAACTGAAAAATACGACGATCTGTCCCGCAAGGTGTCCGATCCCGATGTGATTGCCAACCAGCCGGTGTGGCAGAAATACATCAAGGAGATGGGCGAGATGGAGCCGATCGTCAAGAAATATACGGAGTACAAGAAGGCGAAGCAGGATCTGGCCGAGGCCAAGGAAATGTTGGAAGACGGCGACGAGGAAATGCGTGAGCTGGCCAAGATGGAGATCGGCGATCTCGAAGAGACCATCTCAAACGCAGAAGAAGAACTGAAAGTCCTGCTTTTGCCGAAGGACCCGAACGATGAGAAGAACGTCATCCTGGAGATCCGCGCGGGAACCGGCGGCGAGGAAGCGGCCCTGTTCGGCGCGGATCTGCTCAGAATGTACACTCGCTACGCGGAGCGTAACCGCTGGAAGACGGAGCTCATGGACATGAGCGAGACCGGCATCGGCGGCGTCAAGGAAGCGGTCATGCTGATCAAGGGCAAGGGAGCCTATTCCAGGCTCAAGTTCGAGAGCGGCGCTCACAGAGTGCAGCGCGTTCCGGAAACGGAGTCCAGCGGCAGAGTGCACACGTCCGCGGCAACAGTCGCGGTTCTGCCGGAGGTCGATGACGTCGAGGTCGATCTGGATCCGAACGATGTCAGAGTGGACGTGTACCGTGCTTCAGGCAACGGCGGCCAGTGTGTCAATACGACGGACTCTGCAGTCAGACTGACCCACGAACCGACCGGTCTGGTCGTAACCTGCCAGGACGAGAAATCGCAGATCAAGAACAAGGACAAGGCGTTCAAAGTCCTCAAGGCGCGTCTCTACGATCTGGAGATGCAAAAGCAGCAGGACGAAATCGCCGGCCAGAGAAAGAGCCAGGTGGGATCCGGCGACAGAAGCGAGCGGATCCGGACCTACAACTTCCCGCAGGGCAGAGTTTCCGATCACAGGATCGGACTGACACTGTACAAGCTGGATTCATTCCTGGATGGGGATCTGGATGAGATCATCGACGGACTCATCACAGACGATCAGGCGAGAAAGATGGCGGAGTTCTAATACACGAATACAGATTCTAATACAGAAACATGACAGAAAAGAAAGATACACTCATACTGAAACCAACAAAAGAGAATATAGAGAAAGCGGCGAAGATCATTCGTGACGGCGGTCTGGTAGCTTTCCCGACGGAGACCGTGTACGGTCTTGGAGCCGACGCGATGAATGCGGACGCAGTCGGCCGGATCTACGAAGCCAAGGGCAGACCCAGCGACAATCCGATGATCGTGCATATCTCCAGGGCAAGCGACATCGGGCAGCTGACCCGGATGCTTTCCCCGCAGATCGTCGAGATCATCGACAACTTCTGGCCGGGACCGCTGACGATCGTTGTAAAGAAGAGACCGGAAGTTCCGGACAGAACCACAGGCGGGCTGGATACGGTTGCGGTCAGGCTGCCGGACAATGAAATTGCCCAGGCGCTGATCAGCGCGTCCTGCTGTCCGATCGCGGCGCCGAGCGCCAACCTTTCGGGTGGACCGAGCCCAACAAGGGCGAAGGATGTCATCGCGGATATGATGGGCAGAGTCGACGCCATCATCGAGGGCGATGACTGCAGAGTCGGCATCGAATCCACCGTGCTGGATCTTTCCGGCGATGTGCCGACGATCTTAAGGCCGGGCATCATCACCGCGGAAACCATCGAAGCGGCGCTGGGAAAGGAAGTCCAATACGACGCGTCCCTGACGGATGCGGCGAAGCATGTGCAGTTGGATCCAGCAGACGGCGCGGCAGAGACAGACTTCCGGCCGAAGTCCCCGGGCATGAAATACAAACACTATGCGCCGAAGGCGGAAATGCTCATTGTCGAAGGCGAGAGAAGCAAAGTCAAGGCGGAGATCGAGCGACTCAAGACGATGAACGAAAAGCTGGGCAACAGCGTCGGGGTGATTTTGTTCGAAGAGAAAGCATTCCTGGAAGCGGCCCATGACTTTTTCGCAAAGCTCCGGGATCTGGACAGCGAAGGTGTGGACATGATCCTTGCCGGCGCGCTCTCAGACAGCGACGGCGTCGGGTTCGCCGTCATGAACCGGATGCTGAAGTCGGCAGGATACAATATTGTGAAAGTATAGCAGGAGGAGACACATGCTGATAGCAATTGCGAGCGACCACGGCGGATTCGCCCTGAAGGAGACCATCAAGGAATACCTGCGCGAGCGGGGTGACAAAATAGTAGACTTGGGAACGACCAGCGAAGAGTCCGTGGACTATCCAATCTACGGCAAGGCCTGCGGAGAGGCAGTGGCCTCCGGCAAAGCCGAACGCGGCATCGTGATCTGCGGCACCGGGATCGGCATTTCGATTGCGGCCAATAAGGTCAAAGGCGTTCGCTGCGGCCTTTGCACGAGCGTGGAGATGGCGGAGCTAACCAGACAGCACAACAACGCCAACGTGCTGGCCCTCGGCGGCAGGACCACGGAGCCCCAGCTGGCGCTGGAGATCGTGAAGACCTTCCTCGATACCGAGTTCGAGGGCGGCAGGCACAAACGCCGCACGGACATGCTCGACGAGATGTAACAGGCAGCGCAAAAGCAGAAACCGGCGCGGACACGCGTTGAGATAAATCAGTTTTTAAAATAAGTTTTCACATAAGAGAAGAAAGGCAGGAAAAAATGGGAAAAATCTATGTTTTCGATCATCCGTTGATTCAGCACAAAGTTGCAATGATTAGAGACAAGGAGACAGGAACCAAGGATTTCAGAGAGCTGGTCGAAGAGATCGCGATGCTTATGACGTTTGAGTCCACCAGAGATCTGGAACTGGAAGATGTTGAAATCGAAACGCCGATCTGCCCGACAACAGTGAAGATGCTCAAGGGCCTGGACGTTGCCATCGTTCCGATCCTGAGAGCAGGACTGGGCATGGTCGAGGGTATCCAGAAGATCATCCCGAACGCCAAGGTCGGACACATCGGGCTCTACAGAGACCCTGAAACACATGAGCCTCACGAGTACTACTGCAAGATGCCGGAAGACATCGACAAGAGAAAGATCCTGGTCACAGACCCGATGCTCGCAACCGGCGGAAGCGCAGTGGCGGCCATTGATTTCATCAAGGAAAGAGGCGGCAAGGACATCACATTCATGTGCCTGATCGCGGCGCCGGAAGGCATCAAGGTCCTGCAGGAAGCGCATCCTGACGTAGACATCTACATCGCTGCAACCGACAGATGCCTCAATGAAAACGCCTACATCGTACCGGGACTGGGCGATGCCGGCGACAGGATCTTCGGAACCAAATAAGCAATTATAACGAACCCAAAACCCAGAGCAGCCCGCAGCAGCCCTGCGGGTCTGCTTTAATTCTCATTTTTACTGACTGATTCAATAATAAAAAAGACAGGAGAAACTAAGAAGATGGATTACAATCTGATCCCGGATAACGTAAGTAAATTCGATAACGTATACGACGTTCTGAAGGAGCGCGGCTTCATCGAGCAGTCCACGGACGAAGATAAGGTTAGGGAGCTTTTGCAGAACGAGAAGGTGAAGTTCTACATCGGCTTCGACCCGACGGCGGACTGCCTCCATGTGGGACACTTCATGCAGGTTATCATCATGATGTACATGCAGAAGTTCGGCCATACGCCGGTCGTTCTCATCGGCGGCGGCACCGGCATGGTCGGCGACCCGTCCGGCAGAACGGACATGCGCCAGGTCATGGACATCGAGACCATCGAGCACAACTGCGAGCAGTTCAAGAAGCTCTTCGACCAGTTCCTCGAGTTTGATGAGGAGTGGAAGTACGAAGGAAATGAAGGCGTCTACACACCGGGGCACGAAAACAAAACACCGGAACCGGGCAAAGCCATCGCGGTCAACAACGCCCGTTGGCTGCGGCCGCTCAACTACATCGATTTCCTCCGCGAGATCGGATCCCTGTTCAACATCAACACCATGCTGCGTGCGGAATGCTTCAAGCAGCGCATGGACCGCGAAGGCGGGCTGACCATGTTCGAGCTCAACTACATGCTCATGCAGAGCTATGACTTCATGGTCATGGCCAGAGACTTCGACGTGAAGATCCAGTTCGGCGGCAATGACCAGTGGTCCAACATCATCGGCGGCGTGGATCTCACAAGAAAGAAAGTCGGCAAGGAAGTCTACGGCATGACATTCTCCCTGCTGACAAATTCGGAAGGCAAGAAAATGGGCAAGACCCAGAAGGGCGCCCTGTGGCTCTCTCCGGAAAAGACTTCCCCGTACGAGTTCTACCAGTACTGGAGAAACGTCGGCGACGCAGACGTGGAGAAGTGCCTGCGGATGCTGACTTTCCTGCCGATGGACGAAGTGCGCAGACTGGCTTCCCTGAAGGATCAGGAGATCAACAAGGCCAAGGAGATCCTGGCCTTTGAAGTCACCAAGCTCGTGCACGGCGAAGAAGAGGCAGCCAAAGCACAGGAAGCGGCCCGTGCGGCGTTCGGAGGAGGCGGCGCGGCGGCAGCCAATCTGCCGGTCGTTGAGATCGAAGCTGACGCTCTCCAGTCCACGGACAAAGAAGGCAACCAGCTGGGCGGCCTGGGCGTTGCTGCCTTCCTGACCAAGCTGGGACTCACCGGCAGCAACCGGGATGCCATGGACGTCATCCGTCAGGGCGGCCTGAAGATCGACGGCGAGAAGATCACCGATCCGAAGACCCTGATCAAAGTCGATTCCTTTAAGGAAGACGGCATGCTCGTTGAAAAGGGCAAGAAGAAGAAAATCATCGCAAAACTGAAATAATGAAAGAATGAGACGGCGGGACCATCCCGCCGTTTCTGTTGGATGGGAAAGAGGCTTCGTGCCTCTTTTTTTCGTGGCAGGGGGGGAGCGGCTGTGGTAGAATATTTTTGTATTTTAATTGTATAGCGTTCGAAGAGAATATGTTTCTGAAATATCAGGATTTCAACTAGAAACAGATGCCTTGCTGACAGATACATATCTGAACGCAAGGCTTTTTTGATAAGGGGAAACAGAGAAATGATCAGGAAAAAGTGGACTGCAGTAATCATTACTGTGATGATGGCAATGGTCGCCGTGCCGGCGCTGGCATGGATGACAACGGTGCACGCGGGGAGCTCGACCGATATCGCTATGATTACCGGCGGGGAAAGATTCGATAGCCTCGCCGCGCTCAACACAGCGCTGGAAAAGTATGAGAATAAAACCGTCGAGATCACGATGCTGTCAGATTGGAATGCAGCAAAAGACGACATGTTCGACCGGCAGTTAAGCATTCCGGAAAAGTGCAAAGCCACCCTGTATATGGAAGGACATGTGTTCAACAGGAACAATGCCTGGGATAAGGGCGATGATTGCTATGACGGTGAGCTGATCTATATGCATGAAGATGCCAAACTGACCATCAACGGAGGCAGCCCGTACGTCGAACACAAACAGGTTCCGGTGCATACGTCTACGACGAAGGATGGACTGGCAACAGGCAGAACAACGATTTACGGCGGTTTGCTTTGCGGCGGCGCCAGCGACGATGGCCCCGGCGGAATATACATGGATTCTGATTGTACTCTCATCCTGAACAATGTGACGATCGCAGGCTGCCGCGCGAATAAAGGCGCCTTGGCTACAGAGGATGGCGACGGCGGCGCGATCCAGCTGGATGGGGCGGATCAGAAGGTCGTGATGAATAACTCCAGGATCACTGGATGCCTCGCCAGCGACAGAGGCGGTGCGATCTACGCGGACTACACCTCAACACTGTATTGCACAGACGTAATCGAGATGAACAATTCATCCATCGATCATAACTATTCGACCAACAATGGCGGCGGAATCTTCCTGAATCTGGATAATACCACGGTTACCGGCAACGGAGACTCCAGCATATCCTTTAACCAGTCCGGCGGCAGCGGCGGCGGGATCTTCGTAAATGATGAGGACATCTCGATCGCCGGCTTTACGCTGGAAGGAAACAAGGCAAAGAAGAACGGCGGCGCAATCTGCGTAGAGAATACGGATATCGGGTTAACAAATCTGAAGGTCAAAGACAACAGCGCTGAACACGGCGGCGGTTTCTATCTCAACAGGCAGAAGCTCTCCATGGGGGCATGTGAACTGACAGGGAACAATGCCTCCAAAAGCGGTGGCGGTGTTTATTTGGGAGAGAATGTCAAAGAAAAGATCAACGTGACTGGCAAGACGATCGTAAGAGGAAACAGCGCCGGCTGGGGTGCCAATTTCTATATGAGCGATGATGATCCGGAGGATAACCGGGTTCGATTCAATCTCGCCTCCGGTTCGGATGTCCGTGTATACTACTCCGATACGAAGGACAAAAGCCAAATCATGGTGACAGAGGGCAAGACTGCGGATACGATCAAGAGCCCGAACTGCACCAGATTCCTGATCTCCGAAAACAAAGGATACTATTTCGCTTTTCTTTCAGAGGCAAGTAACCGGAAGATCGTTCTGAAGAAAGGCACACAGCCGCAGCCACGTACGTCTGTGAGGCTTTCTGCAGACACAATCACTTCAATAAACAAAGAGAATCCTTCCAAAGACCGTGACCGCGATTACGCGGGCCCGGTCGGCGCCGGCGGCGAAGCAGGCTATGGATATGATCTGTACAAACTCTATTTCACCCATCAGAAGACAGACAGCGCCACAGGTGAGGAAGACAGACACGGTGCGTTCTATTATTCGGATGCGTTTTTCTACGGAAAAAACGATTCGGATCCGCAGTATAAATATAATGAACATCTGGCGACCACATCCCTGGCCCTGGCGTACAGTGCCATGTATACGGCCAGAAGCGCCGACAATATAGGCGGGAACACCTATTACAATAAACATGCAGCGGGCCGTCAGTTTCTGGCGGACATCGGCTGCAACGAGCAGTACATCTATGTAAATGACAGCAATGTGAGAAAGCCCGAAACGGATTCCATCGGAGTGATCATCGGCAAGAAGAATCTGCAGAAGTACGATAGCAGCAACAAACTGGCGGATACCGGCGATATTCTGATCCCTGTCGCAGTCCGCGGCGGTGGTTATGAGAAGGAATGGGCAAGCAATGTCACAGTCGGCACAGCGGAGCAGACGGCAGGCAGAGGGAAGGAACATCAGGGCTTCAGCGACGCGGCGGAGCAAGTGACCAAAGAGGTCAATCAATACCTCGACAGATACCACCTCAGGGACGATTATGAACAGGGTAACGTCAAATTCTGGGTCGTTGGCTACTCCCGTGCGGGTGCGACCGCGAACCTGACCAGTAAACGGCTCGTAGAGCAGATCGAAAGAGACTGCAAAGGCGCGAAAAAGTCTCAGGTCTTCGGCTACACCTGTGAAGCGCCAAAAGGCGGTACGGATGAAGCCGAGAAAGTCTCCGCAGCGAAGTACTACTGCATCCACAACTTGATCAACACCGCCGATGTGGTCCCGTATGTCCCGCCTGAGAATATGGGCTTCAAACGCTACGGCGTGGATCACTATATTCCGGGCAGCGCCGCCGGGAATGTTACTGTGAAAGAGAAAACAGTCAAAAGAGGAGGCAAAAACGGCGTTACAAAAGTGACGACAAGGTGTGACAACACTGCCATGCGGACCAAGGGCGCGAAGGAAAATGATTCTGAATGCCAGGCCTACAACAAGCAGCGGAATAAAATGGTGGAACAACTTTCCATGATCGATGACGAGATTGTCTTCGATGATTACTTCCATCCGATGTGGATCGATATGCCGAAAATGGAGTTTAAGGAAACCGGCAGTTACGACAACACCAGAGTAGAGGATTTCCTCGATGATTTCATACGGTTCTTCATGGAGGGCCTGGAACCGGATAACATGGATCATTGGTCACAGGCAGTCTGCACCAGAGACCGGTGGCTGGAACCATGGGGCATGAACGGCAAGTTCTACAACCCGATCCAGACTGCATTAAGGGACTTTATGTGTCTTGCCTTTGGCAAGTCATCAAAGGAGTTTGGAACATTTACAAGCCGGGCCATGGCCATCATGGATACGATACCCGTGATTCTGCATTCCGGCGTCACGCAGTTTCAGATCTATACGGATGTGATCGGAGACTGGCACGAGCTGAGTCCTGCCGATAAGGATAAATGGTGTACCTATTTCTGGGACAAGCTGGAGGACGCCGGCGCTCTTGATATTCTGACTGCAGAAGAAAAAACCCAGTTGAAGAACGATTGGCCAACTACCCTGGGCTTCCTGCTCCACATGGTGGACGGCGATTATCAGTATTCCAACAGCAGCTATAATAAAAACGCGAAGAATGCCACCTGGATGTCGGGATCGAAAGAGACCATGATGTATCTGGGAACTTTCGTAACTTTTAGCTCCTACATCATGTCAAACCATTATCCGGAGGTCAATCTCGCATGGGCCAGGACCTATGATTACTATTACTCCGGAGGATATGACGGAAACCATTCCGGAGAAACAAGCGGATACTTCATCAATTCGCCGCGCCATGTTGCTCCGCCGGCGGCGTATATCGAGACCGAAGAGACAATTGATGGCGAAACGCATAAAGTCGCGAAGGAACTCGAGAAAACAGGCGCCGGCAACGTGAACAGCCTGAAGGGTGATCAGAGAATCTACCTTGATAACAGCGGAATCAGAGGGGAAGCGATCTACTATGACCTTTGTGAGATGAAGAGCAACGGTAAAGAAGGCGCAGATTTTGAATACAACCAGATTTATCGCGGCGGCATTGATCTCTCACTTGAAGGAGCGAAAGCGAAGACTTACCGGCTCAAAGTTTACGATATGTCCTATGGCGTTGCAAGCGATAAGGCGATCTACGACATTGAACTGAGCAGCGCAGACAGTCATATTGTAACAGTGATCAGCCGGGATGAGAATAACAGTGAACACAGGACGAAGTACGAATACAAAACAGGTGAAACGGTGACGCTGGCAGCAGGACAGCCTGCAGACATATACTTTGTCAACTGGAAAGTCGAGCGCATAGATAATAAAGGAAATAAAGTTGATGTTACAGATGATCTGCTCGGCGATGAGAAAGCGTCCGCATCAACTGAGTTTAAGATGCCAGAAGTAGGCGCAGGGTATCCGGAAGGGTATGATCTGGAGTGTACAGCCAATTACGCAGACCGCGTCTGGAAAATTACAAGCTTGACCTTCTACCAGGACAAACCTGAATCCGGACAGGAACTTATACAACCAGCAAGGATCTTCTTTAACGAGGAGAGCGGTGGTAATTATCACGATTATCCGATTCACTGGAAATATGAATATACCGACCCCCAGACACAGAAGACGCAGACCGGTCAGGCTGATTCCGGCGTGTTCTACAATGACACTGTATATACAGCGATCATCACAATGCCGGAGGATAAGGCCGCCGGTATCGTGTTCCCGCCTGCGGACAAGCTTGAGGAAGTCAACTTTATTGATGTAAGACCGGATACAATCAGCGTCAGCAGAAACGATGCGGATGGAAGCCTGACGGTTCAGATCCGATTTGACAAGACCGAATCCGGCGATCTGCATCCCCCGGTCCCATCGGTCACGGTCAAGCCGTGGGATACAAATACGGGTGCGTACATCGAAGGCGCTGAAACCGCATATCCTCAGGCAGAAACCGTTCGTATGACGGCCCCGGAGATCCCGGCTGAGGTGTTCTCCAAGTGGGATCTGAAGAACACAGGCATTACACTGGCGGAAGGTTATGAACTGACGGAAAAAACCATTGAGGTTACCATTCCTGACGGCAGTCCGGAAATGATCGAGATTGATGCACAGTATATTCCGGTGATCAGTGAGATCACAGTCAATCTCGCGCAGCCGGAAGGCGGCAAGCCCTTGCAGACAGAAGCGGAAGAGTGGACTGTGGACAAGCCCGGGACGCTGAAGGTCAAAATCGAAAAGGAATATGAAGTTCATCCTGACTTCGTCAAGATCGAATGGTCCCCAGACCATACCAGCGCGGTCTATCTGAACAATTATAAGGGCATGGTAACGCTCGCGCCGAAAGAGGACGAAAACGGCAAATATATTACAGTCAGAGAAGCGGGCACGCAGGGCGAGTACACTCACATCAACGCGAAGTATATCTATGCAGAACAGCCTGTGGTCACGGTAAATGGCGTGGCGGCGGGATTCAACCCGGATTTCAACCTTGTGAAATACGTCTTCCCGATGACAAAATACAGGTTTGACCATTTCGAAGAACTGAGCGACATCACCGACCTGAAATATGGAAGCGGTGAAAGCGCGATCAGGAAGCGGCTTCCAGATTTCGTTGTTTGTGTCCCAACCAGTGGAAGCACTTGGCGCGGAAAGGTGAGCTGGGAGGTCGTAAAGGATGATCCGGACGCGGATTCGCGTGCCGCAAGCACCTGGACTGCGACCGGAAGCGTGGAGCTGCCGGAAGCAATGGAAAATCCGGACAACATCCCGATGATCGTCACGGTGAAGGCATATGTCAATGGGGCTGATTACGCAGAGGCTCCGAGGGCGTCCCTTGACTCGGGAACATACCTCACAGATCAGTCCGCAACACTGACGACAAACGAGAAGGACTGCACGATCTACTATGCCGTCACCGGAGATGTGCCGCCTGCTGATGAAGCAGAGTACGCCGCCTGGGAGAAAGCCCTGACCTGGGAGAAATACACAGGACAGAGCATCGCCATCGATCGCGCGGACGCGACGCCGGACGAAGACGGCGTCCGGAGGATCACTCTGAAGGCATATACTGCCAAAGAAGGCAAGTGGGAAAGCGTGATCTGTACATATACTTATACGTTCGACAACGAGATCCCGGTTCCGGCAGGCAAGGAGCTGACTTACAATGCGAAAGAGCAGACCGGCATTCCATCCAGTCCATTCTACACAATAGAATCTGAAACGGAAGGCTGGACGATTCCGGACGGAAAAGCTGTTGCTGTAAACGCGGGAGACTATAAGGCCAAGCTTCATCTGACCGACCCGAACTACAAATGGGTCCTTCCGAAGGAGGACGAGGAATCTGCAAATGCCGCCGAAAAACAGACAACGACTGACGATCAGATCGTATCCTTTGTTATTCGCTCGATTCCGATCCGCTACGCCACCATCAACGGCATCGAAAATAAGACGATAGCCTTTGATTCTGAAACGCAGCAGTATATCCCTGTGACACAGGATCCGGAAATCACGATAGAAATCAACGGAAAGAATACGACGCTTGTGGAGGGAACGGACTATGAACTCTCCTATGAGAATAATGACAAGCCAAGCACAGGGGACGAAAAAGCGACCGTGACGATCAGCGGGAAAGGGAACTATTCCGCGACAGCGTCATTCTCGTTCGAAATCAGCGAAGGCGCTGAAACATCACATAAAGTTGTTGTGAACAACGGCAGCCAGACCAGAAACTATCGCTATTTCGAAGGCGATGCAGTGACCATATTGGCAAATCCGGAGCCCGACACGTATTTCGGAAACTGGACTGTGAAGCTGCTGAATAAAGACGGAGAAACAGAAAAAGAAGATATTGCGGAAGCGCTTCTGGGCGAATCCAAAGACAAGGTTTCGGCAACATTCACCATACCAACAGCAGGCGATACAATCAGCGACAGCTTGTTCAGTCTGGCGAAGTATCCGGAAGGCTATTCGCTGGTGATCACTGCAAACTGTCACGACAGGATTAAGGCGATCTCGGCTTCGGTGACTGCTCCGAAGGCAGGGGAAGAACTCGTGACGCGGGCGAGCGCATCATTTGACGGCGCTGCAGAAGAGACGGGACCATATCCGATCAGCTGGATTTACAGTTACGAAGAGGATGGCAAGACGATTACCGTGCCGACCGCAGCAGAGGCATACAAAGACACTGTCTACACAGCAACCGTTACCATCCCGCAGGATCAGAGTTCCGGCATTATCTTTGCCCCATCGGAAAGCCTGACGGGCAGTTGTGATACAGGAACGGTCAAGAGCGTATCCCGCAATGACGCCGATGGAAGCGCAACGGTCGTGATCGAGTTCCCGAAGACAGGCAAGAGCGGTGGAACCGTTCGTCCGGATGTCAATATCAACCTGACTGTCATGGCCAGGGATATGAGCATCACTGCAGAAGGATACGATGGCGAAGCGGCTGCAGAGTATCAGGTGCAGCAGGGCGATACGATTACCCTGATTGCGCCGAATGTGGCAAACGAACGATTCGTCAGTTGGAACTTCGGTTCATCCGGACTCACGCTGGAGAGCGGATATTATTATGATACGGACAAAGTGATACGGGCGAAGATACCGGTCAGACTCAGCGGAAATCCACTGAAGATCTACGCACAGTATGAACCGGTCATCCGTGAAATCAACGTCAGCCTGCGCGCACCTGTCGCAGGTGAAGCGGTGCAGACTGCGGCAGAAGCAGGCACACTGCAGGTGAAACTCTCAGACCAGTATGAGATTGACCCGGATTGCATCGATATTGCATGGAGTCCGGAGCCGGGCGAGGGAAGCAAAGCCGCGTATCTGACCGCATACACCGCAACGGTCAGCCTCAGGACATATGAAGATGAAACCGGTGCGTACATCATGGCCAAGGGCCCGGAGGATACGGGCTATGACACCAGGCTGGCAGCTAAGTTCTGCTATGCAGACAATCTGGTCGCGAAGGTCAATGGAAATATGGCCACATGCGACAAGGCGGCGAACAGCGTGAGTTACATCTTCCCGAAGACAGAGGCAGAACCGATTGAGTCGCGTCATAAGGTCACAGTCATTGACGGCGCGCAGACCAGCGCACATCAGTACGAGGCAGGCGAAGTAGTAACCGTGATGGCAAACGCGCCTGCAGACAAGTATTTCAGGGAATGGACCGTTTCGCTTCTAAACAGCGAAGGAACTGTAATCAAGGAGAATCCAGAGCTTCCTGACGTTGGCGACGATCCCTTCGATCCAAAGCAGCAGGCGGCAAGCTTCACCATGCCTGACGTCGGCGAAGATTTCCCGGAGGGATACGCTCTGCAGTTTACTGCAGACTGTCCGGACAGGATCAAGGAAATCGCAGCATCGGTGACGGCTCCGAAGGCCGGGGTAGAACTCCTGCCGCGGACGGGCGTATCATTTGATGGCGCGGCAGAAGAGACGGGACCATACTCGATCAGCTGGACCTACGCCTATGAAAAGGACGGTGAAACAGTAGTCGCTTCAGCAGCGGGCGAAGCTTATAGAGATACGGCATATACGGCAACCATCATCATGCCGCAGGATAAGGACAGCGGTGTCCTGTTCGCCCCGACCGAAAGCTTAAGAGGCACTTGCGAAACCGGCACAGTGAAGAGCGTCGAGAGAAACGACGCCGACGGAAGCGTGAAGCTTGTGATCGAGTTTGAGAAAACAGGCAAAAATGGTCCGATGCGTCCGGATACAGATATTGCGCTCGCGATCAGGACCTATGATCTGAACATAAAGGCGCAGATTGACGAAGAAGCAAGCCATGTACTGCATGTGCTGCAGGATACAAGCGTCACGCTGACCGCGCCGGATGTGCCGAAAGAACAATTCGTCAAATGGGACTTCAAGGATACGGGCATCACACCGGAAAAAGGATATGGCGTCAAAGATAAACTGATCCATGTCAGAATTCCGTCAGATCTCAGTGATGATGCTTTGGAGGTCTTTGCACAATACCAGCCGGTCGTGAGCGAGATCAGCGTCGATTTGGAAGATCCTGTTACAGGGCAGGCTATGCAGACTGAGGCGGACGATGATACGCTGAAGGTGACCGTTGCGAATCAGTATGAGATCGATCCGGCGTTTGTGGTGATCAAGTGGACGCCGGAGCCATTGACAGAAGACAATGTCCAAAAGGCCGCGCCTAAGACGACTTACGCGGCTGAGGTCAGCTTCAGGACGAAGAAGGACGGTGATGGAGAGTATGTGATGGCCAGAGTGGCCAAGAATCCAGACGATGAGGATTATAATGAAGGTTATGCAGTGCGGCTTGCAGCCAAGTTCGTCTATGCAGACGATCTGCATGTGTCTGTAAACGGCGAATCGGCTGTATGCGACACAGAGGAAAACTGCGTCAGCTACATTTTCCCGACGACTGAGGGCGATCTGGAACCTGTCATCAGGACGCACCAGGTCACTGTGGACAACGGCAGCGGTGCGGGACCTCGTGCATTTACGTACAAAGAAAATGAGACCGTGACGATCGTCGCGAACCCGTTAGCTGACCGCTACTTCAAAACCTGGAGCGTGAAGCTGCTGAATGCAGCGGGAGAAACGGTGAAAGAGGATATCGCGGAAGAACTCCTCGGCGAGGCCAAAGGCAAGGTTTCCGCAACATTCACCATGCCGGCGGAGAGCACCGGTCTGTTTGCTGATTATCCGGAAGGGTACTCCCTTGAGATCACAGCGAACTGCGCAGACAGGATCAAACAGATCACTGCCGTACCGGTCGCGCCTGAAGCCGGCGAAACCCTTGCGGCGGATGTAGATGTTGCCTTCGACAACGAAGCGGAGGAACAGAGCCTCCCGATCAAGTGGACATACCACTATGAAAAGGACGGAAAGACAATCACCGAAGCTGCATCCGGCAAAGCATACAGGGATACGGCATATACCGCGACCGTCAGGGTGCCGCAGGATCGGGCGAAGGATATCCTGTTCGCAGGTGGAATGACTTTGAACACCAATTACGGTGAAGGGGTCGTCACCGGCAGCAGCGTTACCAGAAACGATGCGGACGGAAGCGCAAATATCGTCATCGACTTCGCGCCGACCGCAGCAGGAGGCGGTCCTGTGCGTCCGGATATACCGATCCAGTTTACGGTCAAAGTAATGGATATGAATACTGGGACCTACGATGATAGCGCCGCCGTGACCTACAAGGTGCAGAGAGATCCGGATCAGGATACGGTCTTCACACTGAAGGCGCCGGATGTAGCAGATGAACAGTTCAGGCAATGGAACTTCGGAGAAAGCGGAGTGACTCTGGCCGAAGGGTATGAGCCGGATCAGAAGACCGTGCAGGCGGTCATTCCGGAAGATGTCAGCGCAACTGCTGCCGCCATTGAGGTCGACGCGGAGTATGTTCCTGTGGTCAGTGAGATCGCAGCGAAACTTGTGCCGCCGGTCGGCGGGCAGCCGCTGCAGACGGCAGCAGAGGAAGATACGCTGAAGGTGAAAATCTCCAATACATATGAAGTCAAACCGGAGTGCGTCAGCATTGCATGGTCACCGCGGCCTGCAGAGGGCAATGCTGCTTATCAGACCGCGTACACGGCGACCCTGACGATCCAGCCGGAAGAAGGAAAGGACTACATCGAAGTCAGGAAGACTAGTGAAACAGAGCATCAGCGGATCACAGCATCCTTTGCCTACGCGGCGAACGTGAAGGCGACGGTCAACGGAGAGACGGCTGTATGCAATACAGGGAACGGCAGCATAAGCTACACCTTCCCGGCGACGGATGACCAGTCAGGTCCGGATAAGCATACTGTGACAGTACATGACGGCGACAAAGTCAGCGTCGATCAGTATGCGGAGGAGGCTTCGGTAACGATATTGGCGAAGCCGCCATCGGATCAGTATTTCAGGAACTGGACCGTGAAGCTTTTGGATGAAGCCGGAACAGTGGTTGCGGATGATATTTCGCAGGCCCTGCTTGAAGATGCTGCGGACAAAGCCGCGGCAAGCTTCACCATGCCGAAGGCAGGGGAAGATGAATACAGCGAAGGCAATCGGTATCCGAAGGGTTTTGCATTAGATATCAGTGCCGTTTATGGAGACAGAATCAAGACGATCACAACCTCGCCGGCAGCCCCGGTGAGCGGCGGCCTCCTGGCAGAAGAGGCGGAACTCACCTTCGACAGCGATGCAGCGCAGATGCCGTACCCGATCAGCTGGACATACACGTATGAGAAGAACGGCAAGACAATCACTGTGCCGGCCTCAGGCACGGCGTATAGAGATACGGCGTACACCGCGACCATCACAGTACCGCAGGATGGGGCAAATGACATCATGTTCAGCAGCAAGATCGACCTGGTCAGCACATATGGCGAAGGGGTCGTCACCAGCAGCAGTGTGACCCGAAACGATGCTGACGGAAGCGCGACAATCGCGATCGAGTTTGCGAAGACAGGCGCGGAGGACGGACCGGTACGTCCGGAGGTTCCAATCACACTCGATGTCAAGGCGAAGGATCTGGGCACCGGAGCATATGTTGACGACGCGGCAGTGACGTATCATGTGAAACGAGATGCGGAGGAGGATACGATCTTCACACTGACGGCGCCTGAAGTACCCGGCGAACAGTTCGTGCAGTGGGACTTCGGAGAGAGCGGTATCGCGCCGGCAGCAGGAGATGCTCCGGAGGACAAGACCCTGCAAGTCGTCATTCCAAAGGAAATCAGCGGAGCGGCAACGACGCTCGGAATCGAGGTACAATATCTGCCGGTGATTAGCCGGATCAGTGTCACGCTGAATGAGCCGTTTGCGACGCAGCCGATGCAGACAGATCCGGATGATGCGACCTTGAAGATGACCTTCTCAGATCAGTACGAAATTGATCCGGCCAATGTTGACATTAGCTGGACACCGGCTCCGGAAGAGGGAAACATTGCTGCATATCAGACGGCATACACGGCAACGGTCAGCCTGCATCCGGAAACTGACGCAGAAGGTGAATTCATCATGGCGAAGAGTCCTGGTGATGAGGCTTATACGACAAGAATCGCCGCCCGGTTCGCGTATGCTGACCAACTGAAGGCAACCGTCAACGGTAAGACAGCAGTATGCGACAAAGCCGCAGGAAGCGTCAGCTACACCTTCCCGAAGACGAAGGACGCCGACGAGAATCCAACCCATAGCGTCGCTGTCCATACTGGCGATACCAGCAAAACCAGCAAGTATCAGGAAGGATCGGATGCGACCATAATGGCTGCCGAACCAGCAGACAAGTATTTCACGGACTGGAGCATCATCCTTTTGGATCAAGACGGAATGGTATACGCACAGAACATGGAAGAAGTCCTGATCACGGACGACATAACAAATGCTTCTGCAAGCTTCACTATGCCGGCGGCAGGAGTGAATATGGGCGCTGCCGGAATGAAGTACCCGAACGGCTACGCACTGGAATGCACGGCAAACTATCAAGACAGGATCAAGACGGTCAAGGCTTCCGTAGAAGCACCGGCGACCGGTGTGGAACTGATGCAGAATGCAGGCATCAGCTTTGATAATAAGGCGTCTGCCAATGACTGTCTGATCAGCTGGACATACAAAGACAAGAGCGGTAATGAGACAATCGCCACAGGAAAGGCATCTGCGAAAACAGCATACGCGGCGACCATCAATGTGCCGCAGAATCCGGAAAAGGGCATCCTGTTTGCGGATACAGAAAGCCTGAAGGGGATTTGTGAGACCGGTACGGTGAAGAGCATCGCCAGAAACGACGCCGACGGAAGCGTGACGATCGTCATCGAGTTCGAGGCGACCGGCCCTGATCAGGACGTTGACGCTGTGATCGATCAGATCAAAAAGCTGCCGGATCCGGCTAAAGTCACTGCGAAAAACAAGACTGCCGTCACCAAAGCCCGCAAGGCCTATAATGCGCTGACAGATGAACAGAAGGCTCAGATCCCGGCCAGTCTGGTAAAGAAACTTACAAATGCGGAGAAGATGATCGCGGCGTGGGAGGCTTACACAAAGAAGGTCAACGCCGCAAAGAAAATCAAGGTGGTGATCACTTCCGCCACTGCAGGGAAGTATAGACAGGCTGTCGTGAAGTGGAAGAAGAAAGCAGGCGTGAGCGGCTATCAGATCCGCTACAGCACCAGCAAGAAGTTCAAGAAGGGCGTCAAGAGTGTTAAGGTAAACAAGGCCTCAATCACAAAGAAGACTCTCAAGAAGCTCAAGGATGGCTCGACTTATTATGTGCAGGTAAGATCTTTCAAAAAGATCAAGAACCAGGCCAACGGAAGGACCGCCGTCACGTACGGAAAGTGGTCGAAGACGAAGAAGTTCGTCGCAATGCAGAAGGTCTACCTCACTTCCGCTAAGGCAAAGAAGGGCAAGAAAGCACTCGTGAAGTGGAAGAAGTGCAAAGCTGTGACCGGGTATCAGATCCGTTACAGCACAAACAAGAAATTCAAGAAGGCCAAGAAGATCAAAGTAAAGAAGGCCAAGACGACAAAGAAAACCATCAAGAAGCTCAAGGCCGGCAAGACCTACTACATACAGGTGAGGACCTTCAAGAAGATCAAGAAGAAGACTGTTTACGGCAAGTGGTCCAAGACCAGGAAGTTTAAGGCGAAGAAGTGATGAAGATCTCTCCTTCCGCAAGGATCGCGGCGCTTCCGCCGACCTTGATGGCGTCGCCGTTTGCGAGAGAACGGATCTCCGACGGACGGCCCATGGCCTCGCCCTGGATGAAGAGGCACGCGGCCTCAGAAGGGATCACTTCGTTTCTCTGCAAGTAGTATGTCAGGGAGCCGTTGGCCGTACCGGTCGCGGCTTCTTCGTCGATATCACAGACCGGAGCGAAATCTCTGCAGTACGCAGTCACATCGTCACGGCCGCCGTTTGCGCTGCCGCCCCGGTGCGCGCCTCCGTCCAATGTGAACGCATGGATGCTTAATACATCGCGGTCTCTGGTGAATTCCGTCAGCGCGGCAAAATCAGGAGACATTTTGTTGAGCTCTTCGTGGGTAGCAACCGGAAGCATGATGTCAGGAAGCCCTGTTGAAATGATTTCCGGTTTCAGCCCGCTGCCGTCACCGCCGTTTGCCAGACACTGCTCTTCCAAAACAGGAATGTTGTCCTCATAAGAGATTCCAAGAATGGTATAAAGCTCCTTCAGTGTAGCTTCGTCATCGATGATTCCCAGATATTCCGGTGCTGCCATATCCATGAGGATGGAATCCTCCCCGATCACAATGTCCAGATCGCCGGCCAGTGTTTTGTTCAGAACGGTAGTGCCGGCCTTGACAAGCCCCGCCTGCTGCAGGCAATGGAAACTGGCGACTGTCGCGTGTCCGCACAGGTCCACCTCGACGGCCGGTGTGAAGTAGCGTACGTTAAAGGCGCTGTAGGCGCCGTCCGCATCAGCCTCGCCCAAAGGCCGGATGAACGCCGTCTCAGAATACCGGAGCTCCGCAGCCGTCTTCCGCATCGTCTCGTCCGGCGGGAAGTCCGCGTCCGGATCCAAAATGACGACCCCCGCAGGGTTGCCGCCGAAGACTTCTTTTGTGAACGCATCTGCTATATAGAACTTCATCTCAAATACCTCCTATTATTCTATTCCGGTTTGTTATCGGTATTATACATCAAGAATGTGTCAAAGGGACGGTTCTTTTGACACATTTCCAAATATTAACAATGTGTCAAAAGAACCGTCCCTTTGACACATCATTTGACACATGAAATAGAAAACCCCCGCTCGGGTGAGCGGGGATTTCCTGAAGTTTAGATATTACACCGATAATGTAAATTTCAATTTAGCTTTTACAGAAGGTTGTAAGCTTTTCCTACTTCTGCCAGAGCTTCGTCCAGTGCAACCAGAACCTTGTCGATTGTCTCGTCAGCCTGTACGAGAGGCGGCTCGATTCTTACTGTCTGAGCGTTAACGAGTGTACCAGCAGTCATGACTTTTCTAGCAAACAGTGCCTTTGTAACTTCGTGGCCGATTTCGTCTGTCGGGAATTCCATGCAGATCAGCATTCCAGCGCCTCTGGATGTTGTCAGTACCTTCGGATATTTTTCATGCAGCTTCTGCAGTCCTTCCAGATACTTCTTGCCCTTTGCAGCTGACAGTGCAGGCAGGTCGTTCTCCAGCATGTATCTGATTGTTGAGATGAATGCTGCGCAAGCGAGCGGGTTACCACCGAATGTCGGGGATCCGAGGATCCATGGGTTCTCGAACATCTTGCCTTCGCAACCTGTGCCAACGCCTGACTTCTCATAAGTCCAAGGTCTAGCGATGATACCTGTGATAGGTACGAGACCACCGGAGGAAGCCTTACCATAAGTCATGATGTCCGGGCAAACTCCTTCATGATCGCATCTCCACATTGTGCCTGTACGTCCGAGGCCAACCTGGATTTCGTCGAAGATCAGAGCTACGCCGTGCTCGTCGCAGATCTCTCTCAGAGCCTTGAGGTATCCATCTGGTGGAATCATTACGCCAGCTTCGCCCTGGATCGGCTCTACGATCAGGCCTGCAACCTTTTCGCCAACAGCTTCGAGGTTCTCGATTGCAACCTTTGCAGCTTCAGCGTCACCAAACTTAACGTGCTGTACCTGCTGTACCATTGGGATGTAGTCTTCTCTGTATGCGCCCTTGCCGCCCATTGAGATAGCGCCCATGGACTTGCCGTGGAATGCACCTACAGTGGAGATGTACCATCTGCCGCCTGTTGCCAGTCTAGCCAGCTTCAGAGCCATTTCTACAGCTTCAGCTCCGCCGTTTGTGAAGAAGCAGTACTGCAGATCACCCGGTGTGATCAGTCCGAGCAGGTGAGCCAGATAACCTCTGAGCGGGTCAACCAGTTCCTGTGAATGCAGGGAGTATCTGTCGAGCTGTGCCATTACAGTCTTCTTGATTTCTGGGTTGCCGTGTCCGCAAGCGAAGATACCAAATCCGCCGAGGCAGTCGATGAACTCAGTTCCGTGAAGATCTCTGAATACATCGCCTTCGTCTTCCCATTCGATGAATGCAGCGTCTGTGGATACAGACTTTCTGTACTCAAGCCATCCCGGGTTGACGTTCTCGTTGAAGTTTGCGATGGATTCCTTCATGATAGCTTCTTTCTGCTCTTCTGTGAGGGAATCAGCTTCAATCAGACCTACAACTCTCTTAGCTTCTTCTAAAGCTTTTGCCATGTTTCTTTCAGTCATTTTATGACCTCCTTAAATTTGAAAAACTACTTTGCTGTCCTGATTAATGACAGCATCGGTATAATTTTTAGCGCGTACCGTGATTGGTACAGTGCTGCTGACCATATTATAGACCCATCGTGATGTAATTGAAACAACAAGTTTGCAGTAAGATTTCAAAATAGAGGAATTATATTGCCGATTTGCGAATATTAATGCAACACCGCATAAATAAATGAAATCGGCGAAGATGTGCTATAATATCACCATGGCCAGAAAGATAGGATTGATCACATTAATAATGTTTTTTGCTGTGGGGATCGCGGGCGGCGCGCTGTTCGTCATCACCTATTACACGAGCGAATCGTATTTGGCGCTGAACGGAGCCGAAGAGGTGACAGTAGGCCTCCACGGTCTGTATGAAGACCCGGGTGTAGACGCGGTGCTTCACGGCAAGGACGCCGCAAAAAAAGTCCGCGTGGAGGGCAAAGTCAACACGAACGTGCCGGGCAAGTATACGCTCGATTACTTTGCGGGGAACTTTACCGTGCAGCGGACGGTGACGGTCCTCAGCAGGATGGTCCCCGAACTGGAGCTTGCAGGCGGTCCGGTCACGATGAAACTGGGTGACGAATACAGCGAGCCGGGATACACCGCAACCGATGAAGACGGCGCCGACCTGACAAGCGCCGTGAAAGTCAGCCCCCTCGATCAGAAACGGGCCGGCAGACAGACGCTGGTTTACACCGTATCCGACCGCAAAGGCAATACGACTAAACTGACCCGCAAGGTGACGATCACCCCGAACACAGAGTACGAGACGTCAGGACTTCCGATCTGCATGTTCCATTATGTCTATGACGAAAACGACATCCCGGCGAAAGTGAACGGCAACTACATCAGC
>JBGUKV010000098.1:0-11434 GCA_045114655.1 Candidatus Allocopromorpha sp. | reverse complement strand
GGCAATAGCCGGCTCGATTGTATTTTTTGTATTCGGGGTTCTCAACTGGCGTTTCGCAGCGACCCGTAGCGTTCCGCAACTGTCCGTTCAACCTCTCTTGATGCTACTGGTGTAAAAACGCATCATTCGAGAGCCATTTTTCACCTCTAGTTGAGGATTGAGAGTATATGGCTAACAATATATTGCAGAACAATGCAGAATTTGTAAAACATTTCCTGTTCCTCCTAACATTTTCCACTTTTAGCACCCGATATTTGCTAACATTTTCCATTTCAACTGTCGTTGCAGTTGTTCGCAACTAGTGGTGATGAAAAACGCATTAGATTCAAGCGATTTTTACACCAGAACAGTCGGAGGGCTGGCGGATCACTTGCTGAGCAGCACCATAGTGCCTGCGAAACACTAGCCGAGTGCGAGCATTGCTCTCCTATTTCTCACCGTTCGTCCCGAACTGGGTGGATGTCTTGTAATATTCATCGAATGCGGTTCTGTCGAGGACCTTGGTGTCGAGTCCTGCGTCTTCAGACAGCTGCACTTCCGTGCTGTACTCGCCGCTGACTGTGACCGTGATCGCGCTGTCGCCTTCAACGACTGTTTTGCCGTCTGCTTTGACTGTCACTGTCTTGCCGTCGGTGTCGACGATCTTAGCACCGTCTGCTGCGCTCAGGTCTGCAATGGTTGTATCTTCTGTCACGACCCAAGTCGATGTTCCGTCAACGGTCACATTCAGATTGTTCGAACCTTCTGACGCGCCGGTCCAGGTGGATCCTTCCGTCAGGTTCAGGTCGACACTGCTGATCTTATCGGTGCTGATGTTGCCGGACAGTGTCTGTGCAATGCCGGTGAACGTCGCGGTGCCGCCGTTCTTGCCTTCTGTACCCCAGTTGTTGGAGCTGTTGCCGGAGGCGTTGATCAGGTCGACCTTCTCGCTATCGAAATCGAGGGCCGTGTTCTGCAGCACCACGTTGGCTTTCGTGTTGGTCACGTAGAACATGGCGCCGTCCGTAATGGCTGTCTTCAGTGTGGAATCGACTGCTTCAAACTCGCAGGATTCTGCCGAAGCAGTGTCAGCATCGCCTGACGTCGACTGATACAAAATCACCCCGTTCTTGATTGGATCGCTCCCGGAAGTCCCGTCATGGGTGCTTTCCAAGGTTGAATTATTGATCACGATGCGGTTCAGTCCTTCCATGCCTGCGATCTGGCTTCCGGAGGAAGTGCCTGTAACGTTGTCCACTTCGATATCCCCTGTCGAATAGATCAGCGGGGATCCGTTTCCTGCTGTCGCAAGTTTGCTGTTGGTGACGGAGATGTATCCGCCGCCTCTGTCGGTTGCCAGCGCCGCGCAGTGGTCCTTGGCGGTGCTGATCGTCAGGTCATTTCCGTAGATGACGCCGCCGTAAGTGGCGTCAAGGCCTCTGGAGTTGCCGCCCTTGGCAGTGGTGATTTCCACGTTATTCACGTACGCTGTTCCGCTGTCTGTTGCAAAAACCCCATTGTTTCCTTCACCTGTAGAGCTGATCTTGCTGTCGGAGAGGTATACTTCGGATTTCTCACCCGTGCTCAGCACGCTGGAGTTGATTCCGTAGAAGTTGCAGTTATCGCCGTTGCTGTCATCTCCGGATTTGGTGATTTCTGCATTGGTCACTTTCAGCACGCCGCCGTTTTCCGCGAGGAGCGCATTCTCATCGGCCGTTGTTGATTCGACCTTTTCGCCGTCGGAGGTGACTTCCTTACTTTCATTATCACTTCCATCTGCAACTAACTTGCTGCTCAGCTTCCCGCTGTAATCATAGGACGCTGTGTTCGGTCCGCCGCCCGGGGCTCCTCCGTTTGGCATGGCCGGCGGCTGTCCATTCGCGGCATCACCACTTGGGGCGTTACCGCTTGGTGCTTCGCCGTCCGGTTTTTCAGGCGGCTGTCCGCTTGGGGCGTTACCGCTCGGTGCTTCACCATCCGGCTTCTCCGGCGGCTGTCCGCTCGGTGCTTCGCCGTTCGGCGCTTCACCATCCGGCTTCTCCGGCGGCTGTCCGTTCGAGGCGTCACCGTTTTCTGCATTTCCGTTTGACGAATCGCTGTCCGACTTCCCTGCCGCGCTCTTGTCATCCTTCGCGTCCGCAGACGCATCCTGATCCGCATCCGATTTGCTCGCATCCGAATCTTTCTGATCCTCTGCCTTCGCCGTGTCCCCCTTCAAATCTGACGGGGAAACATATTCCCACGCCACGGTGCTTGCGGCGGCGCTGCCGCCGGATGCATCTGCATCCTCCGATGCTGTATCCGCTCCGCAGCCGGACATCATCAGTGTGAATGCTGTCAGCATCACGGTCATACCGATGGCTGCGAATCGGTGCCTTGTTGTTTTCGTCAATTTCATTTTGTCTTTCTCCTTTTGCTAGTATGAATGATTGCCCATCCATACTAAACGCCGCGTATGAACGCGGCGTAAAGCAAATGTGTGGAGTTTGTGTAGTCTTGTGTTATGCCTTTGCATAGGCGAGCTCGGCAACCGTTGCCAGCAGGCGGTCGATATCGCCTTCTGTGCAGTACGGCGCCAGGCCGACGCGGATCAGGCCGCCCTTATCTTCCAAACCAAGGGCAGAGATGACTTCGATGGCGTAGAAGTCGCCGTGCCATGCGTTGATGCCTTTGTCGCCCAGGACTTTCGTGACCTCTTCCGGCGCATAGCCTTCCATGGTGAACGCGACGGTCGGGGTACGCGGCTGCCCTTCCGCCGGACCGTAAACATGAACGCCCGGAAGCCTGCGCAGACCTTTGCGGATGCGTGCGGCCAGCGGAGCCTCATAAGCATCAAAGGCCATCATGCCGGCGACCACATCCCTGCGGCGTCCGGTCAGCCCTTCCAGTTCCTCCTCGAAGTAGTAAGCGTACTCTGCGCCGACCTCGGCAATCATGTTGATTGCCGCTGTCATGCCGGCGAGGAACTCGTACTGCGGGGTGGCCATGTGGAATTTGCGGCTTCCTTCGGAAATATCCTCAGCACCCGCATTGTTGAATTCCAGGCTGCCCAGCAGTTTCTCATCCATGTAGCAAAGACCCATATGCGGTCCGAAGAACTTGTATGGGGAGCAGAGCAGGACATCTGTGCCGATTGCCTTGACATCCATCGGAAGATGCGCCGCGTAGTGCACCGCGTCCACAACGGTCACCGCGCCGACCTCGTGAGCCGCGTCAATGTATTTCTTGACATCTGTAATGGTTCCCAGCGCATTGCTGGCCCAGTTGACGGCGACCACCTTCGTGCGGTCGGACAGTTTGGACATATAATCATCCCAGTCCAACTGCTGGGTCTCCAGATCCAGACGCACCTGCTTCACTTCAAAGCCCAACTTGCCTAGTCTTCTCCACGGCTGGCTGTTGCAGCGGTGATCGATCTCTGTGATGATCAGTTCGTCGCCCGGCTGGAGTGTCTTCGCGATATTGACGGAGAAGTTGTAGCTGTGCTGGGTGGAGCCGACGCTGAACCCGACCTCCTGCGGGGAGCACCCCAGGAAATCCGCCGCTGCTGCAAAGGCTGCCTGCTCGACTTCATCGGTCTTGTAGCTGGCCTTGAAGTTGCCGCCCTCGTTGGCGTTGTCATTGATCAGATATCCTGTGATGGCGTCCACCACGCTCTGAGGCACCTGGGTCCCTCCCGGGCCGTCCAAATAAGCAATCGGCGCGCCTGCTACCTGCAGCTGGCAAGCCGGGAATCTGCTTCTGAATTTCTGTACATCAAACTGGAACTGCTTCATCGCACACCTCCTAATATATTCATCGAATTATTCTTCCTATAGTCTACCAAAAACCGGACAACTTCGCCACTCCAAGACTTCCACGCAAAGGCCACTCATTCCGGGACTACACTTCCTCCAGCGAAACATCCCCTATGATATTTCCCGCATCGATATTCTTCTGGATCATGGGTTTGGAAACCTCATCCCAGAGAATCTGCGACCCCCGCGCTGTGCGCTTTTGCCGCTCGATGGCCTGGGACAGATGGATGCCCTTCTCTCGCCAGTCTTTGCCGCCGGACGCGTCGTTCTGCATCACCGGTTGCACGTTATCCAGCGCCTTTGCGAATCTGGCTTCCGGGCTCTCCCCTTCCTCGAACTCGCGGAACAGGGCGAGCATGCGCTCCCGCTGGTCCTCCGGCAAAAGCCCGTAGATTCTGTCCGCGGCCTTTGCTTCCCGCTCCGCCTGGGACTTCAGCCCTTCCACATCGTAGGCGTAAGTGTCGCCGGCGTCGATCTCCACGACGTCGTGGATGAGGAGCATCGTGATTGTCTTGAGCAAATCGACCTTTTCGTTGGCGTACTCCTCCAGGATCACCGCCATCAGCGCCGCGTGCCACGCGTGCTCCGCATCGTTTTCCCTGCGATTTCCGGAGCACAGATACGACTGCCGGAACACTTCCTTTTCCTTGTCGATTTCCCTGCAGAAGTCCATCTGCTGTCTGAGTCTTTCCTTGTCCATATCAACCTCCTGCACGCGGGACGATCTCCAGCCAGTACCCGTCCGGGTCTTTGATGAAGTAAAGCCCCATCTCATGGTTCTCGAAACAGATGCACCCCATCTCCTCATGCAGCTTGTGCGCTGCTTCATAATCGTCTGTGTAGAATGCCAAATGGAACTCCTCCTCGCCGATATCGTACTTCTGAGGATGCTCCCTGAGCCAGGTCAGCTCCAGCTCGAAATCCGCCTCTTCATTTGACACATAGACAATGATGAACGAGCCGTCTGAAGCAGTTTTGCGCCGGACCTCTGTCAGGCCGAGGGCTTGTTCATAAAAGTCCAGCGACGCCTGCAGGTCGCTGACGTTGTAATTCTCGTGGATCATTTTGAATTTCATCGTATAGTCTCCTCTCCGTTACAGTTCTGTATAGATCATCCCGTGCCTGCCCCGCTCGGACCGCATGAGCGAAATGTGGTCCACAGTCATCTCCGCGGCCGGCAAATCCGACAGCACGGCCTCCGGGATACCGCGGCGTCTGTCCACACATTCCGGGATGCCGCGTCGTCCTTCCATCCCGCGCCCGGCGACTTCCGGCTTGCGCACCAGGGTGATGTGGGGCGAAAACTTCTTTCGGTCGAACGGGATCCCCGCGTCCGCCAGCGCGCGCCGCAGCTGCTTGGCCAAGGCATTCAGTTCATCGTTTCCTCTGACGCCGGCCCACCACAGGCTGCCGAAGGAACCCAATCCTTCCAACTTTATCGCAAAAGCATCAAATTCTATCTGATCAAGAACATCCTTCACATCATAGGGATCCGGATACTCCCCGATAAAGGCCAGGGTCAGATGCAGGTTCTCCTCCCGCGTGAAATTGCCGCGCACGCCCTGCCTTTGCATGGAATGCTGTATCTGCGTGAGGGCGTCCCGCATTTCATCATTCATTTGGATCGATATAAACAGTCTCATTTACTCACCATCAGATAAACCGCCTCGCCGATCATGCATACCGCGAACAGGATCAGCGGCACCATGCCGTCGTAAAAGGCTGTCATCGGGGGCAGGTCGTAGTACTTCAGGTAGCAGATCATGCCGGCGGCTGCAAAGACGAGTACAATGACTGCCATGACTATGAACGCAGCTCTGCCGATGGTGCCGGAACCGTACAGCGCATCGCAGGCGCAGATCTGCATGCAGGCCCAGAACACGATCAGCATCAGCTCCGTAGTCACCTGACGGTGCATCAGAACGTTTGTCAGGATCAAAAGCACGATGTACACAGCCGCGCCGGCTGCGATGATGCCGACGTACCGCACCCCTCCGCTGGTCATGCTGCAGCCCTGGATGATCACGGCAAGTCCTGCCACGCCGAGCACTGCTGTCGCCAAAAATAAAAATCCTTTGACGCCCATGGCCGTAGTGTACCCCGGCCGGAACGCCACGCTCCACCAAATCAGATACACAATGCAGCAGGCAGCGAACAGCAGGTTCCCTGTAATGATTTTTCCTGTTACCGACTGCAGATCAAACATGACCTCACACCTCCCGCCTTGATTCTACCACAAAAAGAAGCACCAAAGGCAACTGGTACGCAAAATCTGTATGCCTTTGGTGCTCCAAATTAGAAGGTGATCTTGTTATGGCTTGTTATGGCTTGTTTAGTATTACTCGAATCCCATCTTCATCTTGCCGATGAGCTTGGATGCCCGAAACCGCGGAATGGTTATGTTGACCCCTGTCAGCAGTTTGATCAGCCAGATGAAGAACGCGAGTACTGCGAGCGGGATCGCGCAGGATGTGACGATGAGTACCGCGATGGCTTCTGTGATGCGGTTCAGGGTGTTCTCGAACTTGTCGAGCGTACCTGCAACGCCGCCCTTCACCTTGTTGAACAGTCTCTCAACGACATTTTCATCCTTCTCCTGCCCGACGGTATCCCGGATCTGCTTCGCGTCGTTGCGCGTGTCCTCAATGGTCTGCTGCACGGACTTCTGGTAGCTGGCATCGATTTTTTCTGTTACAACGCCGCTGACCGGTATGACCGCGAAGATCATGAGCCCGAACAGGATCAGCTTGATCCCGACTTCTTTCCACTTGTCTGAGATGGCGAACAAGGAATGCTCATCTGCCTCGCTGATGCTGCCCCCTGCCCTGTAGGCGATGATCTGTGCCAGGATCAGGATGCCGCACGCGACCGGGATCAGGATCTTGAAGGCCAGCATCCCGGTGATGGTGACCATCCACTTTTCCAGATAGATCGCCGCGAGAATGAACATGAAGTATCCGCTCAGATCCGCCAGCTGTTCCGCGATCGGCGTTCCCGCGTCTCCCGGAAGCAGGGAAATGGCTGTCGATGACGCCGCCGTCACGCCCATCAGTTCTGTGACATTGGTCCGCTTCTCATCCAGCGCATTGTAGGTTCCCTGGAAACTGTCCTCCGAGGAGGCGAATCCCGAGATCCAAAACAGCGAAATGATGGCGATTGCGGCAAGGATCACAATGATGATCACGGTGGTCCGACGTTCGACTTTTTTCATTCGAATTGTTCTTTCCATGTCTGACCTCCTTTCTGTTCTTTCACCTATAGTTTTTTGAAACGGATACGGTTGCTTTTGCATGAACTGCCTGCTGCGGTTAACCCATCAGATGAAGTTCCCCGACAAGCGGCAGCGGTTCTGTGCTCCAGTGCGCTGCTCTGTAGATACCCATGATGATCAGGACGAAGGCTCCAACGCCCACGACGCCTGAAATGCTGTGCCCGACATGCGGCAGCATGGCGCACATTCCGCCTGCGATCTTCAGCAGATTGATGACCAGCGCCTGATTCAGATGATGCGCGGCGAATCTGTCTGTCTTATCCCTGATCAGGAACGCGATGATCCATCCGATCCATGTGATATATGAGACCACAGCCACTGTTCTTGAGTTGTTATACATGTCCGTACCTCCTTTTGTATGTTAATACCCCTTTTGTTGTGATATATAAATGCCCCTCTTGCGAATATATGATATAATCTCCATGAGCCGGCAGACATCGCAAAGCTTGCGAAGCCGGCAGGAGTTTTACCGCAAAATCTGCGAAATCGAGGTGCATTATGGCAGAACCAAAAGAAACGACCAACTTATATCTCACCAAGCGAAAAGAAATGGGATGGTCCAGAGAATACGCTGCAGAACAGATCGGCATTTCCGACGATAAACTGGAGAGGATCGAAAACGAAAAGCAACTGCCCAATCCGCAGGATGTGCTGATCATGTCCAATGTCTACCAGGCGCCGGAGCTCTGCAATTACTACTGCCACCGGGACTGTGAGATCGGCCGCCAATATGTTCCGGAAGTGCCGAAGGCCCAGCTTCCGGGGATCATTCTCCGCCTGCTGGATTCCGTCTACGCTGTGCAGGATATCGAGAAGATCCTGGTCAGGATCACGGCCGACGATATGATCGATGAAACCGAGGTGGATGATCTCGCTCACGCCCAGTACACACTGGAACGGCTGTCCATCATGATCGAGGCGCTGCAGCTCTGCGTCGAGCGCAAAATCGATAAAGGAGAGATTTCTGCAAAAGCCTACGAAGCGGCCTACCGAAGGGCTGAATCCAAGAAATAGCAAACTCTGCCGCCAGTTGACACATCTGTTGACTGGCGTTTCTTTATACTACAGGCAGGATGAAGAAACTCTGCCTGTTTTTGCTTTATATAGGCGCGTTCTGATTGTATTTTCTCGGTTTTTGTGGTATCGTGAATATGTATTTGTATGTGTAGTATCAGCGGTAACAAAGAGGCGCGGAAATGGCAGAAAAGCAAGAACTGATTGTGCGGACGCTGGGCGATTTCACGATCACCTGGCAGGGTCGTCAGATCAGTGGAGGATCAAGAGATTCACAATTTGCCAGATTGATGGGGATCCTCCTTCATTACAGTGAAACAGGCGTAGAACGCGGCAGAATCGAGGAAATGCTGTTTGAAGACAGCAGCTCTATAGATCCTCACCATATGCTGCGTACTGTCATATACAATGCGAAGAAAAAGCTCGAAAAAGCCGGCCTGCCGGCGGGATGCATCGAATTCCGCAACGGCGTATACTGCTGGACGGAGGATATCACCATCGTAGAAGACGCTCGTGTATTTGAACGGATGGTTCAGGAAGCGGACCGGGAGACTGATCCTGCCAAACGCATGGATCTCTACCTCCACGCTGTCTGCAACTACCGTGGTGAGTTCCTGCCTGATCAGACCCGGCATATCTGGGTCATGCAGGAGGATCGCCGCTACCGCCAGATGTTTGTCAGATGTATGGAGGAAATGGTCGACTACTACAGAGGCAGCAACGATTTCCGCTCCATGCGCAAAGTCGGCAAATACGCGTCGATGGTCTCACCTCTCGCTGACTGGGAAACGGTCACCATGGAAGCGCTCATGGGACTGAACAAATATGAGGAAGCCAGAGACCTCTACGACAACACGGTGGACTACTACATGGAAGAACTGGGGGTCAAACCTGCTTTCACAGGAACCAGCGTCCTCGAGCAGATTGCCTCACAGATGGAGAACGAATACGGTCTCATGGACGAGATACAGCCGTTTCTGTCCGGAGATGAGAACGCGGAGAGCGCCGGCGGATATATGTGCAGCCTTCCGGTATTCCAGGGAATCTATCAGGCGCTGGAGCGGATGATCGGCAGAGGAGGTCAGTCCGTGTACCTGATTCTCTGTACCATCGTGACCGGCAAAGGCAACCCAATGAAAGAAGGCGCTGTGCTGAACCGGCTTTCCGAAAGGCTTGCGGAAGCAATCATCACATCCGTCCGCCACAGCGACATTGTCTGCCGCTACAACAAAAGCCAGTACCTGATCATGCTGATCAATACGACCAGAGAAGACTGCAGCATCGTAGAAGATCGTATCAACAGGAAATTCAAGACGGAGGGTCAGCGGACCGGACTGCGGTATAACGTAAGCAATGTGGAAGGCAAATTCTTATGAGCAACGAACTATACATAGGGATGCCCAATGGAATCGTGCTCTGTGTCGATGAAGGACTGGAGCATGATACCTTCCGAGGCAGGATGTACCACAAATACAGCAAGGAAGCGATACCGGTTTCCTCTTTCTGGGAATTGGTCAGGGAGATGGAGAACCTGTTCAACGAAATTCAGTTCCCGCGGCCGGGAACCCGTGACAGAAGCTTCACAAAGGACCCTCCCCCGAGGGGAGGCCATCAACAGTCAAAGGGGACGGTGCCAAGAGCGCCCGGGAATATAAGAAAAGAAAGAGAAATCGTAATGTCAGATAAAGATCTTCTAAAACTGCATGGGGATTACGGAACCTTCATCATAAGAGTGCAGCAAAGGCAAGGCGGCACCTGGCAGGGCCGCATCACCTGGGCTGACCGGAATAAGACCGTTCATTTCCGCTCTGTACTGGAGATGATCAAACTCATTGAAGACGGTATTCTTGCCGATCATCCCGAACTCCTCGAGGAGGAGAAAACCCCGCATTGGGACGAATAACGTACATCCTGTAGAAAAGATGGAGCTAGAAAGATATGCATAAGAACAATAATCTACAGCAGAATATGAGAGCGCGAATCAAACTTCGTCTCAAAGGAAGAGCATGGGTGAAACTGCGGCGGACGATGCTGACAATCATAGCAGTAGCTGCTATCGCAGTGCCGGTAGCCGCTATGGCTGTGGAGGTCGAAGTCCCCTACGAACAGGATTTCACCAACGACTCTGCGAAGCCTTCGGTAGCAGATTCCTTCCATTACAGGCTCACTGCGGATGACTCCGCACCAATACCTGAAGGTTCCTCCGGCGGTGCGTATGACTTCAGTCTTGCCGGCGATACAGAGGGTGTCCTGAAACTGAACATCCCATTCGCCAAACCCGGCTCATACTATTACACAATCAAGAGCCACGAGAACTCACCTAAGAAGGGATACACGTACGAAACGAAGGTTTACAAGGTCCAGGTTGTGATCATCAACGGAACGGATGGTCTGGTGCAAGGTGGAATTGCCATTTGGGACGCTGACCATAAGGTGAAGACGCTTCTGCTCAAGCCGAGCTACTATCAGAAAAGACCAAATCCTGACCCGAACCCGGATCCGGACCCGGATCCGAATCCGTCACCTGATCCGGACAACGGAGGTGGCGGAGGAGGCGGAACCGGCGCCGGCGCTGGTGCAGGTGCAGTCGCGGGAGCTCCCGCAGATGGAACCCCGGCCCCTGCCCCACCGACAACGATCGATGACACAGAGCCACCGCTTGCAGGCGTTGAAGACGGAGAAGATTATTGGGCCCTGATCAACCTGATTGCAATGATCCTGACCTGGATCACAGCGATCCTCGGACTGATTTTCTACATCCGCAGACGCAATCAGGCGTCAAAGCTGGAAGACCGGAATGAAGAGGCCCTGAAGGCAGCCGCAGCCGGCGGTGCACCTGCAGACCTCGAAGCGGCCGAAGATCCGGGCAAGCTCAAACGCAAAGGCATTGCAAGAGTTTTGATCATCGTGGTAGCCATCATCTCGCTGATCCTGTTCATCCTCACCGAGGACATGACACTGCCGATGGAGCTCATCGACGAATGGACCATTTGGATGATCATCCTGCTCGTCATCGCTCTGGTACTGGCCCTGATTTCCAGGAAAGTCACAGCCGAGCCTGATAACCGGCAAGAACCCACGCCGGGAACATAAAAAAGTTATTTCACCGAAATCATACATGACAGCAATAGCAGCAACAAAAGCATTGACAGCAAGGAGGAATGAAGAAAGATGAAAAGAAACTTACTGAAACGCATTGGCGCAGTCGCGCTTGCAGTCGCAGTGTCGCTGACCATGGGAACCGCTGCTTTTGCAGCTGATATGGAAACAGATGGAACGATCGAAAGTGACGCCAATTCCGTGACATTGAAAAAAGCAATCAAAATAACAAACTATAGTGGATATGCGTATGAGCCAACTATTACCTATACGT
>JBGUKV010000097.1:0-5829 GCA_045114655.1 Candidatus Allocopromorpha sp. | reverse complement strand
GCGACGATAGCGAGGATGCACTGCCACATAGGTACTTTTCTACCCATAACAAAATCCTCCTTACGATAATTGCGTTAATAAAAAAGTAAGATGAATAATTGATGTCGTGTTTGCACACAAAAAATACCACCGCTCTCATCATAGGCAACGGCATCTTTCCAAGCAATCGGCTGAAAGTGCTATTTTAAGGGGTTTTAAGCAGTAGTACTAAAGTATTAGAGTCTTGGAAAGCGCTGTTTCAAGCGCTTTCCGCGCTGTCTTTCACATTGCTTTAAAATAAAAAATGAACCTCTGCAGGTTCTCCTTCTTGTCCGTTTCTAGTTTCAGATTTCTTCTCGGCGTCACTCTCCATTCACGATGCAGATGACCTCGATCCTGTTCTTGACCTCCATTTTCCGGAAGATATTGTAGATGTGAGTTTTGACGGTGCTTTCGGATAGGAACAGTTCCTCAGCAATCTCTTTGTTGCTTTTGCCTTGGTAGATTAGTTCGACCAGCTCCCGTTCTCGTTTAGTTAGTTTGTACTGCTCCGCGACCTCATCTATTCGCTCATGGAGGTCGCTGTGAGCAGGTATGTTGTTTTGCAAGGTGCTTTGCCGTTCTTCTTCATGAGGCGATGTATCATGGATAAACGTCGGTTTGAAACACTGCTGATACACAAACATGGCAGTCATGACGCTGATGACCAGCCAGAATACGATTGTCAGGTCCAGCGGCTCCCTGATAAACCGGCTGTTGCCCCAGTATACGGAAGCCTCTCCCCAGAAATAGGCAAAGTAGTTCCACAGAAGCATCGCTGTGGTGATCAGCATGTATGCGGTCGCGCTCCTCATGCCGGCAACGGATGTATAGATGCTGTGGGCAATGGAAGAGGCCAGAAATCCCACGATCAGGAATATGTCTGTGATCAGCAGCAGCCACTTGACTGTATAGAAGTAGTCTACCGGCATGGCAACTGTCAGCACCAGCCAGACGCCGGCGTAGACGAGCATATACTTCCGCACGACGCTGTCGATGAATCCGACAGCGTCTCTGTTGAGGATCTGCTGCTGCAGACCGATCCAGAAGAACATTGTGACCGCGATCAGGCAGTTTCCGATCCGCATGACTTCCATGCTGCTGAGGATCCCGATCACATAATTGCAGTAGTAAATGGCCATATCATAAAAGCATATGACAAAGAGCCCACCCAGAAACCGGACGGCTGCTTTATTCAGTTGTGTCTTGCCGTGAATGCGGCTCAGCACGCCGCATGTGATGCCTGCTACGATGCCCGCAATGCAGAGAATGTAGCATGCCAGTATGACTTCCTTTATGAACATGGCCTGTCGCCTCTTTTCTCTTTTGTTACCCCTGTTCTGCTATTCTACGAACGCTCCATATATTGCCTTGATCGCAGTCTCGAAGTCCTTTTCTTCGACGCCTACGATGATGTTCATTTCTGATGACCCCTGGTCGATCATCCTGATGTTCACGCCTGCTTCCGCAAGGGCTGTGAACAGTCTGGCGGATGTTCCCTTACGGGCTGACATGCCGGCGCCTACTGTGGCGATGAGGGTCATGTTCTCGAACACTTCGATGCTGTCCGGTTTCAGCTGGTATTTGAATTCCTCAACGATTTCATCCAGCTTCCCGTTCAGTGTCTTGCTGTCGATGACGACGGACATGGTATCAATACCTGTCGGCAGGTGCTCGATGGTCAGATCATGGTCCTCGATGATGCCGGCCAATCTTCTGATGAAGCCCTTCTCATTGGCCAGGTGGTTCTTGTAAATGCCGATGACCGTAAAGTGCTTCCTGCCGGCGATGCCGGAAATGATCTGGTTCTCACTGATCTCCGGGTTTGCTGTGATCATCGTGCCCGGATCCTCCGGACGGTTCGTATTGCGGATGTTGATGGGGATTCCTTCTGCCTTGGCTGGGAAGATAGCTTCCTCGTGGAGCACGGACGCGCCCATGTAGGACAGCTCACGCAGCTCCATATAGGAAATCTTCTCGATCGGTTTCGGATCTTTTACAATCCGCGGGTCCGCCATGAGGAATCCGGAAACGTCCGTCCAGTTTTCATAGACATCGGCGTTTGTTGCTCTGGCGACCAGTGCGCCCGTGATATCGGAGCCGCCTCTGGAAAACGTCTTGATCGTTCCGTCCTCGAGTTTCTCTCCGTAGAAGCCCGGGATGACCGCACATTCGTGCTTGGCCAGTCTCTTGCCGATCAGTTCGTTCGTCATGTCCTCCATGAGCTTGCCTTTGTCATTGAATTTGATGATGTCCTGGGCGTCCACAAAATCAAAGCCCAGATAAGCGGCGATGATCATTGCGTTGAGATATTCTCCGCGGCTTGCAATATAGTCCACACTCGCGCCGTCTTCGATGTTCTTTTTGATCCTCCTCAGTTCTGCCTTGATGTCCACGTCGACACCCAGGTCAGCTTCAACGGCCATGAACCTGTCGTAGATCACCTGAAAAATCTGCTCATAGGGGATCTTGTGCTCGATGTGCGTTTTGCAGAGGTACAGGAGGTCGGTGACTTTGCTGTCATCTGCATAGCGCTTTCCCGGCGCGGACACGACGACGTATTTGATCGCGTCGTCAGCCTTGACGATGTCGCTGAGTTTCCTGATCTGTATTGCGTCGGCGACAGATGAGCCGCCAAACTTGGCTACTTTGATTCCCATTGGTGTTTTGTTGCTCTCCTTTTATTAGTAATTGTTTTGTTAGTAATCGTTTGTTTATACTGAAAGATATAATTCTTCTTTGAGTTCTTCCACTTTGTCGAGTTTCTCCCACGGGAGATAGATGTCTGTTCTTCCGAAGTGACCGTATGCAGCCACCTGTCTGTAGATTGGCTTACGCAGATCCAGATCACGGATGATTGCCGATGGTCTCAGGTCGAAATGTTTCTCGACGATCTCGGCCAGCTTCTCATCCGGGAACACTCCAGTCCCAAAGGAGTCCACCATGATGGATACAGGCTTTGCCACGCCGATCGCATAAGCGACCTGCACTTCACACTTGTCCGCCAGCCCCGCGGCAACCATGTTCTTGGCCACCCATCTGGCTGCGTATGTAGCGCTTCTGTCCACCTTCGTCGGGTCTTTGCCGCTGAAGGCGCCGCCGCCGTGGTGGGCGTATCCGCCGTATGTGTCGACGATGATCTTACGGCCTGTCAGCCCTGAGTCTCCCTGCGGTCCGCCGATGACGAACTTGCCGGTCGGGTTGACGAAGTACTTGGTGTTTTCATCCAAAAGCTCTGCCGGGATGATCGGTTTGATGACGTGCTCGATCATATCTTCTCTGATCTGCTCCTGGGTCGCGTTCGGATTGTGCTGTGTTGAAATGAGCACCGTATCGACCCTCTTGACTTTGTCATCATCATACTCAACGGTGACCTGCGTCTTGCCGTCCGGTCTCAGGTAATCGAGGGTGCCGTCCTTTCTGACCTCGGCCAGTCTTCTCGCCAGCTTGTGCGCCAGGGAGATCGGCATCGGCATCAGTTCCGGCGTCTCGTTACACGCAAAGCCAAACATGAGGCCCTGGTCCCCTGCGCCGATATCATGCTCTGCGTTGGTGTTCTCGTCGACGCCCAGCGCGATATCCGGCGACTGCTCGTCGATGGACGTCATGATCGCGCAGGAGTACCCGTCAAAGCCGTACTTGGCTCTGTCGTATCCGATGTCAACGATGACACCTCTGGCGATCTTCGGGATGTCCACATAACATTCCGTAGTGATCTCGCCCATGACCATTGCGTACCCTGTATTGACGGTCGTTTCTGCTGCAACTCTTCCCATTGGATCTTCCGCCAGTATCGCGTCTACGATCGCGTCGGAAATCTGGTCGCATATCTTATCCGGATGACCTTCCGTAACAGATTCTGATGTGAATAATCTCTTCATGTTTGACTCCTTTTTTCATCTGCCTTGCATGCGCTCCGCGTGCGATTCCCGTTTGAGCCGCACACATAGTTATTATAGCACATAATCTGCTTCAAATGTGTTATACTTCTTATATGACAAAACAAACTTCTGACCATCCTGACAAGTTAATCGGTAGCAGCGTCAGCGTCACTGATGGCAGTGGCACCGACAGTAGCGGCAGCGAAATCGGCGGCAGCGAAACGAGCTCTGCGCGGAGCGGATTCACCCTCCTGGAGGGCGGCCTTTGCTCCAGCATCCCGGACTCCCGCAAGCGCTTTGTATCCGCTTATGTCACGAACACACGCCTGATGGGCGTGCTGGCGCTCTATGCCCACTGGTCAGTCACCGGCGGCGGCGACATTCACCAGTTCTTTTATATTGACTGCGAGGAAACGGGGCTGGAAACCTGCACAGTCTATCGAGGCGAATGGAACATGGAAATGCAGATGGCGGAGCAGGCTCTCGTCGGGGGACTCGGCGCGCAGAAAATCCCAGTCACCGCGAATGTGTTCCGGTGGATTTTGCAGCGCTGGAGAGACTTTAATATAGAGCACGGACTCCCGCTGCCCCGCAACAAAAGCGATTACGAGTTCATCTTCGATAAGCCGGCGAAACTATCCGAACCTGAGCAGGCCGAGCTCATGGATCAGATCTGCGGGGAAATCACCAGCGATTATCAGGTCGTGAACTACTTCCTCATGCGCTGTTTCGGTCAGGATCACGAAGGTGCGGCTTACGTCGCCGCAGAAGACGTCCCCCTCGACATCTTCTCCAACTACCACCGGACGACCTTCTGCAAAAACATCATCGACCCGTCCGGCCGTCATTTCGCCGGACCACCTGAAAAGAAACCTCACGAATACATCTGTGAGTCCCTGGTGGAAACCGACGGCATCTATGAGACGATCATCACCAGGATCATTGTCATGGATCTCAAGGTGGTCGATTTTGAGTACTGCAACAAAGCCCCTGTCACTCAAACAGAGGCTGCCATTCTGCTGCGAAAAACAGAGTATGCTACCGTATACGAATTCTTTATGGAAGACGAGGACATCGACGAAAACCTCGGCGAATTTGTGCTCAACATGAACACCGTCATGACCAGGCATCCGAATGGCCGGCTTTTCATGGCCTTCAAACCGACCAACGCCCACGTGGACGAGCGCGTCTTCATGCTCAGCAACGACGTCAAAGGCGTCTACTTCCTGTCCGACTACGGGCAGCTGATCGTCTGCGCCTATTCCCCCGAGGATATCATCGAACTCGAGGAAGACCTGGCTACCGGTCCCCTCAGTCCATTCCTCATCATCACCGGCAAGTACGAACTGCTGAATCCGGTGTTGTTTGAATTCATCAACAGCGACTACACAGACTTCCAGTCATTCATCAGCCCCGTGTAGGAGGACTAGGATCAACTCCTGCCTCCCCCCTCCTCCTGGCGCGGCCGCCTCATCAGGCGGTGTACCGGGCGTTTCATCGGGCGCTTCATCGGGCGCTGGTGTAATTTTTATGTGTTTGACACCTGTTTTTCATCAATACTCGTTGCGGCACCCGCGCGAATCCCAAATATTTCTATTTATTTGAAATAATTTCCTTTATTTGTTAGTTGGCTTTACATATTTTGGTAATCCCTGTCAGTTTTTGTAATTTCTTGGGTGCTGCCAGTAGCCGATGCCCTTCCGATGATGAAAACGCCTTCGGAAGCAGCAATTATTACACCAATTTCGGCTGAGCCAAGCATGATCCGAGTCAAATCCGGTCGGGTCTGCCCAGACATGCCCGGAATCTGATCCGGGATCTGTCGTATCCGCCCGTAACACATGTGACGTGCTCCCCCACCTACGCCTTGCGGCTTAGAGGAGGGGGCTTCTCGTTCAAGACAGGCATCCCTGTCAGTATCAGCGAGCTA